>NZ_JAELTV010000304.1 GCF_016429005.1 Pedobacter sp. ASV19
CCCCCCCCCCCCCCCCCCCCCCCCCCCCCCCCCCCCCCCCCCCCCCCCCCCCCTTTTAGATGTGTATAAGAGACAGTCAGTTATCCGAATGAAACAAACAGATTACTTGCGGGTATGACCGTCAACCTGAATGCATTAAACAAAGCGCCTCAGCATCAAATTGTTATCCCTTTCAAAGCGGTAAGCGAGATGCTGGGCCAATACAATGTGATGGTGGTTGGAGACAGCAGCAAGGCTAGTCCAAGGATTGTTAAACTTGGGAAACAATTTGAACAAAACATAGTCATTACTGATGGCTTGAAGAGCGGAGAAATGATTGTGGTGGAAGGTGTGCAGAATGTCAGACCAGGTGCAGTTGTTAAAGAAGTTTCTGCCGCTGAAGCCAACGGACAACAGCCTGCAGCTGGAGCTAAGAAATAGTTTTTAAAAGAATTTCAGACATTATGATTTCAGAAGTATTTATCAAGCGCCCGGTTACGGCCATCGTCATATCCATATTAATAGTCCTAATTGGTGTCATCGTTATGCGAACGCTGCCAATTAGCCAGTATCCAAGTATCGCTCCTCCAACGGTTACCGTTTCAGGCACTTATACAGGAGCTGATGCACAAACTGTGGAGCAAACAGTAACCACTCCTATAGAGAGCCAGATCAACGGTACCCCTGGTATGAAATACCTGTCTTCCAACAGTACTTCTGACGGACAATCTTCCATCACTGTTACTTTTGATGTAGGTACCAATATTGACGTTGCCGCGCTGGATGTACAGAACCGCGTGGGAATTGCAGAACCTGCTTTACCTGAAGCAGTAAGACGTTTAGGGGTTACGACAAAAAAGGCCAACAGTGACATCCTGATGGTTGTTGGCTTATACTCGCCAAATGGCACCTATGATGAAAAATTCATTTCCAATTACATTAACCTCTATGTTAAGGATGCTTTGCTTCGGATCAAGGGTGTTGGTGATGTGCAAGTATTTGGTCAACCCTTCAGTATGCGGGTATGGCTCGATGCCAATAAACTGGCCAGGCTTGGCTTAACCCCGGCAGATGTTTCTGCAGCAATTCAGGAACAAAATGTACGGGTTCCGGGGGGAAGTGTTGGTGGTGCGCCACAACAAAACTATCAGACTTTCGAGTTTTCGGTGATTCTTGATGGCGACCTGAATTCCGAAGATCAGTTTAGAAATATCATCATTAAAACAGGAAAAGATGGTTCCCCTGTTTACCTTAAAGATGTAGCAAGAGTAGAACTTGGTGAGTTTAGTTATGCTATAAATTCTAAAGTGAATGGTAAAAAAGCATCCTTACTGGCCATTAATCAAAGTCCGGGTGGAAATGCCGTACAAACGGCAGAAGGTATTGATAAAGCTATGGAGGAACTGAAGAGAGCCTTCCCTAAGGATTTGGACTATACCGTTCCATATGAAACTGTTACCGTTGTTAAAGTATCTATCAGCGAGGTGGTTCACACTCTTTTTGAAGCACTTATCCTGGTTACAATTGTTGTGTTTTTATTCCTTCAAAGCTGGAGGGCTACCTTAATTCCTGTACTTGCAATTCCGGTTTCCATTATTGGTACATTCATCTTCTTTACTTTCTTTGGCTTTTCCATTAACGTATTGACCATGTTTGGTTTCGTACTGGCCATTGGAATTGTGGTGGATGATGCGATCGTTGTGGTGGAGGCTGTACAACATTATATAGATCACGAGGGGCTTTCTGCTCCTGATGCGACACGAAGGGCAATGAAGGACATTACGGCTCCGGTAATTGCAATTGCATTGATTCTTGCCGCAGTGTTTATTCCTGTCGGTTTCCTTCCGGGTATGGTTGGACAGTTGTATCAGCAATTCGCGATTACGATTGCTGTTTCAGTATTACTTTCTGCATTTATTGCCCTCTCTCTTACCCCTGCTTTGTGTTCTCTTTTATTGAAACCGATGAAGCTGGATAAAGACTCCAGAGGATTGAATAAATTCTTTTATAAGTTTAACACCTGGTTTGCCAATGTAACACATGGCTATTCCAATGGCGTAAAAAGAGCCCTGAAAAAAGCGCCTCTTGTTATGGTCATTTTAGCTTGTATTTATGTTGGTACGGTTGGACTGTTTTCTAAAAAACCATCTGGATTTATACCAAATGAGGATGCTGGTATTTTCATTATGGGGGTATCGCTTCCCGAAGGTGCTTCTGCCGTGCGGACAAATGCTTTTATTAAAAGGATCACTGATGATGTGATGAAGAAATATCCGGAAGTAAAAAATATTGCTTCAATTGGCGGGTTAAATATTTTGAACCGGTCATTTAAATCCAATGCAGCAACTTTCTTTGTTCAGCTGAAAAACTGGGATGAGCGTAAGAGAGATGTGAATGCGATTATGGCAAGTGTTTCTGCTGATTTTGCCGGAGACAGGGACGGCTTTGTACTTGTTGTTGCCCCTCCTCCAATTCCTGGTTTAGGGATCAGCGGAGGTTTTACCATGGAAATTGAGGAAAAGCAAACCGGAGATATTAAAGCGTTTGAGGCCAATGTGGGTAAGTTTCTTGCGGCAGCCAATCAAAGGCCGGAAATTGGCATGGCCTATACCCTTTTCAACTCCAGAACACCCAATTATAAAGTGAGTGTGAACCGTGACATGGCCAAGAAAATGGGTGTTTCTGTAGGTGCAATCTATAGTACAATTTCCGCATATTTAGGTAGTAGCTATATCAATGACTTCACTAAATACGGCCGGAACTTCCGGGTAGTAACACAGGCTGATACAAATTATCGGGCTAAAATTGAGAATCTTGGACAGTTATATGTCACCAATTCCAGCGGGGTCTCTGTTCCCCTGTCTTCTATGGTTTCTTATAAAACTATAGAAAATGCTTCCATTATCAATCACTATAATCTTTTCAGATCAATAGAAGTTAGTGGTGCCGCCAAACCTGGATACAGCTCAGGGGATGCACTTAATGCGCTTAAAGAGGTTGCGGCACAAACCCTTCCTTCTAACTATGGATATGATTTCTCCGGATTAAGTTTGGAGGAAACCGAGGCAGGAAACAGTACAATGATGGTTTTCGGACTTGTTATTGTTTTTGTATTTCTTTTACTGGCGGCATTGTATGAAAGCTGGTCTGTACCTTTCTCCATCCTGTTAGCGGTTCCATTGGGCTTATTTGGAGCTATCCTGGCGCTGACATTCCTTCCTAAGTTGGACAATAACGTTTATGCGCAGGTTGGTTTGATTACACTGATTGGATTATCAGCCAAGAATGCGATCTTGATTGTCGAATTTGCCAAAGAACGGGTAGATTGGGGTATGGAGCTTATTGCGGCTACACTTGAAGCCGTTAAACTAAGATTAAGACCAATTGTGATGACTTCTATGGCTTTTATTCTTGGTGTTGTTCCTTTGATGATTTCTACTGGTGCGGGTGCGGTATCCCGTCAAACAATAGGCTGGACAGTGGCTGGGGGGATGCTTTCTGCTACCATATTGGCTTTATTTATTGTTCCGGTATTGTTTGTGCTGATCACCAAATTAGCTTATGGTAAAAAGAAATTAGCTGAGTTACAAGCCAATTACAAACCAGAAGAACACAAAGACACTTTACATGCCGACGATTAATTTTAATATATATTAAGCTGAATAAAGAGAGGCCGCCCAATAAAGGCGGCCTCTCTTTATTTTAGCGAACAACAGGATTAAAATTAGGCTGTCACAATTTATTTTCGCATATTAGTATAAGTAATTTTTGAATCTGTAAAATACATCTTACGATTTTATTCTTTTCTTTATGAAAGCATTAATAAGCCACAAAATACTGGATATCAAATTAGGTGCAGGAATAAAGTACATGGTTTTAATGATCACTTTTTTGACATCTATTACAGGTCCAAACTCCAAGGCAGCAATTGTTGGCCCTGGCCCATTTGACGATGTTGTTGCTGCCCTTAAAAGTGGAAATGCGAAGGAACTTGCCGGTTATTTTGATGCAACAGTTGAATTGAACATTGCCGGAAAATCCGATTCTTACAATAAATCAAAGGCAGAGGGCATATTACTGGAGTTTTTTGCGAAAAACAAGGCCAAATCTTTTGACATTATCCACCAGGGCGAAGGTGGTGGTTCACGCTTTGCTGCCGGCAACCTTGTTACCTCGGGAGGAACTTTTCGTACCTCCTTCTTCCTCCAGAAAAAGGGCGGTTCTTTTGTAATCAGCGAATTGAGGTTTGAAAATAAGTAAACAAAAGCATCCCCTGGAGCTCTTAAATGCCTATTCTGATGAATAACAATATTATTTAATTGATATTCAAATAATTAATAGTACATTTGAGAATATTTAAATACAATATAATGCAACAAGGAACAGTAAAATTTTTCAATGAGTCAAAAGGTTTTGGATTTATCGTACCAGCAAATGGTGATAGCGAAATCTTCGTTCATTCTTCAGGTTTAATAGATAACATTCGTGAAAATGATTCTGTTAGCTACGATGTAGAGCAAGGTAAAAAAGGATTAAACGCAATCAATGTTAAGATTGCTTAATCAACTTATTTTATAAATCGAAAAAAGCATCCATGATTATGGATGCTTTTTTTATATACACAACATTTTGTTTTAAGGAATGTTTCTAAATTGTAATCCATTTCGAATACACCGTATGATTGTTATAGTTTTGCAGCAAAACAAATAGCACACATGTCAAAAACTAAATTAACCATTAACAATAACGGATCAGTGAAAATAGAAGGCGATTTTGAGATCGTAGATAGAAATGGAAACACGTATGGCCTTGAGGGCAGAACTGTTTTGTCTATTTGCCGTTGTGGTCTTTCAAAAAATAAGCCATTCTGTGATGGCGCGCACAATGGACATTTCGAGCATGAAGCCATTGCGTTTGATCTTCCACCAAAAAAGAACTAAAAATTTAAATGAAAGCCGCTGAAATATTCCAGCGGCTTTTTTGTAGGAACTAAATTCTCCTGAAAGCAAGAATTCTATGCTCGTTATGTACCTTTGTTTCATGAAGCAAAAGATACTTTATAGCCTGCTTATTCTTCTTACTCTGCCTTTATTGAGCAGAGCACATGGCTACTGGATGGATATTAAAGGTTCTGGAAAAATACACCAGCCTGTACATATACAAATCTGCTATGGGGAAATCGATGAATATAGTGTCAGGCGCAGGGAAAAAGGAGAAGAGCTCCCCTTTTCAGGAGATTTTAAGGTCCGGATCATTGATGAAGAAGGAAAGATCACTAGCCTTCCTTTACGTCCCCTTTCAGATTGCTGGGAGGCTGTATTTACCCCAGCTAAAAAAGGTACATATCAGATTTTGGCAAGTAATGATGTTTTACCGGTAGTTGACCGTTCAAAAACCGGAGGAAAAAACGTTCGCCCTATAGATTACCTCTGCGCAGCCTACCAAGTGGAAAGTAGTTCTTCCATTTCAAAACCGATCCAGTTTTTAGATATTATTACCTATACAAAGGGAGATTTAACCATTGTTAAGGCATTTAAAAACGGAAAAGCAGTACCAGATATTAAATTGCGGATTTTTAATCCGGATAACTGGGAGAAAGAACTTACAACAAATGAAAATGGCGAGGCTACTTTTGCTGCTCTCCGAAAAGGTTTATATATTATCCGCCAAGACTGGATTGATCCGACTCCGGGAATGCATAAGAACATATCTTATACCGGAATCAGACATCGATGCAACTATTGCTTGTATGTCAAATAAGAAATTATGCTGAAATTAGCCTATAAAAAATGGCTTTTGCAAAGCGTTTGTAAAAGCCATCTTTTATAAAAGACTGTCGATTTTAAAATCTGAAAATAAGATTTCCAATAACCCTGGCAGGAGCCTGAGGCGTTAAACGTACAGACCATGCCTTTTCACTCGTCAGATTATCAACCTTAAATCTGTCTCTTAT
>NZ_JAELTV010000305.1 GCF_016429005.1 Pedobacter sp. ASV19
GTTTATCTGTTGCTGATGCAGTGAGGTTCTTCTCTGGCGTACAATTGAAGGATTACGGAGGGATAGGCGGGCTGAAGACCATCAATGTACGAAGTATGGGTACCAATCATACGGCTGTTTTTTATGATGGTGTTCCGATTACAAATGCACAGAACGGGCAAGTGGATCTCGGTAAATTCTCTTTGGACAATATTGAAGAAATAGAGTTATACAGTGGCCAGAAAAGTGAGGTTTTTCAGTCTGCAAGAGGTTTTGCTTCAGCCAGTTCGATTTACCTGAATACCAGGCAGCCAAAATTTGAAAAAGGGGAACAGGACCATTTAAAACTGGCATTGAAATCAGGTTCATTTGGATTACTCAATCCGTCTTTATTATGGCAGCACAAGTTAAGTGATCATGTTTCTGCGAATCTGAGTACCGAATATACCAGGTCAAACGGAAGGTATAAATTCAGGTATACCAATGGTGTATACGATACAACGGCAGTTCGCAACAATGGAGATGTGGAACGGATGAGGATAGAAGCCGGGCTGAACGGAATATTGCCCGACAGCAGTACATGGAACGCAAAGGTTTATTTGTACAATGACCAGATGGGTTTGCCGGGACCTATTATTGGAAACAGGTTTGATTATAACCAGAGAAGCTGGAGCAGGAACCTGTTCGTGCAATCTTCTTATGAAAAGAAGCTCGCGACTGCATATCGTTTGAGGGCGCTGGCGAAGTATTCAAATGATTATACCCGTTATCTTGATCCGGATTATGTGAATCTGGATGGTCTGTTAAATAACCGCTTTCACCAGCATGAGCTGTATCTTTCTGTGGCTAATCAGTATGAAATCAACTCCTGGTGGACCACAGTACTTTCTGGCGACTATCAGCTGAATACGCTGGATGCTAACCTGGATCATTTTCCTTATCCTACAAGAAATACATTTTTATTGGCATTGGCCACCCAACTTCATTTTGACCGGCTGGATGTTCAGGCCAATCTGCTTGGGACATTTGTAGACGATAAAGTGAAATATTATACAGCGGCGGGGAGCAAACAAGAATTTACACCAACTCTAATGCTTTCCTGGCAACCTTTTGAGCAGAAAGAATTCAGGATACGGTCTTTCTTTAAAAGCATTTTCAGAATGCCAACCTTTAATGACCTTTATTACACGTTGATTGGCCGTACCAGCCTGAAGCCCGAGTATACCAAACAATACGATCTCGGCTTTACGTATGCAAAGTTATTTGAGAATGCGGTACTCCGTTCCTTCTCCCTGCAAACAGATGCCTATTTTAACCGGGTGAAGGATAAAATTATAGCCGTGCCGGGAAGCAATGGTTTTAGATGGAGTATGAAGAATTTAAACCTGGTTGATATTAAAGGGATCGATGTCAATATGCAGTCCGGCTGGAGTATAGCTCAAGAGCTTCAGCTCAATATGGGCTTAACCTACACCTATCAGCAGGCACAGGATGTTACACCAGGTACAGCTTATTACAAAAATCAAATCCCCTATATTCCATTGCACAGCGGCTCCTTTATGGGAGGGGCACAATGGAGAAATTATAGTTTCAACTACAGTTATATATATACCAGTGAACGCTATAACCAGGCGGCTAATATCCCGGCTAACTACGTGAACCCCTGGTACACGCACGACATTGCTTTTCATTACAATACCCTTATCGGGAAAAGTAAAGTCAGGTTAATCGCAGAAGTGAACAATCTGTTCAATCAATATTATGATGTGGTGGAGAATTTTCCAATGCCTGGCCGTTCTTATCGTTTCACCTTATCCTATCAGCTATGAAATGTATAAAATTTTTAAAATATGGCACGGTCATTATCCTTATAGTGGCTTTTGCTTCCTGCCGTAAAGATCCTCAGCCCATTCCTGAAGAAATTACCAATACGCTATTTCCGGCGGAGCCAAATGCTACGGTAAAGGGGATGTATGTAGTCAATGAGGGAAACATGAATATGAACAAAGCATCATTGGATTACGTGGATTTTACCCAGGGATTATACCGCAAGAATATCTACAATCAAGTGAACCCGGAGGTGACAAAGGGCCTGGGGGATGTAGCCAATGATATTGGTGTTTATGGCGCCAAGCTGTATGTTGTGGTTAATATCTCCAATAAAATCGAAGTGATGGACGTAAAGACGGCCAAACGGATTAAAATGATTGACCTGGTGAATTGCCGTTACGTAACTTTTCATGGCAACAAGGCTTATGTGAGTGCGTACCTGGGTAAAGTAGGAGATCCTAAAGCACCGCAGGGAATTGTAGCCGAAATAGATACTGCAACACTTCAGATTACCCGTAAGATTGAAGTTGGTCGCCAACCGGAAGAAATGGCGGTGGTAGGCAACAAGCTCTATGTGGCTAACTCAGGAGGCTATAGCCCACCTAATTATGAAAGGACGGTATCCGTAATTGATATGGATTCTTTCACAGAGATCAAGAGGATTGATGTGGCTGTTAATCTCCATAGATTGAAGGCAGATCGATATGGAGATCTATATGTAACCTCCAGGGGTGATTATTATGATATTCCTTCTAAGCTATTTGTAATCGATACCAAGACCGATCAGGTGAAAAAGACATTTAATGTTGCGGCAAGCAATTTGGCCATAGATGGTGATAAAGCCTATGTCTATAGTACAGAATATAGCTATATCACAGGAGAGAATACCATTTCTTATTCCATGATCAATGTGAAGGATGAAACCGTTATCCCTGGCAGTTTTATCAGCGACGGAACAGATAAGAAAATTAAAATACCTTATGGTATTGCTGTACATCCCATTACTAAAGATGTTTTTGTAAGTGATGCCACAGACTATGTTACACCTGGCAGATTGTATTGTTTCGGCCCTGATGGAAGGCAGAAATGGTCTGTGGAAACAGGTGATATTCCCGCCAGTTTTGCTTTTGTATACAAAACCAACTAATTGATAATTAAACAAGCAAATTTCTCTGAAACTAAACATTTACTTAAGAGTGGCCCTAATTGGTTTGACTGTTTTTACCACATCCTGTAAAAAAGACAAAGAACCTGTTTTTCCGGACTTCAAGATGGGTATGGAAAACAAAGAGGTCGTTGGCGAATTAAATAAGCCCATTACATTTTCCGTTTCAACCACAAATGGTGTCATTTTTAGCAGTGAATGGAAGCTGGATGGTACTAGTGTAGGTACAACAACCAGTTATATTTTTACAGCTGTAAAGTCTGGAACGCACAGTCTGGAATACACCTCTAATTTTGATGGTGGTCAATATACCTACAAATATAATTTGACCGTAAATGCACCTGAAGTCCCGGTTACCGATAAAAGCAATGCCTATGTTACGCAGTTATTTGAGTTTATGCCGGCACCAGGGCAGTTTATAAATACTTCCCTTGCCAATGAAAGTGCAGGAAAAGCTATTCTTGGAGGTCAGTCGAATATGATATGCCTGGGTGCCTGGGGAGGGTATGTGGTTCTTGGTTTCGACCATACCGTTATCAACCAGCCGGGTAAGGAAGATATTATGGTATATGGCAATGCCTTTAATAATTTTGCAGAGCCGGGCGTAATCTGGGTCATGCAGGATGAAAACGGGAATGGAAAACCAGATGATACCTGGTATGAAGTGGCAGGTAGTGAGTTCAATAAAACAGGTTACAAAAGAGCATATTCGGTAACTTATACCCGTCCAACGCCTGCTACAGCTGATGTACCATGGAAGGATAACCTGGGCAATACAGGTGTAGTAAAAACCAATGTATTTCATAAACAATCTTATTTTCCAGAATGGATAAAAGGCAATGAGTATACGCTTACAGGAACCTTATTGCCAAGCACCAATATAGACGACAGCAATCCTTCTTATATCATAAGTCCGCAGTTTGCATGGGGATATGCAGACAATACACCTGGGGGTGATAGAATTGATATTGCCAATGCCATAGACAGTAAAGGAAATAAAGTGGTACTGAAGGGTGTCGATTTTATCAAGATCCAGACGGGTATCCAGTACAATATGGGCTGGCTTGGGGAGCAATCTACCGAAGTCACGGGGGTTGCTGATATAAGTTTGTTAAAGAATTAATACCTTTAAAACCAATCAACAAAATGAATATTAAAAATTACGTATTAATCGCATCAGGATTAACGTTTAGCCAGATGATGCTGGTGAATGATGCAAAAGCACAAAAAGAGATTAAACTGGATTCAGTGGTGATCAGTACCACTAAAAATGACCAGAAACAATCGCAAACCGGTAAAGTGGTCACCATTATTGGAAATGATGTTTTGGATCGCAGTCATGGAAAGAATTTGACAGACTTGTTGAATGAGCAGGCGGGTATTGTTGTTGGCGGTGCCACTGGGAATGCCGGGTTGAATAAAAGCTTGTTCGTAAGAGGCGCAGGGAGTACTTATGCGGTTATACTTATCGATGGGATTTTAGTGAATAATCCAGCAGGTGCGGCTTTTGATCTGCGGATGATCTCCATTGATCAGGTGGAACGTATAGAGATCCTGAAAGGTGGACAGTCCACTATTTATGGGTCTGATGCAGTTGCAGGTGTGATCAATATCATTACTAAAAAAGGTGGTAAAGATGGAAACAGTGTTTATGGTGTAGCCAGTTATGGAAGTTACAAAACCTATAAAGGAACCGTTGGAATTAGCAGTAAGGTAGATGATTTCTCTTATAATGTGGCTTATACCCAAGGTAAAACCGATGGTATTTCTGAGGCGGCTACTCCAGCGGGAAATACGGCTGTTTTTGACAAAGATGGAAACAAAACAGGTGCTGTAAATGCAAATTTTTCTTTACAGGCAACGAAGAACCTAAGCATTAGTCCTTTTCTTCGTTATTTCTACGGTCACTATGATTTTGACTCAGGTGCTTTTAAAGACAGCCCGACGAATAACTTTAAATTGAAACATTTTAATGGAGGTTTTAATACCAAGTATGAGTTTGTAACCGGAAAGATCAATCTAAATTACAGTTATGAAGATTCACAGCTGGATTCAAAAGGAGATTATGGAACCAGCCTTTCTGAGGGTAAATTGAATTTTATCGATTTGTTCTACAATCAGAAAATTGGCTCTAAGCTGGATGTGTTGGTTGGTTTAGACAACAGAGCAACTAAATTCAGACTGAATGCAAATCAGCAACCATCTACAAACCTGTTCAGTACTTACGCTTCTGTGTTTATGCACGATTTGAGTATTTTTAACCTGGAAGTTGGCGGACGTTATAATAAACATAAACAATATGGTGAAAACTCTACTTTTAACATTACTCCGTCTATCAATATCATTAAAGCGTTAAAATTATTTGGAACTTATTCGACGGCTTTCAAAGCTCCAACGCTGGAAAACCTGTTCGGGGCCTATGGTGCTAATCTAAACCTGACTCCTGAGAAGTCTAAAAACTATGAGGCTGGATTTAATCTGAGCTTTGCAGATGATAAATATTCCTTACGTGTAGCGGGCTTTAAGCGCGACTTGACCAACGCAATTGTATATGGAAATATTGGGTATATCAACCAGGCAAATCAAAAGGCAAAGGGAGTTGAAATAGAGCCGGCAGTTCAGATCGGCGCCTTGCATTTAAAAGGTTATTATGCTTATGTAGAAGGGACAGAGTTTAACTTTGTAACCAATGAAGTTTCTGATTACCTGTTGCGCAGACCAAAAAATATCGTTGGGTTGAATGCTGGCCTACAGGCTACTAAAGCACTGTATGTAAGTGCTAACTTTAAGTATAACGGAAAACGCCAGGATGGTGATTTCACCAATTATAAGGTAGTTGATCTGGCTTCTTATAAATCTGTCTCTTATACACATCTAAAATGGGGGGGGGGGGGGGGGGGGGGGGGGGGGGGGGGGGGGGGGGGGGGGGGGGG
>NZ_JAELTV010000306.1 GCF_016429005.1 Pedobacter sp. ASV19
CCCCCCCCCCCCCCCCCCCCCCCCCCCCCCCCCCCCCCCCCCCCCCCCCCCCCCCCCCCCCCCCCCCCCCCCCCCCCCCCCCTTATAATGATCCGCCCACCACCGAGATCTACACCGGCTAACGTTCGTCGGCAGCGTCAGATGTGTATAAGAGACAGGATTTATCTGGGCAGCAGCAGCCTCTCCAAGTTGAGTGCTATACATGACTTTAAACAATTAATTCTTAAACCATGATACCTGTAACTAAACCTTTTCTTCCAAAGATCCAGGAGTTTGAAGAATACATCAGCAGTATTTGGGAGCGTCAATGGCTCACCAACAATGGCCCGCTGGTCAATGAGCTTGAATTGAAATTAAAAACCTATTTAAATGTAAAGCATTTGCTTTATGTGGCCAATGGAACCATGGCGCTGCAATTGGCGATCAAAGCCCTTGAACTGAGCGGTGAGATTATTACCACGCCCTTTTCTTTTGTGGCCACCACCAACAGTATTTTATGGGAGGGTTGCACACCGGTTTTTGCAGATATAGATGCAGAAACTTTTAATATTGATCCGGCTAAAATTGAGTTGGCCATTACTCCAAAAACATCGGCCATACTGGCTACTCATGTGTACGGAAATCCATGCGATATTGAGGCCATACAAGCCATTGCAAATAAATATGGATTAAAAGTAATTTACGATGCAGCTCATTGTTTTGGAACGAAATATAAAAACAAATCGGTATTTGAATATGGAGACATCAGTACGACCAGCTTTCATGCAACCAAGCTTTTTCATACAATTGAAGGCGGAGCCGTTTTTACCCAGTGCCCGGATTTGCTTCGTAAAATGGCTTTGATGAGAAATTTCGGGCATAATGGTCCGGATGAATTTGCAGATGTAGGCATCAATGGAAAAAGCTGCGAATTCCATGCAGCGATGGGACTGTGTAACCTCAAACAAGTAGACGAGATTCTGGATAAAAGGAGGTTACTTTCCTTTTATTATTGGCAGAAATTAGGGAACCTACAAGCAAGTTATCCTAAATTGAATGCAGATCTGGACTATAATTACACCTATTTCCCAGTATTGTTTCATTCAGAAGAACTCATGCTGAAATGCCTGAAAGCATTGGAAAATGAGAAAGTCTATTGCAGAAGGTACTTTTATCCAGCATTATCTACACTTCCTTTTGCAAATCCAGCCAGCATGCCGGTTTGCGAATCTGTAGCCCGAAGGATGCTTTGTTTACCTTTGTACCATACCTTAACTTGTAGTGACCTGGACCTGATTACCCGGGTATTGCTGAGAACACAAAACTACGATGAGCCAGCAGAAACTGAAGCCGCTGCTTATTCCATTCATAAACTTTTAGCCTGATGCATAGCCCATACCCGGTTATGGTAAGTGTTTGCTGCATCACTTATAACCATGAAAATTACATTACACAAGCCTTAGAGAGTTTTCTCATGCAGCAAACCAATTTTGAGGTGGAAATACTGGTCGGAGAAGACTGCTCTACAGACAATACCAAAGCCATTATAGCCGAGTATGCCCGGCGATATCCCGGAAAAATCAAGCTTATTGCACATCTGCCCAATAAAGGCGCGGTTAGAAATCAGATAGATGTCATGTCCAGGGCGAAAGGTAAATATATAGCCATGTGCGACGGAGATGACTTCTGGATTGATCCATTTAAACTGCAGAAGCAAGTAGATTTTCTGGAAAGCCATAGAGATGGTGTAATTTGCTGTACCTATTCCAGAGTTATCGATGAAAACGATCAGCTCGTTTACGAACATCCGGATCCAAGGCCGCTGGAATTTGATTATTCAGCGATGTTGATGGGGCTTCGGGAAGAAACCCGCATCTGCTCATTAATGGTGCGAAATATACAGGAGGTGATGGACATAAAAAAACAGCAATGGTATTACCATACCCATGGTTCAGATACCTTGTTTAAACTTTATGCGGCTTTCCAAACCAATCATAAGGTGTATGTCCTGCCTGAAGTAATGAGTTGCTACCGGTTACATTCAGGTGGCGTTTGGAGCATGATTGATTCCAGACTGAGAAAAAGCAGAATGATCAGTGATTTTAACCTGATGATCCGAAACTTCAGTTATCCGGCAGTCATGAAACGCAAATTGTTCAAGATGTATCTGCAAAGGTATTTATTGTTTGACCTCCGGTACTTAAATATACAACAGGCATTAACCACCATCCGTACATTATTATAAAGTCATGAAACTCGTATTAGTGATCAATACTCTGGAAAAGGGTGGGGCAGAACGCGTACTTTCTTCACTGGGCAACAGCCTGAGCAACCGGGAGTATGAAGTGACTATAGTTTGCCTGAATACCGCGGCTCCGGGTTATCCCATTACTGAAAAAGTTAAAGTAATCAGTTTACTGGACAGGAAAAACAAGGATACCGGCTTTCAGAGAATTCGTTATGCCGCTTTAACCGGAATTCGTTTTAGCAAATTTCTGCGCAGCGCAAAGCCCGATTTTGTTATTTCCTTTATGACCAGCGCTAACCTTTGGACAGGAACCTGTTGTCTGTTGCTCAACATCCCTTATGCTGTTTCAGAACGCACTACACCAAATCACACGCTTAAATGCTTTAACACATTGATGAAACACTTCTCCTATTTCATTTATAAACACTCCAGGGCAATTGTTATCCCCGCAAAAGGCATTGAAGATTGTATGAAATCCTATCCGTCGTTTAACCGCTTAAATAACTATAAAGTGATCAGAAATCCCATCTTCGATTTCAAGACCGTGCATGCAGGACAAGTACACTCCAGAAACTACATTCTTGGTGTGGGCAGGCTTTCTGTGGTCAAAGGTTTTGATTTATTGATCACAGCTTTTAACAGTTTACGGCACCTGGATATAGATCTGCTGATTGTTGGAGAAGGGGCTGCACGGCAATCACTCTGTAAGCTTATCTCTGATTTGGATTTACAGGGCCGGGTAATTTTAACCGGAGCAAAAGATAACCTCCGCAGTTATTATGAACAGGCAGAAGTATTTGTGCTTCCTTCCCGAAACGAAGGCTATCCAAATGCATTAATTGAGGCCATGAGTTTAGGTTGTGCCTGTGTTGCCTTTGACTGTGAATTTGGACCATCAGAAATCATAGAAAATGGGGTAAATGGTGTATTGATTGCTAACCAGAACATAACGATGCTCTCCCAGGGAATTTTAAAGATTCTTAATGACCCGGTTTATCAGCATAAGCTCAAGAACAGAGCACGACTTGTTCGTCAGAATAATGATCTTGAAGTAATCTCCAGCCAATGGGAGAATCTGATCCTCTTTAACTCTTAAATTTTAAAACTATGAATATTCCTTTTTCTCCTCCTTTTATTGATCAGGCAGTGATTAATGAGGTTCTTGACTCGCTGTATGCCAATTGGATTACTTCCGGGCCCAAGGTAAAAATGCTAGAAGCCGAAGTGGTTAAATTAACTGGTTCTGCGGCAGCAGTATGTGTCAATTCATGGACGTCGGGCGCTATGCTGATGTTAAAATGGTTTGGAGTTAAAGAAGGAGATGAGGTCATCGTGCCAGCCTATTCCTATTGCGCAACGGCGCTGTGTGTCTTGCATTGCGGAGCAATTCCGATCATGGTGGACGTTCTGGATGATTGTACCCTGGATCCGGTAGAAGTAAGAGCTAAAATTACCAGCAAGACAAAGGCAATTATCGCTGTAGATATTGCCGGGTTACCCTGCAAATACGACCAGTTGAAAACTATAGTACGGGAACCGCAGATCATGGACCTGTTTGAAGCAGAAAGTTCAAGACAATCAACACTTGGCAGGATCCTGCTGATTGCAGATGCAGCACACTCCATTGGCTCGTACTATGATGGACTTTCTGCAGCTTTACAGGCAGATGTGACCATTTTTTCTTTCCACGCGGTAAAAAATATCACCACTGCAGAAGGAGGTTGTATCTGCTTAAACCTGCCTGCCAGTTTCGACAACATAGAAGAGTTTAATTTTTTAAAGCTTTTTTCCTTAAATGGACAAAATAAGGATGCTTTTGCCAAATCAAAAGGGGCAAACTGGAAGTATGATATTCTATTAAAAGGCTATAAGGTCAATATGCCCGATGTTTGTGCAGCTATTGGCCTTGCCCAGATCCGGAAATATACATCAGCACTTCTTCCTTTAAGAAAAGACATCAGCGAGAAATACTGTGAAGGATTTAAAGGCCAGCACTGGTTTATCCCTCCGGTAACCAAAGACGATCAAAGGGAAACCTCTTATCATCTTTTTCCTTTGCGTATCAAAGGAATAACCGAGGCCCAGCGCGATCAGATCATTGAAGACCTGGTTAACAAAGGTATCGTCGTTAATGTCCATTTTATTCCGATGCCGATGCTAAGCTATTTTAAAAGCATTGGTTATGAGATCAGACATTATCCAAACAGCTATAAACTGTATGCCTGCGAAATTTCTTTACCGATCTATCCTCAGCTTACCGATCTTGAAATCAGGTTTATCATCGACAGCGTTATCGAAGCTGTACAAGTCAACATTAGCTATGAATACGAAAAGAATGTTTGATGTGGTATTTGCCCTTCTGGGTTTGTTATGCCTGCTTCCAGTATTTATTATAGTGATCATCTGGCTGAAACTCGATTCTGCAGGCGGAATTTTTTACAAACAAGTACGCGTAGGACTGAACCAGAAAAACTTTGAACTCTATAAGTTCCGGACTATGTATTGTGGCTCAGACCGCTCGGGTTTACTTACCGTAGGTAATCATGACGCACGCATCACCCCCGCTGGTTATTATTTAAGGAAGTATAAAATTGACGAACTGCCTCAGCTGCTCAATATTCTAAAAGGGGAAATGAGTTTTGTTGGACCAAGACCAGAAGTCTGCAAATACGTGGATATGTACGATTCAGATCAAAAAAGAGTATTAACTGTAAAACCCGGAATTACAGATTGGGCCTCTATACAATTCATAGACGAAAACCAGCTGTTGGAGCGTTCAGATGACCCGGAAGACTTCTACATTCATACAGTGATTCCATTAAAGCTTAACCAGAACCTGAAATATATTGATCACCATAACCTCTGGATCGACCTGAAAATCATTTCTTATACACTCAGGAGTATACTGCAGCGATAATGCTTAAGGATTTACAAAATGAAGACCTTAAAAATCCTGGATTGGCCGGAAAAAAGATTTTATGGAGAAAGTCATCCTTTTCATCGTTGGAAAAACGAATTTATGGCCCATGGTTTAAAAGTAGAATTCTATACAAATCATTTGGACAAAAGATTGGCGGATGCAGATTATCTGCTGCTGCACTCCAGATATTTTGCCAGCGGATGGCAGCACCTTCAAACAAGAAATACACAGAATGAAGCGGAGCTGATCGCTTATCTTCAAAAAATGAATACACGGACGGGCAGGTTAATCTGGTTCGACGCGGCAGATTCCTCAGGCTCTTCAGATTTTCCGATCATTGCTTATGTAGATGTATTTCTCAAGAAACAAGTACTGAAAGATAAACAGTACTATACCCATGCAAACCAGGGGAGGAACCTCCGGCTCTGGCTGGATCTCTTACCTAAAAACGCTAAAACAGTATTTGAGCCCTGCCCGGCAAACCAGCTTCAGAAAATTAATATAGGATGGAATATCGGTTTTAACGACTACCGGTTCTTTGGCTATAAAATGAGCAGACTGAGTAATTACTTAAGCTATAAGGTCTATCCGCCAAGATTTTCAACCGTTGTTAAAAACAGGAGCCTGGACCTGACATTTAGGGGGACAATCCATCAGGATCTGTCTCTTATACACATCTAAAAAGGGGGGGGGGGGGGGGGGGGGGGGGGGGGGGGGGGGGGGGGGGGG
>NZ_JAELTV010000307.1 GCF_016429005.1 Pedobacter sp. ASV19
GATTTCGGCTACCTCTACCGCATTCAGTGAAAATGTGGGCCACAAATTAGAAAACCTGATTTATCTCCACCTCCGCAGAAAAAGCAAAGAACTCTATTATTACAAAGAAAAAGGAGAATGCGATTTTATAAGCTTCAACAAAGGAAAAGCACAAGAAGCTGTACAAGTATGCTACCAGATAGATGATAATAACTTCAATCGAGAGTATAACGGACTTCTGGAAGCATTAAAGTTTTTCAAACTATCAGAAGGAACTATTGTGACCTTAGACCAGACAGATCTTTTCGAGGAAGATGGCTTTGTAATCAAACTTATCCCAGCACACGAATATCTTATTATCACTGCTAATTTCTTTTAATATCTCTATTGCACGATCAATTTTTACAGTGCCATTTACAGTGCCAACTTCGGTGTCATCTTCGGTGCCATTTATAGTACCAGGGTGAATTTTCAGAGTCGTTTTTTACTCAACATACCCTAATTCAGCAATAAACACCAATCATGTTCCCTCCCCGGTCTGCACCCAAAAAAAAATATGATTTCATGATCAAGCCTCAGGATCTGTAAGATCCAGCGAGATCAGAAATCATATTTCCTAGGACAGAAATATCTTTATTGAATCAAACAGCCCTCCTGGAATGACCAGAAGGGCTGATAAAATTGAATTATTTAGTTATTATTCGTCTTAACGAGCCAAAGGAAACCTTTCTTTATTGCCAATCGTTCAATTGTTTTAGATGTTTCTTTAAAATACTTATATCATTAATTTTACTAGTATTTTGATCTTCAGAATCATCGACAACTTCAATTTCTTCTATTGTCAAAATTCTAAATTCTTCACCTAATATACCATCCAAAATGATTTCAGCAGCAGTCAAACGTTCATCAGCACTCAAAGTTGATAATCCAGGCGCCTTAAAAATCACCTTAAACATTCCATCATCAAATTTCAGCAAAGTATATTGCCAATGCCTACCATCAATCTCAATTTCATCTCCATTATCTTTTTCCAAAATAAATATAAGATCCCATTCCTTTGGTTGTTTGGAATAATAAAATTCCCAACCTTTACACAATGTGGCATAAGAGATTATTTCCTTAGTTTTTTCTAATAAATCTGGATCTCCTCCAGGCGAAATCACCAACATATTGTCATGTTCTACCCCAGGACCGATTTCCCATACAAAATTGCCTAAGTCTAGTATTCTTTCATCTAATTCATTTATTAATTTTTCATTTTCAAATTTTTCACCAAAATCATTGCAATGAGTTAAGAACCATTTCCAAAAATTCTTTATTTCTTCTATTTCCCGCTGTATCATTTTCATTAATTTTTTGGTTTATATTTTTTCTCTAACTCCTTCATTCTTTCTTCACTAACTTCTCTTCTTTTATTGTCCAAATTATCAAGACCACCGTGCCCATCCATCATTTTTTGTTCTTTAAATTGCCCTTCCTCAGGATCATTCGGATTATATTGATCCACTACTTCAGCTTTTTTTCGATTTCTACCATCTTTGGATTTCCGAGTCTCACTTGGTTTTGGATGCTTGTGTCTTCCAATATAAGGTTTTCCACTTTTTGTCTCTTTACCAGGTACTTTGTAAATAGTCCCCGTCTTATTATCAGTTTTAGTTTCGGATTTATTTTCATTGCTTTTCAGTAATGATGGAACAATAGGGGGTGGCAGAATAGGTCGTGGCGGCCTGTCCGAGCCTCTTCCCGCATCTAAAGGTGAAAAAACAAGTGCTAAAGTACCAAAAATTGCCGATGCTGCACCAGTACCTACAAGTTCGACTCCTTCACCTACTCCAGAAAGTACTTTCCAAAGATTTCCACTTGCTACAGTACCTACTACTACAGCACTAGATTTTTTCTCTGGACCAGGACCATCTTGTTCAAATTCCTCGTTTACATCTTCCCCAAACATTCCATCCGGGTCTGTATGACGCATTGGATCATCAAATGCATAAGCATAGGGCCCTGTTCTTCTGTCCAGTTCCGCCATCGGATCCACCACATTCCACCTACCTATCTCCGGATCATAGAACCGTGCTCCATAATCGAGCTGTCCCAGCTCTTGTTGCAACTCCTTGCCGTTATAAAGATACTTGTTCGTTCCAGCTTTTGCAACCAAGGTTTTTCCAAATGGATAATAATTGGTCTGCTGTAAAACTTCCAATGCAGCACTCGGATTCTTATAGAAACTCAACCGTACGTTCCCCAAATGGTCCGTCAGATTATATTCATAACTGTACGTAGTTCCACTTCTTCTGGCTAGTCCTTCTTCTGTATGGATGATATCAATATTAGCTCCATCATACTCTATTCCATCAACATAATCCCGGGTTGCTCCATTGCTTACTTTTCTCAGCTTAGCACCAGTGGCATCATAGGTGTAAGCCATGGTTAAACCTGTCTTGGTTACTGTAGCCGGCAAGTTCAACTGGTTATAGGTTAAGGTTACTCCTGTCCTTCCATCTATTTTGGCATTTCCATTGGCGTCATAACTGTAAAGCCCTGTGGCCAGTCCGCCAGTCACCTGGTTCAACTTATTTCCTGTATAGGCATACGTTCCTAAGGTTCCGTTTCTGTTTAAACTGGCAATGTTGCCCATCACATCATAGGTCAGTATTTCACTCATCACAATGCCTGTACTGGTTCCGCTGAGTAACCTGTTCAGTTTATCATAGCCATAAGTAAAGGTATTGGGGTTGGAACCGTTACTCCCCCAGCTTTGATTGGCGATATTTCCATTAAACTGAGCTGTGGTACCATCCTGGTATTTCAGATCGTAACTGAATTGGGGAGAAGTATAAGTTTTTGTCCAGCCTCTTTCATTATAGGCATAAGTACCCGATTGAAGGAAGTTCGTGGTATCACTGCTGTGTACGGATTTCTTGATCAGCTGCCCCAGCTCATTGTAGGACATCCTGTTCAGGGCAATTTCTGGTGCACCATTGATGGACTCCCAGGTGGCCAGTTTCCGGCCCATATGGTCCAGGTCATAGCGGGTGGCAATGGTGGTGGTGGCCCCATTGCCCACATGGGTACGTTTGCTGGCTTTCAACTGCCCAATGAAATCATAGGTATTGTCTACCACATCAGTACCATTTACATGGTTCTGGCTTTTGCTTTGGACGATTCTGCCTTCATCATCATAGTAATTGACGGTTAACAGCATAGTGGCTGTTCCAAGGGTATTCACCTTGGTTCCGGTGAGCAAGGTCTTGGTACGGGCAGCAGGCATTTGATCTCCGGTAGGTACACCAAAACTGTTCCCCGCAAAAGAATAGTTGTCATAGTAATTGATCACCTGAGGCTCTGTAGCTGCTCTTGGAAAAGCGACATTGGTATAGTCTGAGTTTGGAGCATCCGGTCTGCTTTCCCAAAGGCTGTTGCTTAAACCATCCGTGCTGACTTCAGTTTGCATGGCCGGTCTGGCCAGGGTGCGGGTATATAAACCGGTAGTGATCACCCTGCCGAAAGCATCATACTTGCTGTAGTTCCATTTACCTGATCCTCTTTGCAGGGAATCCTGGCTCAGCACCACCTGGTCAAGGGTATTGTAGACCATGTATTCCCAGCCTTTTCCTGGAATCTGTTTTTCTATTAAGCGTTTTCGGCCGTCATAATGGTAGCCATAAATGAAGTTCTTAAAGGCGGCGTCACTTTCCGTAAAGCTGTTGATGTTGGAGCCGTTTTCATTTATTGCCGGAGGCAATACATAGCGAAGGTTACCCAGGTCATCATACACATAATAGGTAGACAGACTTTTGGTATCGGTTTCCCATACTCTTTTGAGCACCACATGATCTTCAAAGTCTCTGTATTCATCTACAGTGCCCCCGTTTCCGCTCACCCAGTTCTCATCTTTAATCTTGGTTTTATACAGTTTCCCATTGGCATAGGCACCTGTAGCTGAAGCTCCTGAAGGGTTCACTGTCCACAGTTTGACTGGTTCGGCAGCGACATTGGTTCCGTATTCACTCACCACGGTTCTCCCTGCCGTAGCCGTACGACTAGCGGCGGGCTGCCAGGCATCTCCAGGAGCACCCTGCTGCTCAACCCGGTTCAAAGGGCTGGCTTCAAAGACCGTAACCGAAAAAGGAGTTGCAGTGGTTTTGATGCCGGCAGTACTGGCGTAAAAAGCAGCCTGTCCTGCACCGGCTGTTAAGGCATCGGTGCGGTAAGCACCGCCATTGCTCACCGCCGCATAAGGCTGGTATTTCACAGCTTCTCTTCCGAAAGCATCATAGGCTATGGGCTGTACCATATCCCGGAAGCCCGGGCTTCCCTGCACGGTTACTGTTTGCAGCGATCTTCCTAATCCATCGAAATATTGGACCGTCTGGTTGACCTCACAGGTGCTGAGGTTTTGCTGGGTGTCACCGTCGGTGAGAATTCCTTTTCGTTTAAAGGTTTTGGTTAGAATGTAATTCTGGTTGGCACTTACCGTATTTAAGGTATTAATCGCTGCAACACATTTTTCAAAACTCAGTCCGGTGGTATAAATTCGTACCGTTTTTCCCGATGGGATGTAAAAACCGTCCTTTAAAGTGACGCTTGCTTTGCCTGTAATTTCTGTTTCGTTGTTATAAATATTTACAATATTGTCCTGAACCTGTGCATGAGTATTCGAGGCCAAGAAAATTGACGCCAGAGCGGCAAAGGAATATCTGATCCGCTTTGCCATGTTCGTTGATCTTGTTTTCATATGGAGAGCTGGTTAGGGTTTATAGTGATAGATGTTGTTCTTGATGATATTTCCATTCTGGTCCTTCATGTTCTTCAACCGCTGGAATTCATCGTATTCATAATACGTGGTCTGGCCTTTGGCATCGGTTTGGCTAACCAGCCCCACTAGCGGATCATAAACAAAAGTCGAGATCTGCGCATCTGGAAGGGAACTGCGAAGATTAGCAAGAAAACTATTAATCTCTGCAGTTGTAGGACTAGGTCTAATACTGAATGCGGTAATGGCTGCCCCGCCACCTAGTGCAGAAACCACGGAACTATAATCTGCATTTTTTATTTCCGCTATTGGATATTGACCATTATAGCTCCATATATAATTAATTTTAGCACCTTTTTCTTGTGCTAGGCTCAAAGGATTTCCTTTGTTGTCATAAGCTTCGTAACGAATACGTGTTTCATCGGTATTTGATACTGTATTGAGTACATCTACACTTCCGGGTACATAGATATTCGAAAATGGTTGAATGAAATTTCTACGCTCCAAACTTGTTTTGCCATTTTTCACGATCGTTTGCTCAACTACAGGGCTAATCATATTTCTGGTAATCATGCCCTGATATATTCCATTTGGATCACGTCCTAAACTGACCATCTCATGTGGATATTTGTAATTTACCTCTCTGGTCAGTCCATCGCTGGTTGAAATAGCTTCTTTGCCTATTTGTGTATGAAGAACATTGGTGTATTGGTAGCCTGTTTTTGTTGACAAGACACTGCCATCTTGATTATAGTCGTAAACAAGTGTTGAATCTTTACGCACCCAACCAGAGTAGAGCTTATATTTCTGAATGTTAAACCCTTCAAACTCTGCAAAGCGAATTGGGGAGTAATGAAGTGGAAAAGAAAAGTCTTTAGTAATCGAATAAGCCTCTATTGCTGAAATAGTATCTGTTTTAAAGGAATTTAATGTTCTCTTTAAATTATAAAATACACCATCTTTCTTTTTAAATACAAGCTGCTCTTTCTCCAATCCATTTACAAATCCACTATTACTTAATTTTAAACCCAAAGTGGCCGAATTACCTAATATAGGAATGGATAAACCTGTCTCTTATACACATCTAAAAGGGGGGGGGGGGGGGGGGGGGGGGGGGGGGGGGGGGGGGGGGGGGGGGGG
>NZ_JAELTV010000308.1 GCF_016429005.1 Pedobacter sp. ASV19
CCCCCCCCCCCCCCCCCCCCCCCCCCCCCCCCCCCCCCCCCCCCCCCCCCCCCCCCCCCCCCCCCCCCCCCTCTTAATGACCCCGCGACCACCGCGACCTACACCGGCTAACGTTCGTCGGCAGCGTCAGATGTGTATAAGAGACAGGGTTATCATGATTGAAATTCGGGAAATGTTGTTGGCTATGACCAATGCAGTTGATCGGGTTTCTGGTGTGGAGCAAAAGTTTCGTGCCTTCTTTTTAACTAAGCTTGAAGTACTTCGTGAAAAAAGAGCATTTTTTAAGATGCTTGATGTAGGTATGGATGCAAATGCATTATCTGATTTCAATAAAACGAAGATCGTTCATCATAATCTGATTATAAGACAGGAAAGTAAGCTATTGGAAGCTTTGCTTACTGAAGGGATGGACAAAGGTGAAGTGCGTAATCTGTCGGCTTCGGAACTGGAGATACTCATCTATGTGCTGTTAAGTTGTCTGCGCGGATTAAAACGGGAACTAGACCTGGATAATGATGCACAAAGATTAGTGTCTGCAGTAGATATGTTTACCCGTATGGCTATGCAAGGCTTATATAAATAAAAAAAATTTATCTGTTATTAGACAAAAAGACATAAAGTGTCGAATTGATTAAAATCATATTAAATGAACATAGACGTAACCAATAATACCTTCCGTGCTTTTCGCAACCGTAATTACGCACTTTTTTTTGCTGGACAATCCGTTTCGCAGATTGGTACCTGGATGCAACGTACGGCGGTTATATGGGTAATTTACTCATTAACCCATTCTGCCTTAATGATTGGTTTTGCGGTATTCGCTCAGCAATTTCCTTCTTTTCTACTTTCCTTATTTGGGGGAGTGGTTGCAGACAGGTATAACCGGCATAAAATACTGTTGATTACCCAGACCGCGTCAATGATACAGGCTATACTGCTAACGGTATTGATTTTAACGGGTCATTACGTGATTTGGAAGATTTTGACACTTAGTGTGGTATTAGGAATCATTAATGCTTTTGATACGCCAGCCAGGCAGCCAATGGTGCATGATATGGTTGATGACAAAGCTGATGTGGCCAATGCCATTTCGCTGAATTCGGCGATGGTGAATATCGCCCGCCTGATTGGTCCTGCTTTATCGGGTATGGTACTGCAGCAATTTGGTGCGGGTATTTGCTTTAGCATCAACGCAGTAAGTTTTATCGCGGTTATCATTTCTCTCTTGCTGATGAAGTTTCCTGAATTTGAGCGGCCGGCTATTCGGAAAAAAATTTCTTCCGAACTGGCTGAGGGGCACCGTTACCTGAAGCAAACCCCATCCATCAGTATGCTCATTTTCCTGATCATTTGCTTGAGCCTGCTGGTTATACCTTATGATACCATGGAGCCGGTTTTTGCAAAGGTTGTTTTTAAGGGAAATGCGGCTACTTATGGTTACCTGAGTGGTTGCATTGGTTTGGGCGCATTGATTGGCAGCTTTTTGCTGGCTTCGGCAAAAAAGGGAACTAATTTCAGGATGATCATGCTGATGAGCATTGTTGTATTGGGTATGGGGCTTATTCTGTTTTCCCGTATGAGCTATTTTGCACTGGCCTTGCCTTTTGCCGTGATATTGGGATTGGGATCGATCACACCAATGTCTACCAGTATTACTATTATACAGATGGAGGCGGCTCCTCATATGAGGGGGAGGGTAATGAGTTATGTGGCTATGGCTTATTTTGGTATGCTGCCTCTGGGAAGTTTACTGATTGGTACGGTTTCCCAAAAAATAGGCGCTCCACTTACCATGCTTTGTCAGGGAATTATAGCGCTTTTAATTGCAGCGTTGTTTTATAAATTAATACCAAAAGTGACACCTAATTATAGTGATAAAGTTAAGCTCTGATAAGGAGCTATCTCAGTTAAAATAACAATAGATAAATAAAAAAGAAAATGGAACAAAACACCTCAAAAACGGCTCTTCTTGTTATGGATATGCAGGCCGGTATCGTAGCTATGCTGCCTGAGGCAGCTACTATTGTGACTAATACTGCTAAAGCGATTGCGAAAGCGCGCGATCATAAAATTCCCGTGATTTACGTCGTGGTTGGTTTTCGTCAGGGTTCACCGGAAATCAGCATGAACAATAAATCTTTTGCTGCCAGTAAGGAGCGCTTCGAAAGTGTTGATATGGCTGAATTTGTGAAAATTCATGAGGGTTTAAAGCCAAAAGCTGATGAAGTTGTGGTAACCAAGAGACGTTTCAGTGCATTTACCGGCAGTGATCTGGAAGTGGTATTAAGAGCTTATGGTGCACAGCATTTGGTCTTAACGGGCATTTCTACCAGTGGTGTGGTTTTATCTACTTTGCGGGAAGCCGCGGATAAGGATTATCGCTTAACTGTATTGGCCGACTGTTGTGCAGATGGTGATGCAGAGGTTCATCAGGTATTGACTGCTAAAGTATTCCCGCGCCAGGCCGATGTGCTGACGGTTGAGGAATGGTAAGCAGAATCTTTTCCTATCTGATACTTCCTTTTGTTGCGAATAAACTGCTTATTAACAATAACTTGTTGTCTGCTTAAGATTATTTAAACATTTTAACACGAGCTTTGTTATACACTTCCACTAGCCTTATATAAATATGTTAAGTAATTATCTAAATTTCGATTTTGATGTTCAGGGTAAGCCTGTAAAAGGTTTCTGTATGAGAATCCAGGATGATTTTCACGAAACATACGCTGTGATTGTGGAAGGGTATCATTCCTTCTGTGTATGGCTCGATTCAACGTCTACCTGGAGATCTTCCAAATATACGAATGTAGAACCAGGAATACTGGAACGCATCATAGGGCAGTTATCCCGCGAGGAAAAAACGGAAGTTTAGAAAAGAGATCTATCCGAAAAATAAATACGCGAGTAAGATAGCTGTAATGACTCCAACCAAGTCTGCTAAGAGCATTGCGCCAATTGCATATCGGGTATTCTTA
Source organism: Pedobacter sp. ASV19 (assembly GCF_016429005.1). GTDB lineage: Bacteria > Bacteroidota > Bacteroidia > Sphingobacteriales > Sphingobacteriaceae > Pedobacter. Next base: position 2,976 of record NZ_JAELTV010000308.1, read on the forward strand.
ATGTTTACGGAGCCAAAATAAACTGCAATTACATAGAACGTGGTATCGGAAGCGCCCTGGAATATTCCTGATAACCTGCTGGCAAAAGAATCCGGTCCATAGGTTTGCATTGTACTGACCATCATGCCTCTTGCTGCACCGCCACTTAAGGGGCGGATTAGTGCGGTAGGTAAACCTTCAACAAATCTGGTGTCTGCTCCCAGGTAGGCAAACCCGTTTTTAATTCCACTGATTACAACATCAAAGGTTCCACTGGTGCGTAGCAATGAAATAGCCACAAGCATTCCTACTAAATAGGGGATGATCTTTATGGCGGTATCAAATCCGCTTTTTGCTCCTTCAATAAAAGCATCAAAAACATCTATTTTTTTATAAAGTCCACCTAAAACGATAAGAAGGAATATGAGGAGTATTAAACCGTTGCTTAGTAATCCTGAAAAGGACTTAATACCATCGGCATTTAAGGAGGTGATGTAAAGGACAAGCAGGGCTATTACAACCGAAAGGCAGAGTACCCATGTAATGATAATGGGTTGCAGAATGTTGATTTTTTGTTTAAAGGATACAATCAGCATAGCTGCTAATGTGCCCATGAAAGTAACAATAAGACATGGTATAAATATGTCTGTTGGGTTTGATGCATTTTGAGAGGCGCGAATGGCAATTACACTAACCGGAATGAGGTTGAGTCCTGCTGCGTGCAAGCATAAAAACATAATTTGTGCATTGGATGCAACGTCTTTACTTGGATTTAATTCCTGTAAACTTTCCATAGCTTTAAGCCCAAAAGGGGTTGCTGCGTTATCTAATCCCAATAGGTTAGCTGAAAAATTCATGATCATATGGCCCATGGAGGGGTGTCCTTTTGGGATGTCAGGAAAAAGTTTGGAGAAAAATGGTCCAACGATCCTTGATAACAAACGAATGCCGCCGGCTTTTTCAGCAATGCTCATTAAACCCATGAATAAGGCTAGAATGCCGATGAGTTTTAAACAAAGCTCTACTGAAACCCAACAGGTTTGAATAATTCCATCCAGTTTTAAAGGGTTAGCCGGATCATCGGCCTTACCAATCACCATCCAGTTAAAAATATCGCTTTGTCCGAAGAAAAAGCACTTGATACTGGCGACTACTATTGCTACAATGATAAAGGCGGACCAAATTCTGCTTAATGCCATTTGTTGGGTGTGTTTTGAGTGCCTAAGATAAAATTATTTTTTCTTATCGCGTCTGGAAGGTATTAAAAAAGGGAGTTGCTGTGTGAGCAACTCCCTTTGGGTAGCAGATGTTGAAATTATTCTAGCTTGCCGACTGGCTATGGTTTTTCGTCTGTTAATTCAAAACCCCATGTTTTGCCTTTTTCTGTTGCTGGTACGCCACTGGTCATCCATACAGGTGCTTTAGCGCCTTTCAGGTAATAATCAAAGAATTGTTGTTCTCTGATCTGGATGTCTTTTCTGTTTTGGCGGAGCATCAAATTGTGTGCTTCATTGTTGTAATTGAGCAACCAGGCTGGTTTACCTAAGCGTTTCAGCCCTGTAAACATTTCAACTCCCTGATACCAAGGCACTGCTCCATCGGCATCATTGGCCATAATCACCACTGGTGTACTTACTTTTGGAAGAGAGAATAGAGGGGAGTTTTCAATATAGAGTTCTGGTTTTTCCCAAAGGGTTGCACCAATTCTGCTCTGTGTTTTTTCGTATTGAAACTGTCTGTTCATTCCACTTTCCCAACGGATGCCTCCATAAGCTGATGTCATGTTAGCTACTGGCGCACCTGCCCAGGCTGCTGCATACATATTGGTTTGGGTGATCAGGTAAGCTACCTGATATCCACCCCAGCTTTGGCCTTGAATACCGATTTTAGATCCGTCAACCCAGTTATTTTTCTTTAAGGATTCAACACCAGAATTGATGTATTCCATTGCAGACTGACCTGGATGACCTGTCTGGTAACTGATATCTGGTGCAAAAACCAGGTAGCCATTGCTTACAAAGAACGGAATGTTTAATCTGGATGGGGTAGGAGCTGGCGCATTATAGGTGTAAAGACCGTCAGAGAGTTTTTCATAGAAATAAACGATCATAGGGTATTTCTTATTAGGATCGAAGTTCTCTGGTTTATAAAGGATGCCCTCAGATTTAAAGCCTTTAGGTGTTGTCCATTTTACCAATTCTGCGGTGCCCCAGTTGTAATTTTGTTGCTGAGGATTGGTGTTGCTGAGTTTGGTTTCTGTTTTCAGATCTGTTGAAACATAGACGTTTGGAGAAGCGGTGTAATTCCCTTTATCGTAGATATACCGTTCGGCATCTTTTGCTTTAACCAAAATGGAATATTTGAAAGGTGCCATTACGACCAGCTGCGGGTTTTTGGTTTCTCCCAGATTACTGCGGTAAAAGCCGTTTTCTTTAGTGTTATTGTTGAAAGCACTCAACCAAACATCTTCTTTTTTGCTGATGAAACGGGCTGCGGTATCGGTGGCCTGATAGCGGAACGTGATTCCGTTTTGTCTTCCAAAACCGTTTGTGACATTTTTTGCGGAAGATTTTCCGTCCGGAGAGAAAGACCAGATATCATAGCGGTCATAGAGAAGTACGGCTTTGTCTTCTTCTGTCCATCCGGCTAGTCCATAGGCTTCCGGATCATCTGGCACATCGTTTTCTTCGTCTGCAAATTTTATGTTCAGACCTGTATTGAGTTGAACTGTCTTTTCAGTTGTGGTATTGTAGCTGTACCAGTTTGATGTTTTTTTGTCAAAGTAAAGGACATAGTTTCCTGCAGGAGAGGCTAATGCTCGTCCTGTCTCTTATACACATCTAAAAGAGGGGGGGGGGGGGGGGGGGGGGGGGGGGGGGGGGGGGGGGGGGGGGGGGGGG
>NZ_JAELTV010000309.1 GCF_016429005.1 Pedobacter sp. ASV19
ACGTTCGTCGGCAGCGTCAGATGTGTATAAGAGACAGCTTCCGTAATGTCCAGATGGTCTGCTATTTCTTTATGTGTATATTCTTCTATTACAGAAAGATTAAAAACTATTTTAGTGGCATGTGGAAGCTGATGAATGGCCTGCATTAAATCTTCTGCATATAACTTTTCAAGTATTTCAGGTAAAATAAAAATTGTATCTATCTCATCCTCACTACTGCTCTGGTTACTAAATCTGGCTTCTTTTCTTCCAAGATCGATGCACGTCCTTATGATAATCGTTTTGATCCATGCACCCAATTCGCCCTTTGATTCTTCAAAACTGTTGATGTGCTGGAAAACTTTTAAAAAGCCTGAATTAAGTGCTTCTGCTACAAGATCATCAGATTTTAAATAACGATAACAAAGCCGGAGCATTTCCGGATAAAAAAGCTTATACAACTGAGCCTGCGCACTACGTTCGTTTGCTTTACATCCTTTTATAATACGAGACTCCCGTTTAGCAAACAGATTCATTCAGCAAATTAAAAGTAAATTTAGGAGGTGTCATTCCTAAAGAATACGGAGGCACCAGGCAAAACGTTGGGTAAAAATGAAATTTTTAAAATGATTTGAAGAAGTTTTTTGATTTTTTACCCAACGTTTGGCTCGGTACTCCCGTAAACTGATAAAGAAGACTAAATATAAGACCATTGTATCATCATCAAAGTTATCAGAAACACGGAAACTGGTATAACCAATATTTTCCAGGTAAAGAATCGAAGACTAATTATTACAAAGAGAAAAGATCTCTGGGGACGAAAACAATTGCTCATTGGTTGCAGAATATTTTTTTTAAGTGTATTGATCCATTGCTTGGGGAGAATAGATATTGGCTTACCGTTGGGGATGCTTATGGGTTTGATGCGCAGTATATTGAATCAAGAGGCAGTATGGCGATGGCTACAGACCTGAATGTTGATTTTTTGACCGTTGCCCGGGAAGAGGGAATTATTACCAGATATAGAGCTGAAAACGCGGAGCAACTGAATTTCCCCGATGAGAATTTTGATTACGTGCTTTGCAAAGAATCCTATCATCATTTTCCAAGACCATATGCGGCATTATATGAAATGATCAGGGTTGCAAAAGAAGGAATTGTAATCATAGAGCCGCAAGATCCTGTAACTAAAATACCGATCTTATTATGGCTTTTTAATTTATTCAAAACGAACCCACGGATCTTAAACAGAATCTGGAAAAATCGCTTTTCTTATGAGCCGGTAGGCAATTTCGTCTATAAAGTATCCGAACGTGAATTTGAAAAATTTGCCGCTGGTTTGAATCTTCCGATGCTTGCTTTTAAAAGGATTAATCCAAATTTTTATTTTAAAGGAGCAGAAGTTTTAGACCAGAAAAAATATAGCGCTAGTTTTATAAAGATTAAAGTTAAAAAGGCATTAATGGATATTTTGCTCAAATGCAGGTTAACTCCTGGACAAGTTTTATGTACAGTGGTTTTTAAAACCGTACCTGAAGACAGTCTCCTTCAGCAAATGAAGGCAGAAGGTTATCATTTTATCCATATTCCTGTAAACCCCTACGCTGTGGGGTGAACAACCGTTAAAGGGAGACTTCTCTTTTGCCTGATATAGATGATAAAAGCCAACAGGAAGCCCAGAAAGACCATTCCCATACTGAAAGGGAAAATGTATGGCATTCCAAAACGGCTGGCTATGGCACCAACTAAAGGACCTGTTATGCCCAAAGAAAGATCGATAAATAAACCATAGCCTCCAAGCGCAGCACCGTGATTGGAAGGTGGGATTAATTTTACGGCTTCTACACCGAGTGCAGGAAAAACAAGAGAGAATCCCAAACCAGCTATTCCTGCACCAACCAAGGCTGTCGTTGGCGTGTTGGCCAGCCAGAGGATTAAAAGACCAGTAGTTTCCAGGGCAAGACAAACGATAGATGTTTTTAACCCGCCATGTAAATCAATCGAACGGCCAAAAAAGATACGTCCGAGTATAAATAATACGCTAAAGACTGATAGACATAGTACCGCATCAGACCAGTTTAAATAAGCGTAATATAGAGTGATAAATGTAGAAATTGTTCCGAATCCCAGACCTCCTAAAGCCAGGCAAATACCGAAAGGTGACACCTTTTTCAGCACTTTGAGGAAAGACTCTCTGGGGCTGGTACTATTTCCTTTTAAAGGCGTCTTACTTTTTGCATACAGTAAACCGATAATGCCAACCAAAATAATTAAAAGACCTATACTTCCTATGCCATATCCGTTGTTTAGCCATACGCCCAGGGGTGCACCAGCGGCGAGTGCACCATAACTCGCAATACCATTAAAAGATATGGCTTTAGCTGTATGCTGATTTCCTGCAGCCAGAATAGCCCAGTTGACAGGGCTGGCACCAATTAATCCTTCGGAGAAGCCTGTCATCAGTCTTGTAATGACCAGCAGACCCAAACTCATGATGGGAATATGTTTTAACGTATAGGCTGCAAACAGGAGTATACCACTTAAAACAAAGCCAGCCATGCCTAACAGAACTGCAGGTTTTGGGCCCTTCAGATCCACCATTTTACCGGCATAACCGCGCATAACGAAAGTGGTTATATATTGGATGCTGATTACAATACCTGCAACCATGGCGCTATAGCCAAGTTCCTGGTGTATAAAAACTGGTAAAACAGCGAGGGCGAGGCCGATGGTAAAATATCCAAAAAAAGTAAATGCAACAAAACTGGTAATGGTTAAACGAACTTGTGATAAAGAAACATTTGAACTTGTTTCTGACTTCATAATGCTTAATATATAGTGACTTAACAGAGCGCACGCAAATTTAAGGACATTTGTATGGGGCTTTGCCATTTGAAAATAACAAAAGCCATACTTTACTTTGCATTAACAATTGCGGAGATATGCTGTTGAACTTCCTCCTTAAAATGAAACCATAAGACAAAGACCGAAAAATATTTCGGCCTTTTGTAGATTATTTGAGGATCAGAACGGGTTTATCTGCGTCTGCTGACAGGCCTTCTGTGATGCTTTGATGTGTTAGGCTATATAGAAAACTATGTCTGCCGGGCAAGGCAATAATCATTTGCTGATTATGCTCTTCTGCAAATGTCAACACCCCATGAAGAATATCGTGGTCATCAGAATAATACAGTTCATATTCATAACCATTGAGTAATTCTTTCAGTATGCCTTCAATTTCCTGACCTGGATGTTCAGGTTTTAAGTGTTTTTGCAAGGGATCAACATTTAGCAGTGCTAATTTTGGATGTGGCCAATGTTTAATAGAATGTAGTCTTTTTAATAAGCTGATATGGTCCAGTGTTCTGAAATCACAGGCAACGAGTGCATTTTGAACAGGCTCATAGGTAGCCTTTTCTGGGATGATCAACACGGGTACAGGACTGATTTTTGCAATTTCAATCATTTGACTGCATGTTTTGTTAAGAAACAAAACATCAGGCTGCTCCAGAGAAACAATTTCAAGAACTGCCCGCAATAGAGGTTTTTCAATCAAGGCAACTTTTACAGAAATTTTGCTGCGAAGTTTCTTTAGCAGGCTGGCTTTTAAGTCTTCCAGTTGCTTAAGGAGTTGTTGTTTCTGTTCAAGTATTTCTCCTTCTCCTGGCTGTATAAAATCTGCAGATGGATAGATCTGCTCAAATAATGTAACAAAAAAGGAAGAAAATAAAATGATCTGATCAATATCCTGGTTATTACTCAGCTCAGCGGTGTAATTGACCATATGGATAGAAGACTCTGAAAAATCAATGGGTATGAGAATTGTTTTCATTGGAATATAGTTTATTTTATATAATGTTCCTGGTGAGTTGCTGAATAAGTTTTGTGGAGGAAATAATGGCATCAGCGGATAGATCTGACGAAGCAATGGCATACATTTCCATTGCCCAGGGCAATAGTTCTTCCTGAAGATGTTTTCCTTTTTCTGTCAGATAAATTAGGTTGTTTCTCCTGTCGTTTTCATCTTCTTCTCTTTTAACCAGTTCTCTTTTGCTAAGGTTGTCGATCAGATACGTCATACTGGCTTTTTCTTTAATGATGCGACCGGCAATTTCCTGTTGATTGATCCCGTCTTTTTCCCAAAGGCACATCAATACCTCCAGCATCTCATAAGTAATATTCAGTTGATTTTCTTTAATGCGTGCCTGGATAAATTGGCGGGAACGGCTTCTCATTTCGATGACCGCACGGCCTAGCTCAAGTGCCAGTAAGGCTTTCTCTTTATCTGCCATAAGGATGGGTTCTGATTCTCTATACAAAGTTAAGGAATAGATAGTATAGTGTTTAACTATTATGTCATAATTTGTTATATTAAAACGAGGCTAAGTCTATGATTCCATGATTTTTTCCTTGAGATCTTTAATAACCTCTGCGGATCTGATGATTCTTTCGTGGGTTACATGCTCATAGTCTCTGCCAGAAATGGAAGGATAGGCTTCCAGAAAATGCTTTAGATAAGGGTAAGGAGCAATTTGGTCATGCTGATCATAAGCAAGCCAGTGATTTAAACTTTCGTATTCTTTATACCATTCAGATAAGTTGAAAATGGAAGAACTCATACCGAATCGTTGTTCGAAATTCTTTAGAAATTGCTCCTGAATGGCCGGATCAATCTGGACTGTGGTCATACTCGCTTTAAAGTTCTCTTTCAAAAGAATCAAGGGGGTCAGACTGATCAGTAAATCGGGCTTTAACCTGGTTTCTTTTAGGGCTATAACATTCGCCATAGCGCCCAGAGAATGACCAATAAGGATTTTTGGCGATCCAAATGCTGCAACTACAGCTTTAACGGCTTCAATATATAGGAGCAAGTTAGATAATTCTCCTTCAGAGCTTCCATTTCCAGGAGCATCGAAGGTGATGATCTCCAGATTTTTCAATTCTTTTAGCGCGTGAATAATCTCTGAAAAATCAGCCGCTTTTGAGCCCCATCCATGTGTGAGAATGACCTTATCCGGCCCATTTCCCCATTTGAAACCATTAAAGCTTAACTCTTCCTTTGAGAAAAATTCATCTTTGACTTTGAGGCTGAATCTTTCAGATTCTTTTAATAGCTGCTCCTGGTGCAGACGTAACGGGATTTTTGGAGAATAGCAGATGTACTGCCATAACAAGGTGGAGGTTTCATCGGAGTTTTCGAAATGAGCTTCCTTTAGTTTTTCAGTGATCTGTTTTAGTCTTTTCATGCTGTTGTCGATAGTTATTTTCTTGCGGCCAGGACAGACACGGCGGTGGTATTCCCCTCTATCGATTTAATTCTTCCAAAACGATCTGTAATGTCAAATTTATTAAAGTATTTGATCTGTACCTGGCCAATTGATTTTACTTTTCCCTGCGGATCATGGATGTCGAAAGTGTTGTAATAGGATAGCTGGATATCCCCAACGGATTTTAAGGATCCAAACTCTTCGTGGATGTCAAAAGTATTGTTATACTTAAACTGAATATTTCCTATAGATTTGAGTTTACCTTTGGGATCATGTATGTCGAAATTGTCATAATACCTGACAGGCAGGTTGCCAATGATTGTGGTTTCCTGACCGTAGTTTCTTTCCAAATCTGGATTTGCATGATAGTCCGATAGGTTGCCTGAGACAGACTCTGTGTACTCCTGTCTCTTATACACATCTGACGCTGCCGACGAACGTTAGCCGGTGTAGATCTCGGGGGTCGGCGGGGCATTTAAAAGGGGGGGGGGGGGGGGGGGGGGGGGGGGGGGGGGGGGGGGGGGGGGGGGGGGGGGGGGGGGGGGGGGGGGGGGGGGGGGGGGGGGGGGGGGGGGGGGGGGGGGGGGGGGGGGGGGGGGGGG
>NZ_JAELTV010000030.1 GCF_016429005.1 Pedobacter sp. ASV19
AGATGTGTATAAGAGACAGGCTAGCCAAGTTGCTGCATTGGATGCCTTTATAGATGGAGATAAATATTTGAAAAATAAAAGAGGTCAGTTTACAGAAAGAAATGGTGCCCGTACACCATGGAACGTTCAAGCGGACTTCCGTTTCTCACAAGATTTAGTAGTAGTGGGTAGCGGTGCTAAAAAACAGACCCTGACCTTTACTTATGATATTGTGAACTTAACAAACTTGCTAAACAAGAACTGGGGTGTACAATATTTCTCTCCAAATACTTACAACTCTATGGCGAGTGTAGGTATGAAATTAGTAAAGGCTGGTACAGCAACTACTTACCCTACATATAACTTCCAGCAATCAAATACTAGCACTTACTCTAAAGACTTCTTTGCATCACGTTTCCAAATGCAATTTGGCTTGAGATATAGCTTCTAGTTTATAAATAACAAATTAAACAGAAAAGGCGGAGATTTAATCTCCGCCTTTTCTGTTTAAAATATCCGGTGAAACCAGGTCTTGAATGTATATCCTTATTTACCTTCCGTCAATTCAGAAGGATCGAAATCCCGGCTGAACAAAACTCTAAATTCCGGACGACTTGGATCGGCTAAGGGAATATTACCTTCGTATTTCCAACCTAGTCCGGTCATATAATTCAGCGCCTGCACAAAATTCTCTATAGCCTCGACTCTGTTTAGCTTCTGTACAAATATTGAATCTTTTAAAGGTGTATATCTTTTAGTCTGCCCATAGTCTATTCTCGGATTGCGCCAGAGGTCATAATTCCCACCGTAGGATATTGTACAAAATTTTTTAACTTTTTCCTGTGCGTTTGACCGGTAAATGAATGCCGAGGAAAGGAGCATAATCACTGCGAGAGATTTGTAATTCATAATTTTTGTTTTAGAGAATGGAGTGTTTAATTTTTAATGAAATTAACGATCCAATATGAAGTTACTGTTAAGCGACCCGGGAGACACTGAGTGTAGTATCTGGCGAGGTGCAGCGCCCATATTCTTTGTGCTTTCACTAAGGCTTCTCTTCGGCTCCTCTTTGGCTATGCTTCGGCTATAGCCATATCAAACAACTATAAAAATCTAATTCTAAACCAATTGAAATTTAACCGGATTTGGATTCTTTATGAATTCTGATTAACTTGTTGTAAAGATCAGATTTTTAACCTGTTAAACTAAACGCTCATGGCAAGATTAAAAAATGGAATTTTTGGGCCTATCATTGGCAAACTTGCCAATGTTGTTGGCTATGTCAGATTAGGGCAACCTGTTCTCCGTACAATTTCCCCAAGTGTACCCAGAAAAAGAACACCAGCCCAACAGGCCGTTAATGAAAGATTTAAAGTTGTCATGGCATTTATTTCGCCGCTAACCAGGTTTATTAACGTAAGCTTTAGAGTAGAGGTTTTAGGAACAACCCAGATTGCACAAAATGCTGCGGTTTCCTATAATGTAAAAAATGCGGTTAAAGGAACTTTTCCCGGTCTTGAAATGGATTATACCAAGGCTCTGGTCAGTAAAGGTACACTACCGCCTGCATATCATCCTACTGTTGAATTTTCTGATGGCTCGCTTACCTTCCACTGGGAGCAAGATCCGGAAATAGAAAGGACGAGGGATCGTGATCAGGTGATGATGGTAGCGTTTCTTCCGGCAAACAATCGTGCTTATTACTCCTTAAGTGGCGCGAGAAGGAAAGCAGGTACTGATGTTCTTGAGGTACATAGAATAGAAAAAGTAGATGGAAATACTTATAAAAAGGATTTCTACATAGAAACCTATATCGCCTTTATTTCTGATGACCGGCAAAGTATTTCTGATAGTGTCTATGTAGGGCGGATTGATTTATAGACTTGAAGATATTTCTATATTTAAAGGCAATAGGCATAATATTGCCTTTTTATGCGTTTTTGTGCGTTGTTTGTTGATTTGTTTTGCGGTTATTTGCGATTATTGCTAATAAAAATTACATTTATTTATTGCAAACATTTCCTTAACCTAAACCAAACCACTAAAATATGCAGCCGAAAAGCTATATCCCTTTCTTTTTGCTTGTTTTTCTAACCACAAATATGCATGCTTCTGCGGTTTTAGATACCGTATTGCTGAAGAAAATTAAAACCATTGCTGAAAATGTAGGAAGAAAAGAAGTGCCGGATCAAAGAACCGATATTTTTAATCTAGAAGTTACAGGAACGGAGAGACCCCGGGTAGAATTGGAAACGACCTTGCCGCAGGCATCAGAAAGCCTGAGAACTGCATTTGCAAAAGAAGGTTTACAAGTGGATGTTGTTGAGCATCTTCTTCCGTCTGCTGCGCTGGATGGCCAGGTGTATGGTGTGGTGCGTCTTTCTGTAGCCAACAACCGGAAAATCCCTGCCCATTATGCCGAGATGGTCACTCAAATGATTCTTGGTACACCTGTACAAATTTTGAAAAAGGAAAAAGGGTATTCGCTGGTCAGATCACCGGACAGGTATATAGCCTGGGTAGAAACTGAAGCCCTGGCTGTGATGGATGCGAAGGGTTTTGAACAATGGCGCAGGGCAGATAAACTGGTTTATACAGAGGATTATGGCTCCGCTTACAGCCAGGCAGATGTGACATCAGAACGGGTATCTGACCTGGTTAAGGGTAACTTGCTAAAATTTCTGGGCAAAGAAAAGAAGTTTTATAAGGTGGCCTATCCAGATGGACGCATCGCTTTTATTCCGTTAAAAACTGCGCAAAAATACAAACAGTGGATCTCCAGACCTAATCCGGATGCGCAGCAAATCTTGGCCACAGCTAAAACCCTGATTGGAACACCTTACCTCTGGGGAGGAACATCCATGAAGGGGGTAGATTGCAGTGGTTTTACCAAGACCAGTTTTTTCTTAAATGGCATCATTTTGCCAAGAGATGCATCTCAGCAGGCACTTATTGGTGAGCCCGTTGATATCTATGAGGCAGATACGGTCAGTTTGTCCAAATGTTTGAAAAACCTGCGAGCGGGAGATCTGCTTTTCTTTGCGGCTGCTAAAGGCAGGGCTGCTCATCCCCGGGTTACACATACGGCCATTTATATGGGAAACGGGGAATTTATTCAGTCGGCAGGAATGGTGCGCATCAACAGTATGGTTCCCTCTGCAGCAGATTATGCAGATTTTCAATCGCGTACGCTGGTTAGTGCACGCCGTATTCTGGATGAGATTGGAAGCCCACAAATTATACGTATTGATCAACACGAATTATATATACAACCAACCAATAATGAACAATAGAAGAGATTTTTTGAAATCGACCAGTTTACTGGCCGGAAGTACACTTGTTTTAGGAGCCTCCCCACTTTTGGTGAGTGCAAGCCAGGAGTTTGGTGGAAAAGGAAGGCTAAAACTCCGTTTTAAGCCCTATACATTGAACCTGAATCATGTGTTTACTTTATCCACCAGCTCGCGTTCAACGACGCCGGTCGTGCTTACAGAAATTGAATATGATGGGATCATTGGTTATGGAGAGGCTTCGATGCCACCATACCTGGGCGAATCTCATGAAACCGTTTTGAAGTTTTTATCGAAGGTGGATTTGTCTGCTTTTGATGATCCTTTTGAGATGGAGAATATCCTGGACTATGTGGATCATCTGGAGGCTGGCAATAAGGCGGCTAAAGCCTCGGTGGATATTGCCCTGCATGATCTGGTAGGTAAAATCATGAAACAGCCCTGGTATAAAATATGGGGTTATGATCCCTCTAAAACACCGAATACTTCTTATACCATCGGGATTGACACCCCTGAAATGATCCGTAAGAAGGTGAAAGAAGCGGATCCTTACAAGATATTAAAGGTGAAGCTTGGCCGGGATACCGATAAGATGATGATCGAGACCATTAGGGAAGTGACCGATAAACCTTTGTGTGTGGATATTAATCAGGGTTGGAAGGATAAAGCTTTCGCGCTGGATATGGCACACTGGCTGCATGAAAAAGGAGTCGTATTTATTGAACAGGCCATGCCGAAAGAGCAGGTGGATGATAATGCCTGGCTAACGGAGCATTGTCCGGTTCCAACGATTGGTGATGAGGCGGTGCAAAGACTGGAAGACGTGGTGAAGGCCCATAAAGTGTATAGCGGAATCAATATTAAGTTGATGAAGTGTACCGGGATGCGGGAGGCCCACAAGATGCTGGAATTGGGACGTGCCCTGGGTATGAAGATTATGATTGGCTGTATGACAGAAACCTCCTGCGCCATTTCTGCGGCTTCGCAACTGGCACCGATGGTAGACTGGGCAGATCTTGATGGCGCCCTGCTGATCAGCAATGATGTCTATAAAGGAATGGAAGTGGTAAATGGTAAAGTGACGCTGAATGATCTTCCTGGTCTTGGACTGAAAAAAATACGAAGCTATTAGAACATAACAATCCACAAAATACCTAACCTAAACAAGATGAAGAAAACCATTACTTTACTCATTTTACTATGCTGCTGTACGCTCAGTTTATGGGCCCAGGAGAAAGAAATCAGCGGTAAAATTACCGCATCCGACGATGGACAGCCAATTCCCGGGGTGAGCGTGACCGTTAAGGGAACCAACAGAGGAACAGCTACAGACGTCAATGGGAATTTTTCCATTCGTGCCGGAGCAACAGAAACGTTGTTGTTTCGCTCCATCGGTTTTTTGCCTAAAGAAGTACTGGTGGGCAGCCAGTTGAAAGTCAGTGTGACTTTGGCTTCAGACAATCAAAATTTGTCGGAAGTTGTGGTCACAGCGCTGGGAATTAAGCGGAGTGAAAAGTCGCTGGGCTATGCCACCCAAGCTGTAAAAGGAAGTGATTTGACACTGACTAAAGAGCAGAATGTTATTGGTGCACTTGCCGGAAAAATCGCAGGTGTCCAGGTCACGGGTTCTTCGGGTGCAAGCATGGGCGGAACGCAGAAGATCAAAATCAGAAGTGTAAATTCCCTTACGGGGACAGGCTCTCCGCTGATGGTTGTGGACGGGACGCCGATTTCTCAGGATAATTTTAGTGACAGTAATGCAAATGGGGTTGATTATGGGAATACTTCACAGGATATCAATCCGGAAGATATTGAAAGTATCAATGTGTTAAAAGGCCCTGCGGCATCTGCCTTGTATGGAATGAGAGGCCAGTTTGGGGTGCTTATGATCACCACAAAGAAAGGAGCCAAAGGTGCAAAGAAAGTGGAAATTAATGTGAGCTCTGCTTTTTCCATTGAGAAGGTGGGGAACTTCATGCCCTTGCAAAATACCTATGGGGTAGGGAATAATCAGACATTTTTGACCTTGGCCAACGGACAAAAGTATGTGAACGGGAATGACGAGAGCTGGGGCCCGAAAATGGATGGTACACCCGTTCGAATGTTTTATAGTTTCTATCCACAGGATCCTGACTTTGGAAAGCTAACTCCTTTTGTGCCGCAACCCAACAATATTAAAGATTATTTTGAAACCGGACAGAATATCAACAATGGAATATCCATTACCGGTGGGGGAGAAAATTCCAGTATCCGTTTGAGCTATAACAACGCTTATATTAATGGTACAATTCCAAATACCTGGCTGAAAAAGAATAACCTGAGTCTGAGCTCTTCTCTGGACATTACAAAAAAACTGACTATAGGTGCCAACGTGAATTATGCCAATAATTCCGGGCAAAGACCAACACAAGGATATCAGGGCTCTTTTACGGGGGCTGTTCAATGGTTTCAACGCAATATAGACATCAACAGGCTACGAAATTACCGCTATCCGGATGGTACAATCATGAACTGGAATGTTAATCCGAATACAACCACAGGTTTGATTACAAACAACAGACCAAGTGACTGGAACAATCCATTTTTTGATGCCTACCAGGTTTTAAACAATGATAACCGTGACCGTTTGTTTGGTGATGTGAATGTGAGTTACCAGGTTTTACCGGAATTAAAACTGAGTGGTTTCCTTCGTTCTGATATGTATTCACAAACGATTACACATAAAGAGGCTGCCGGTGGGAGAAACCTTAGTGGGTATAGCATTAATAAATACCAGAATACGGATAATAACTATGAATTCTTAGCCCAATATGCTAAAAAGTGGGGCGATTTGTCTTTGAATGCGAATCTTGGGGGTAACATCTACACCACCAGGTATACAGAAACCAAACAAGCTACGGTAGGCGGACTATCCGCTCCGGATACTTACACCATGGCAGCTTCTGTTGACCGCCCGACCAGTACATCCAGGTTGGTGCAAAAAAGTGTAAGAAGTGCTTATGCCATGGTTTCTCTTGGTTATAAGGATACTTATTTCTTAGACGCTTCTTTAAGAAATGATAATTCTTCTGCACTTCCGAAAGACAACAATTCGTACTGGTACCCTTCCGTTTCCGGTAGTTTTCTCTTTAGTGAGCTGTTGAAATCGGATATTTTATCTTATGGTAAATTAAGAGCAAGTTATGCTGTTGCCGGATCCGACCTGGATCCTTATCAGGTTTTGCCAACCTATGGTTTTGGTGGGGTGTATACGCAGCCTTCAGGTTCTATCAATACGATCTATGTGCCAGACAAGCTCTTAAATCCTTTCATTAAACCTTCTTTTGGCTATTCTTATGAGGCAGGTCTGGATCTGAAATTCCTGAAAAACAGGCTGGGGCTGGAACTGACGCTTTATCAGCAAAAAAATGAAAATCAGGTTATCAGTTTGTATGTTTCTGGTGCCAGTGGTTATGAAACAGCAGTGGTTAATGCGGGCTTAATTCAAAACAGGGGGATTGAGCTGGCATTGAGCGGCCGCCCGGTACAGTCTAAAATGTTTACCTGGGATATGGCTTTCAATTTTGCCAGGAACAAGAATTCGATTAAAGAAATCTATGCCTTGGCTCCAGACCTTCGGGTTTATCAGTTAGATGCCAATACCTATTCCAGTCAAACCATTACATTGAATGCGAGTTTGGGTGCGGCTTTTGGAAATTTAATTGGTCCTGGTTATATCAGAGACTCCGCCACGGGGAAAGTGATGCTGGGTACAGATAATATGCCTTTATATAATCCTGCAAAAGATTTTGGTAGCGTTCTTCCAAAATACACTGGGGGCTTTAGGAATAATTTCAGGATCTGGAAGTTTGATGTAGCGGCTATGATTGATTTCCAGAAAGGCGGACAGTTTTTTAGCTGGAGTAAGATGCTGGCCACAAAATCCGGACAATCGGCTGAAACGGCTGCGATCAACGACAAAGGCTTTAATGTCAGAGATGCTGTTGCTAATGGCGGCGGGGTGAAGGTGAACGGAATTTCTGCTGCAACCGGCCAGGAAGTGACGGCTTATGTGGATGCCAGGGCGTATTATAGAAACAACCTGGGCACAAGAATTTATGACGAATGGATCTACGACGCTTCTTATATTAAAATGCGGGAGATCAGTGTAGGGTATAATTTTGATGCTGATTTCCTGAAAAAGACGCCAATTAAAGCTTTGAAAGTATCGCTGATGGCTCGTAATCCTTTTATGATCTGGCAAAAAGCACCTAAAGGAGTTGATCCTTCTGAGTTGTCTTCGGGCAGCGCGTCAATCAGCTGGATTGAAAAAGGAGAACTGCAAACCGTGCGCTCTTATGGCGTAAGTCTAAACCTGACCTTTTAATACGATATCAAGATGAAAAGAATATATCAATCAACTTGTCTTTTTTTATTAGGCGCTGTGTTGATCAGTGGCTGTAATAAATTTAAAGATTCGATCAATACAGATCCCAATAACCCAACGAAGGCGGGTACTCAATTGATCGCGAATACAGAAATGTTCCTGCCCGGTATGAGTTCTTCACCTTACGGAGTCCATTATCCACAGTATCTTTCCAATACAACATTTACGGATAACTCCAGGTATGTGACCGTTAATTTCAACTTCTACAGTCTGTATTATCAGCCTTTGCAGAATTTGGAAGATTTACTGAACAACAAGAACCTTGATGCCAATGAGGGGCCTATTGTGAACCAGATTGCGGTGGCAAAGATTTTAAAAGCCTATTTTTTCTGGCATATTACAGATAGATGGGGAGATGTGCCCTTTAGTGAGGCTTTAAAGGGCCGGGATAATTTGACACCTAAGTATGATAAACAATCGCTGATCTATGATGGACTTTTTAAATTATTGGATGAGGCCAATGCGGCAATTGTATCCGGAAGTATTAAAAATGATATTGTTTATGGTGGTGATGTGACCAAGTGGAAGAAATTTGGGAATACGATTCATATGCTGATGGCACTCCGCCTTTCTAAAGTTGATCCTGACAAAGGGAAAGCTGAATTCAACAAGGCTTTGGGGAATGGAATTATGTTGGGTAATACAGATAATTTAGCTTATCCACATCTGGCCAACAAAGACAATGAAAATTACTGGTACAACTCTTTTGTTCAGCTGGGGCGTAGCTGGTATGCAGTGAGTAAACCGATAGTGGACTATATGCAGCCATTGGCAGATCCCAGATTGTCTGTATTTGCCAATAAAAATACGGCAGGAAACTATGTTGGGTTGGATTACGGATTGCCAGGATCAGTAACTGTGGTGATCAATAATTATTCGTTGCTGGGTGATGCCATCAGACAGCAAAATTCACCGGTATATCTGGTTACTTATGCTCAGGCGCTTTTTGCTCAGGCCGAAGCTGCAAAAATAGGATGGATTGGGGGCGGTGACGCGGTATCGAAAACCAATTATGACCTGGCTATAGAGCAGTCCGTTCGTCAGTGGAAGAACAATGACACCACCGGCCTGGGGGCTTTTAAGGCACATGCTGCGGTGCAGTATACTGCTTCAACAGCCTTGCAGCAGATTGGCTACCAGCGCTGGGTCCACCTTTTTATGCATGGATATGAAGGATGGGCAGAATGGAGGCGTACAGGGTTTCCTGCTTTAAGCCCTCCACCGGATAATAATAATATACCTATTCCAAGAAGAGAGGGCTATCCAACTCAGGAACGTGCAAATAATACGGCCAATTACAAGGCAGCCGTAGCGGCTTTTCCTTATGGTGGTGCGGATGACCTGAATGCCAGGGTGTGGTGGGATAAGCCTTAAGCTGCTATGTTAACTTTATTCATATATAATCAATTATTAACCTCTGCTTAACACGACCAGCTTACTTTTGTGATGTAAATATTTGGTTAGTATTTATAAGTTTAGGTTTAGTTGATAACAAAAAGCCACGATGGATGTCGTGGCTTTTTGTTTTAGAAGTTTTTTCCGATTTTTTCCAGCATTTCAGGTGGGATATTCTGGGTATCCACAAGCAGGAAGCCATCCAGGCAATCCGAAAATTTAGGGTCTATATTGAAGCAAATGATTTTTGCATTCAGGTTCATGTATTGACGAAGCAATACAGGGATTTTAATATGGGTATTTTCTATGTCAGAGATCAAGCTGTCCAGGTCCTTCAGGGATTCGCTGCTTTCAATCAGCAGGTCTTTGTCGATAGGGGTCAGATCGGCCTTGAATTTATTCTTTGGCTTAACATAATGCGCCAGTTCATAGTCAAAGTGATTTTTGGTAATGTAATCTACAATAAGTGACTTAGAGAACTTGGAGAAATTATTGCTGATGCTCACCGGACCGAACATATATCTGTACTGAGGGTTGTCGAGCAGGTATTTTAAGATACCTTTCCAGAGCAGGAACAGGGGAAGTGGTTTTTGCTGGTATTCCTTGCGGATCCAGGAGCGGCCAAGTTCGATTCCTTTGCGCAGGATGGGATAAAAAGGTTCTTTGATCTTGAAGAGCTCGGAAAGGTAAAAGCCCCGGCGGCCCAGTGTGTTGAGAATCTCATCGCCTTTACCTATTCTGTAAGCGCCAACAATGTTTTGCTGTTCTTTGTCCCAGATGAACAGGTGATGGTAGTAGATGTCGTAATTGTCGAGGTCAATTTTTTTATTGGTGCCTTCTCCAACTTCCCGGAAGGTGATTTCTCTCAGGCGTCCGATTTCTTTTAAGATATTTGGAATGCTGGCGGTAGGGGTAATATACACCTCATAGTTTTTTTCTACCCAGACACGGAAACTTTCCAACTGTTCTACCTCTTCAACGATCAGGTGCCGTGGTGTTTCTTCTATAACTGGTTCCGGCTTCTTTTTGATCTTGAAAAGATTGATGGGATTGAACAACTTTCTTTCCTGTTCCAGTCCTGTGCCAAGTGCATAGGTTCTTGCACGCAGAAAGTCCAGTAATTTATTGGTATTGTTCTTATAGGAAATATCGTCAATCTGAATGGGCTTACCTATCCTTACTTTCATTTTAAGCCCTTGCTTGTTCAGGAATTCTGAAGGTAGTTTGGCTGTTCTTAGGGTAGGATGTATGAAACTCAGGATATTAAATAAGATACCGTTATTGCCATGAAAATAGATTGGGACAACAGGTACTTTGGCCCTGGCGATCAGTTTTCCTACAACCGGATGCCAGATCCTGTCGGTGATCTCCTGTTTGTCGAGGCTGAAGGTGGATACCTCGCCTGCAGGGAAGATTCCAATAGGGGTTCCGCTCTGGAGCAGGTCGAAGGTGGCTTTTAGTCCGCTGATGCTGGAGGAATGTTGTACATTTTCAAAGGGATTAACTGCAACAAAGAATTCGTCGAGATTAGGGATCTTCTTGAGAATGAAGTTGACCATAACCTTGGCTTCCGGTCTTACCGTACATAATAATTTAACGAGTGCTAAGCCTTCTACGCCGCCATAAGGATGGTTGGCAATGGCAATAAATCCGCCCGTTTTAGGGATGTTTTTCAGATCATCTTCATCGAAGTCTATGCTTACGCCAATGGTTTCCAGTATTTTATCTACAAATTCGAGACCGTTGAAATGTTTGTTTTGTGAAAAGACCTTGTTGATGTCGTTTAATTTCATCACTTCCATCAGCAAGGCAGCCAAACCAGGAACGCCAAGTTTGTCGATTTTTGTGGCCTTGGCGAATTCTTTAGTGGTTATGATCTTCATTTAAAATTTTTTTATGAATTGGAAAGCAACCTCAAAAATAAGATTTATATTTCTAAATATCGGTAGTACATTAGCCGGGTATGAGAAAATGGTTAAATAACTACTTCGATCTTACAAAAGGGGAGTTCAATGGGTTGCTGCTCCTGTCGGGTTTAATTTTGATGCTGGCATTCTGTCCTTACGTTGTTGCCTGGCTTTGGCCGCCGGTAAAAGATCCGGAAAATGAAGCCTTTATGCTGCAGGTACTTGAACAAAAAATAGACTCGGCTGTAGCTTCAGATACCAGAAGGGCTGGCTGGACTAAAAAAAGGAAGGACAGGTCTGCAGTGTTGTTTCGCTTTGACCCGAATACACTTTCCCAAGTGGGTTGGGAGAAATTAGGTTTTTCTGCCAGGCAGGCACAATCTATATTAAGGTATGTTGAAAAGGGTGGGCGGTTTCGCCGGCCGGAAGATCTGAAAAAGATGTATGTGGTGGCTCCGGACCAGTACCAGAAATTACTTCCTTATATAGATATTAGTTCTTCTGTGCCTGATTCTGTGTCTGAGGTTTTATATAAAAGGGCAGCTGTTGTCCGGCCAGTTCCCGTGATGGTGGAGGTTAATACCGCGGATACACTGGAGCTGGATAAGATAAGAGGGATCGGGCCGGCCTTTGCGAGGCGGATTGTAAAGTATAGGGAACGCTTGGGTGGCTTTTACAGGAAAGAACAGTTGATGGAAGTATTTGGTCTGGATTCTGCTAAGTTTGAAGAAATAAAAGATCAGGTACGTGTTGATGCTTCGGTTATCCGGAAACTGAATGTAAATACCGCTGGGTTTGAAGAGCTGAAGTTTTGTCCTTATTTAAAATATAATCAGATCAATGCAGTGTTACAGTATAGAAAACAACACGGAAATTATGCTAATATTGCAGACTTAAAAAAGGTGGTTATTTTGACACCTCAGGTGTTGGGAAAACTGGAACCTTATCTTATATTTTAATGATGATTGAAGCAAATATAAAACAGACAGTTAGAGATGTACTGGATTTTCCTAAACCTGGCATCGTTTTTAAAGACATTACACCTATATTAAAAGATTCTGTGTTGTGTGGTGAAATTACGGCTGCGCTTGTTGAGCAGTTAAAGGGCCTTGAGATTGATGTAGTGGCGGGGATTGAAAGCCGTGGTTTCTTATTTGGAATGTTGTTGGCCCAGGCGCTGAAAGTGCCTTTTGTTCCAATCCGTAAGGCGGGAAAATTGCCTTTTAAGACGATACAGCAGGCTTGCAACCTGGAATATGGAAGTGCTGTGCTGGAATTACATGAAGATGCCTTGTTGCCAGGACAAAAGGTATTGGTTCATGATGATCTTCTGGCTACAGGGGGGACAGTAGTGGCTGCTTCTAAACTGGTTAAGCAGTTACAGGCAGAGGTTGTTGGATGCTCTTTTATTATCGCCCTGGATTTTTTGAATGGAAGAGAGCGGTTAAGTGAATTTGCTCCTCAGACTTTTTCTCTTGCATCCTATTAAAATTTATTGATTTTTTTTAGGGGTTTATTTCGCTGTTTTTATTGCCCTGAAGGGACTTTGTTGGGTTAATGAACTAAATACCATTTTGTTCTGTTTTTGGGAGAATATTTTTCTAGTGATGCTGTTGATTTATTTAATTATAATTGCTCAAATTCAATAAAAAAACATGCAAGAAGTGCTAGATAGTTCGTTAGGATATAATTTTACAGTTTCTGAGAATCAGGAGATGATCAGAAAAATGGTGAAAGATTTTGCGGAACGGAACATCCGTCCAAATGTGATGGAATGGGATGAGTCGCAGTATTTTCCGGTAGAGGTTTTTAAAAAACTTGGTGAACTCGGTTTGATGGGAGTCCTGGTTCCTGAGGTTTACGGTGGTTCTGGATTTGGATACCAGGAGTATGTAGATGTTATTGTGGAGGTAGCAAAGGTTTGCGGCTCTGTTGGATTGTCGGTTGCAGCTCACAATTCATTGTGTACCGGTCATATTCTGGCTTTTGGAAATGAAGAGCAGAAAGCCAAATGGCTTCCTAAATTAGCTACAGCCGAATGGATTGGTGCCTGGGGCTTGACAGAAGCAAATACGGGTTCTGATGCAATGCGTATGATGACCACTGCAACTCTTGATGGAGATGAATATGTAATTAACGGCTCAAAAAACTGGATCACTCATGGCAAGTCTGGTGATATTGCTGTTGTGATGGTAAGAACGGGTGAGGTAGGGGATTCTAAGGGAATTTCTGCGATTGTAGTAGAAAGGGGAACTCCTGGTTTTTCAGCGGGAAAAAAAGAAAATAAACTGGGCATGCGTGCCTCAGAGACAACTGAAATGATCTTTGACAATTGCAGGGTGCCTAAGGAGAATCTGCTTGGCCGCGCGGGTGATGGTTTCAAGCAAGCGATGAAAATACTGGATGGAGGAAGGATCTCTATTGCCGCTTTGTCTTTGGGTATTGCGAAGGGAGCTTATGAAGCTGCGCTTGCGTATTCTAAAGAGCGTCATCAGTTTGGGCAACCGATTTCCAGTTTCCAGGCGATCAGTTTTAAGCTTGCGGATATGGCTACTGAGATTGAAGCTGCGGACTTGCTGATCAGGCAGGCTGCGGATATGAAGAACCGTGGTTTGAAGATGACTAAAGAGGCAGCCATGGCAAAATATTTTGCTTCAGAGGTTTCGGTCCGTGTTTCTACGGAGGCTGTACAAATCTTTGGTGGCTATGGTTATACGAAGGATTTTCCGGTAGAAAAGTTTTATCGTGACAGCAAGCTGTGTACCATTGGAGAGGGAACTTCAGAAATTCAGAAAATAGTTATTGCAAGAGAAGTTTTAAATGCATAACTTGTATCCGCAATTTGTTTAAACCAGCATATTCTAACCAAATATAAAATTCAAGCGCCCGGTGATCTTCTGATCACCGGTTTTTTTATGTCCTCTTTCTTTGTCTCAGTAAGTGATATTTGATTTTGCCCGCAGGATTTAGGTGTAATTTCTTTTTGGTTATTTTAAAATGAACTTACTGTAAAAATTTATATATTTGCGACATCTTAATTAACAGTCAAAAAACATGAAAAAATTATTTACGATTTTACTCTTATCTGCGTGTAGTTTTGCTGCATTTTCACAACAAAAAGGCAGTTTTGAATTTGGATTCAATACTGGTGTGAATTTTGCGACGGTGCAAAGTGAATCAGCAACCAATGCTAAATTTAGAACCGGACTTAATGTTGGGGTTTTTGGAGATTACTTTTTCTCTGACAGGTGGAGTATTAAAGCAAAACTGAGTTATGATCAAAAAGGCTGGAACAGGGGTTTTATCACTGATTTAGATAAAAATCAAACTGCTGTAACAGATTATCATTTTGATTATTTAACCATTCCGGTAATGGCCAATTGGCATTTTGGTAAGACAAGGAACTGGTACCTGAATTTCGGTCCATATGCCGGTGTTTTACTGAGTGCAAAAGAAACAGCCTTGAATAAAGATTTAAAAGATTTTTCAAAAAGCCTAGATCTTGGCCTGGCTTTGGGGATAGGGGTGAAAATACCGGTTGCAGACAGGGTTAAAATTATATTGGAGGCTGATGGACAGAGCGGTCTTACTGATATCTTGAAAAACAACCAGGGATCTACAATTAGGAATTCCAGAAGCAGCCTGAACGCAGGTGTAGCTTTTAGTCTTTAAAAATTTAAATTACAGTATAAAAGGAGGGTGCAGGTGTACCCTCCTTTTTTATGTTTGAGATTAAAGTTGTGGTGCATTTTGAGAGGAGACAACGCTGTCTACTACAAATACACTGAAACCTCTCCAGGGTAAACTGGAATTGTATTCTTTGTAATGTAACTGATATACTTTTCCGCTGTTGGCCATGAGCTGTTCTGCGAGTTTCTGGTCTGCAATTGAAAATTCAAATTCGTTGGATTGCAAAGTGCCGATTTGCTTGGATTGTATCCCTGACTGGATTAATTTACCTTCATAGGTTTTAAATAGGTATCCTTTTTTTACTACATAATTGAGTTCTCCGGATTTGACGCCTTCTCCTAAAACAAAGAAATAATGATAGTAGGCAAGCGAGCCGATCACCAGTACTGCAATGATGATACCGTAAGTAAGTACTTTTTTTCCTGTTGTCATAAGTTTATATATATAAGCTAATTTACATATTATTCATATATAATTATACCAGGTTTGTTGATGTTAGGCATGGTGTAAAGTTTTGTGATGTTAAGCGTGGTATGAAAAATAATATTATTTTTGCTGGATGCTTAATTTAGAGGTGATCCGGGCAGGGCGCAGAATGGACTTCTCCAAAGTGTATATTATTTTTGTTTATAAGATTTTTTATTTACATTTGCATCCCTTCTAAGAATGAAGGAATTAAACACACCGAGAGGAGGTATTTTCAGCGTTATGATTATCATTAATATTAAAGACGGCGAATCATTGGATAAAGCCCTTAAACGTTTCAAAAAGAAATTTGAAAAAACTGGAGTTTTGAGAGAACTGCGTAGCCGTCAAGCATACGAGAAAAAATCTGTTACTCGTCGTACTCAGGTTAAGCATGCAATCTACAAGCAAAATATGCAATTAGAAGGAACAGTTTAAGTTCTGACTGATTTTCATGATATAAAAGCACTGCTGATATTCGGCAGTGCTTTTTTTATGTTCATTTGTTTTGTCATTATTTCAAATAAAACTTGTTTGTATGCGATCATTTTGTATATTCACTTTACAGGTTTTTAGAAGCAGAATATATGTCAATAGAAACATTTCTATCTTACTTACAACACGAGAAACGTTATTCGCTTCATACCATTGAGTCTTACAAAGTAGACCTGACCCAGTTTAATGCCTATCTCCTGGAAACATTTGAAATGGAGATGCTGGAGGTGCAGCCTATACAAGTGAGAAATTATATAGTGCACCTGATGGAGCAGGGGATAAGTGCGAACTCCGTGGGCAGAAAGATGTCTGCGTTGAGAAGTTTTTACAAATATCACCAGAGACAAGGGACAATCACTTCCAACCCGGTTACTCATGTAAAAGCGCCTAAGGTTGCGAAACATTTGCCGGTATTTATTGACGATCAAAAGCTCGATATCCTGTTGGATTCCGGAGAATTTTTTGATAACACCTTTCCTTCCATCAGGGATAAAATGATTATAGAAGTTTTATTTGGCACCGGTATGCGTTTGGCCGAGCTGCTGAGCCTTAAAGATCAGGATGTGGATTTTTATGGAGAAACCGTTAAAGTATTGGGTAAGGGTGGGAAGCAAAGGATCATCCCGATGGCCCGGCCACTGGTGCAACAGCTGAAAGAGTACATCAGTTTGAAAAGCTTACAAAATTTCGACAACAAAACCGAGTCCTTGTTCGTTACTGATAAAGGAGCCGGCGCGAACCGGAATTTTATTTATAAAACAGTAAAGAGTTATTTGACATTTATTTCCACGCAGGATAAAAAGAGCCCACACGTTTTAAGGCATTCTTATGCAACAAGTCTGCTGAACAGAGGTGCAGACCTCAATGCGATAAAAGAATTGCTTGGGCATGCCAGTCTGGCCGCTACCCAGGTGTATACACATAATTCAATTGAAAGATTAAAAACTATATATAAACAAGCCCATCCAAAGGCATAAAAAAGGAGGACAACATGAAAATCAGAGTTCAATCAATCCATTTCAATGCAGATAAAAAGTTGTTAGACTTTATACAAAGAAAGGTAGATAAGCTGGATCAGTTTTTTGACCAGATCATAAGTGGAGAAGTTTATTTGAAACTGGAGAATGTAGACGATGAGGCGAATAAAATTAGTGAGATCAAACTGATTGTTCCTGGCGGAACATTGTTTGCGAAGGAGCAGTGTAAAACATTTGAAGAAGCGACAGATTTGTCGATTGAGTCCTTAAAAAAACAAATTACTAAACATAAAGATAAGACAAGAACAAAATTAAGTGAACATAAAGTGATTTTAAGCGCGAATGAAGTGTCTGATTATTAGATATATATTCGTTTTAACATTAAAAAGAGGGATTGACGGTGTAAAAACCGTCAATTTTTTTTTGAAAATAATTTTGGATAGAAGATTTATTCTTGTAGATTTGCATTCCATTTCGGAACAGGGGTTGCCTCTTAAAGAAACGGAAAGGTTCTGTGAAAGTTTAAAATTTATATCAATTACATGAGTTTTACGAAACAAATGTAGCATATAAGCCTCCTTAGCTCAGCTGGTAGAGCAACTGACTTGTAATCAGTAGGTCATTGGTTCGATCCCGATAGGAGGCTCTTTTAATCCGCGTAGTGATACGTGGCGGTTAAAAGATGGGGAGATACCAGAGTGGCCAAATGGGACAGACTGTAACTCTGTTGTCGCAAGACTTCGAAGGTTCGAATCCTTCTCTCCCCACAGTAAAAAAAGCGGAAGTAGCTCAGTTGGTAGAGCGATAGCCTTCCAAGCTATAGGTCGCGAGTTCGAACCTCGTCTTCCGCTCTAAATTGGAAAAGTTGGGCAGTCGGCAGAGATTGTGGAGTTAAGTCTTGAAAATGACTTAAATGATCATGCTGCTGAGATTAAAAAGCCGAAGTAGCTCAGCGGTAGAGCACTTCCTTGGTAAGGAAGAGGTCGTGGGTTCAAGTCCCATCTTTGGCTCAGGAAATAAGGAACTTTGTTAAATCTGTAATAAAGGCAGGGTGAACAAGGTTTTTTGTATTGAAATAGTATCAAAACAATAAATTAAAATAAAAGTTAACCTACTAATAAGTATAAAAACATGGCAAAAGAAAAGTTTGACCGCAGTAAGCCGCACTTAAATATCGGTACAATCGGTCACGTTGACCACGGTAAAACAACCTTAACAGCAGCTATCACTAAGGTCTTGGCTGATGCTGGTTTAACTGAGGCTCGTTCATTTGATTCGATTGACTCAGCTCCTGAGGAAAAAGAAAGAGGTATCACTATTAATACAGCACACGTTGAATATTCAACAGCTAACCGTCACTATGCACACGTTGACTGTCCAGGTCACGCGGATTACGTGAAAAACATGGTTACTGGTGCTGCGCAAATGGATGGAGCTATCATCGTAGTTGCTGCTACTGATGGTCCAATGCCACAAACTCGCGAGCACATCCTATTGGCTCGTCAGGTAGGTGTTCCTTCATTAGTTGTATTCATGAATAAAGTGGATATGGTTGATGATCCTGAATTATTGGAATTAGTAGAGATGGAAGTTCGTGAATTGTTATCATTCTATGAATTCCCTGGTGATGATATTCCTGTTATCCAAGGTTCTGCTTTGGGTGGTTTGAATGGCGATCCGAAATGGGTTGGTAAAATCATGGAATTAATGGATGCTGTAGATAGCTACATTCCAATTCCTCCACGTTTAACTGATCTTCCATTCTTAATGCCTGTTGAGGACGTATTCTCGATCACTGGTCGTGGTACTGTTGCAACTGGACGTATTGAGCGTGGTGTAATCAACTCTGGAGATCCTGTTGAGATCCTGGGTATGGGTGCTGAAAATCTTAAATCAACTGTTACAGGTGTTGAGATGTTCCGTAAGATCCTTGATTATGGTGAAGCTGGTGATAACGTAGGTTTATTGTTACGTGGTATTGAGAAAACTGATATCCGTCGTGGTATGGTTATCTGCAAACCAGGTTCTGTAACTCCTCACACTGATTTCAAAGCTGAGATCTATGTATTATCAAAAGCAGAAGGTGGTCGTCACACTCCATTCTTCAACAAATACCGTCCGCAATTCTATTTCCGTACCACAGACGTAACAGGTGAAATTTCACTTGCTGAAGGAACTGAAATGGTTATGCCAGGTGATAACGTTACGATCACTGTTAAATTGATCAACGCTATTGCAATGGAAAAAGGTCTACGTTTCGCTATCCGTGAAGGTGGTAGAACAGTAGGTGCTGGTCAGGTAACTGAAATCTTGAAATAGTAAACAGAACAACTAAGTACATCGTATTTAGTTAAGTATAAAAACTTAGTACTTAAACGTAGAAGTTTAATTAAGCCGAAGGTTTAAGTACTAAGTTATTTCATACACGGGCATAGTTCAATGGTAGAATAGAGGTCTCCAAAACCTTTGATCAGGGTTCGAATCCTTGTGCCCGTGCAAAAACTTAAATATGGCTAGCGTAGTTCAATTCATTAAAGAATCATATGAAGAAATGACCCAGAAGGTTACTTGGCCTGCATGGGGAGAATTATTAAATTCTGCAGTGTTGGTTCTAGTGGCTTCATTCATCATAGCAATCGTTGTGTTTGCGATGGATAAGGGCTCTACTTTTGTTTTAGATACTTTTTATAAATCACTTTCTAATTAATATATATAGCTAAAATGAACGATCAGTTAAAGTGGTATGTAGTTAGAGCTGTTAGCGGAAAAGAGAAGAAGGTTAAGCAGTATATCGATTCTGAAATTAGTCGTTTAGGTTTTTCACATCTTGTTCCTCAGGTATTGATCCCAATGGAGAAATACTATCAGATGAAAGATGGTAAGAAAATTGCTAAAGAACGTAACTTCTATCCCGGTTATGTTTTGATAGAAGCTATATTAGACGGAGAGTTGGAGCACATTATTAAAGGTGTTAATAGTGTGATTGGCTTTTTAGGAGATAAAGGCGGAAATCCGGTACCTATGCGTCAGGCAGAGGTTAATCGTATTTTAGGCAAGGTTGATGAGATGAGCCAGCAAGGTGAAACCATGAACATTGCTTATTATGTTGGAGAGAATGTTAAGGTTATGGATGGTCCGTTTAACGGTTTTACCGGCGTAATCGAAGAAGTTAACGAAGAAAAGAAAAAATTGAAAGTTATGGTTAAGATCTTTGGTCGTAAAACACCACTGGAACTCAACTATATGCAAGTAGAGAAAGAATAAAATAATGGTCTGAAAAGATCGTTATTTATTTCTATATAAGAGCTTAAATGTTACATGCTTCCAATATTTAACATTGAGTATTACAATTAACAAAACAAAAAATGGCAAAAGAAGTCAGTGCGCTTGTTAAATTACAAATCAAAGGTGGAGCTGCAAATCCATCACCTCCGGTAGGACCTGCATTGGGTGCTAAAGGGGTGAACATTATGGAGTTTTGCAAGCAATTCAATGCTCGTACCCAAGATAAGCCCGGTAAAGTATTACCAGTTGTAATTACTGTTTATGCTGACAAGTCTTTCGAATTTATCATCAAAACCCCTCCTGTAGCCATCCAGTTAAAAGATGCTACTAAATTACAGAGTGGTTCTGCTGAGCCCAACCGTAAGAAAGTTGGTTCGGTGACTTGGGATCAGGTAAAATCGATTGCTGAAGATAAGATGACAGACTTAAATGCCTTCACTATCGAATCAGCAATGAGTATGGTTGCCGGTACAGCACGCAGTATGGGAATCACCGTTAGCGGTGACGCACCCTGGAACAATTAATTAACAAAAAACAGTTTACAACAGTGGCTAAATTAACAAAAAATCAAAAAAAGGCACATGCTAAACTAGAAGCCGGTAAATCGTATTCTTTACAGGATGCGGCTGCTTTGGTAAAAGAGATCACTACAACTAAATTTGACGCTTCGGTTGATATCGACGTTGCTTTAGGTGTAGATCCACGTAAAGCCAATCAAATGGTACGTGGTATTGCTACTTTACCTCACGGCACTGGTAAAACTGTACGCGTTTTAGTTCTTTGTACTCCTGATAAGGAAGAAGAAGCTAAAGCTGCCGGTGCAGATTTCGTAGGTTTAGACGAGTATGTAGCCAAGATTGAAGGTGGATGGACTGATGTTGACATTATTATCACTACTCCTGCTTGTATGGCAAAAGTAGGTAAACTAGGACGTGTTTTAGGTCCTCGTAACCTTATGCCAAACCCTAAGTCGGGTACTGTAACCAATGAAGTTGGTAAAGCAGTAACTGATGTTAAAGGTGGGAAAATTGATTTTAAAGTTGACAAAACAGGTATCATACACGCTTCAGTAGGAAAAGTATCATTCCCAGCAGAAAAAATATATGAAAATGCCCTTGAAGTTCTTCAGGTAATTTCTAAATTAAAACCTTCTGCTGCAAAAGGAACTTATTTTAAGAGCATTCATGTTTCTTCAACAATGAGTCCTGGAATAGCAGTCGAAACTAAATCAGTAGCGGGGATCTAATTATGAACAGAGAAGAAAAACACGAACTAGTTTCAGCTCTTCAAGAGAAAATGCAAGAGTTTGGCAACTTTTATATTGCCGATACTTCAAGCTTATCTGTTGAGAAAGTAAATAATATCCGTCGCAAATGTTTCGAAAGCGGTATCGAAATGCAGGTAGCTAAAAATACTTTGATCAGAAAAGCGATCGAAGGATTAGAAGGCGATGCATCAGAGATCTTTGCAGCACTTAAAGGTCAGTCAGCTTTATTATTCTCAACTACAGGTAATGCTCCGGCAAAACTGATCAAAGCGTTGAGAAAAGGATCTGATAAACCAGTATTGAAAGCGGCTTATATCGACTCATCAGTTTATGTTGGTGATAACCATTTAGATGCATTAGTAAGCTTGAAATCAAGAGAAGAGCTTATTGGAGACATCATTGGGTTATTACAATCGCCAGCTAAAAATGTTGTTTCAGCCCTTAAATCAAGTGGTGGCAAAATTGCAGGAATTGTTAAAACTCTTCAAGAAAGAGAAGGTTAAGGAACACCTTATAAGTTCATATTATTAAATTATTTTACGTAAATTTTTAAAAATCTATAAAATGGCAGATTTAAAAGCGTTTGCTGAGCAATTGGTAAACTTAACAGTTAAAGAAGTTAACGAATTAGCTCAAATCTTAAAAGACGAGTATGGTATTGAACCAGCTGCTGCTGCAGTTGCTGTTGCAGGTCCTGCTGCTGATGCTGCTCCTGCAGCTGAAGAAAAAACTACTTTTGATGTAATTTTGAAAGAAGCTGGTGGTCAGAAATTAGCAGTTGTTAAATTGGTAAAAGACTTAACTGGTTTAGGTTTGAAAGAAGCTAAAGATCTAGTTGACGGTGCACCTAAAGAATTAAAAGCTGGTGTTGCTAAAGACGAAGCTGAAGCTTTGAAAAAACAATTAGAAGAAGCTGGAGCTGTAGTTGAAATTAAGTAATCGCTTAATTTTAATATAACTTTAACATAGACTCCGACTATTACAGTCGGAGTCTATACCTGTTTATAAACATTTCATTTAGTTTGATTGATGAAATGCATTTAACGGCAAATCAAACAAATAGTTTATTCTTAAAGTAAATTAACTTTAGTCCATTGGCAAATAAAGTCGACCAAAGAGTAAATTTTGCACGTAGTAAGCACATCATAGATTATCCTGATTTTCTTGATGTACAGTTGCAATCATTCAGAGAATTTTTTCAGATAGAAACCACTTCAGACAACCGTCATACAGAAGGACTGTTTAAGGTATTTGCTGAAAATTTCCCAATCACTGATTCCAGGAATATTTTTGTTCTGGAATTCCTTGATTATTTTATTGATCCACCGCGTTATGATATACCTGAGTGTATTGACCGTGGATTGACTTATAGTGTTCCATTAAAAGCAAAGCTGAAGCTTTCTTGTAATGATGCTGAACACGAAGATTTTGAAACCATCATCCAGGATGTTTATTTAGGCACCATACCATATATGACGCCTAAAGGTACATTTGTGATTAATGGTGCAGAGCGCGTTATTGTTTCGCAGCTGCATAGATCTCCGGGTGTGTTCTTCGGTCAGAGCCGTCACACCAATGGTACTAAGCTTTACTCTGCCCGTGTAATTCCTTTCAAAGGGTCTTGGATTGAGTTTGCTACTGACGTGAATAACGTCATGTATGCTTATATCGACCGTAAGAAAAAATTCCCGGTAACTACTTTATTGCGTGCTATCGGTTACGATTCTGATAAAGACATCCTTGAATTGTTTGACCTGGCCGATGAGGTTAAGGTAAGCAAATCCGGATTGAAGAAATATATCGGCCGTAAACTTGCTGCAAGGGTATTAAGAAAATGGGTTGAAGATTTTGTGGATGAAGATACCGGTGAGGTAGTTTCTATAGATCGTAACGAAGTGATCTTAGACAGGGATACTGTTTTAGAAGACGAACACATTGATCTGATCATTGATGCTGGTGTTAAAACGATCATCTTGTCTAAAGATGATGGTGCCAGTCAGGCAGATTATACCATTATATATAATACTTTACAAAAGGATACTTCTAACTCTGAAAAAGAGGCGGTTGAAAACATCTATCGTGCTTTGCGTAACGCAGAACCACCTGATGAGGAAACTGCAAGGGGTATCATTGAGCGTTTGTTCTTCTCGGATAAACGTTATGACTTGGGAGATGTAGGTCGTTACCGCATCAACCGTAAGTTGAAAATGGATACGCCGGATGATGTAAAAGTATTGACAAAAGCGGATATTATTGCGATTGTTAAATACCTGATCAAATTAATCAACTCTAAAGAAGAGGTGGATGATATTGATCACTTGTCCAATCGTCGTGTACGTACGGTAGGTGAGCAGCTTTATGCCCAGTTTGGTGTAGGTCTTGCCCGTATGGCCCGTACGATCCGTGAGCGTATGAACATCAGAGATAATGAGGTATTTACACCAACTGATTTGATTAATGCCCGTACTTTATCGTCGGTAATTAACTCTTTCTTTGGTACCAACCAGTTGTCTCAGTTCATGGACCAGACCAACCCATTGGCAGAGATTACGCACAAGCGTCGTTTATCAGCCTTAGGTCCAGGTGGTCTTTCACGTGAGCGTGCAGGTTTCGAAGTACGTGACGTTCATTATACGCATTATGGTCGTTTGTGTACCATTGAAACACCAGAGGGACCAAACATCGGTTTGATCTCTTCTCTTTGTGTTCACGCAAAGATCAATAATTTAGGATTTATAGAGACCCCGTACAAAAAAGTTGAAAACGGTGTTGTTGCTGTAGATGAACCGGTTATTTATCTTTCTGCTGAAGATGAGGATGGTAAAACTATTGCTCAGGCAAATGCGGAATATGATGATAAAGGTAATTTCACCACGCCACGTGTTAAAGCACGTTATGAGGGTGACTTCCCGATCATTGAGCCGGAGAAACTGGATTTAATGGACGTGGCACCAAATCAGATTACCTCTATTGCAGCTTCATTGATTCCTTTCCTGGAGCATGATGATGCGAACAGGGCCCTGATGGGTTCCAACATGCAACGTCAGGCCGTACCATTGTTACGTCCTGAAGCGCCAATTGTTGGTACTGGTTTGGAAGGTCGTGTTGCACGCGATTCCAGAACTTTGATCAATGCTGAAGGTAATGGTGTTGTTGAATATGTTGATGCAAATGAGATCACCATTAAATACGAAAGAAATGACAGTGACCGTTTGGTTTCTTTTGAAGGTGACAGCAAAACTTATAAATTAATTAAATTCAAGAAAACCAACCAGAATACCTGTATCAACTTGAAACCAATCGTTAAGAAAGGTCAGAAAGTAGTAAAAGGACAGGTACTTTGTGAAGGTTATGCTACTGAAAACGGTGAGTTGGCATTAGGAAGAAACTTAAAGGTTGCTTTCATGCCTTGGCAAGGGTATAACTTTGAGGATGCGATCGTAATCAACGAACGTATTGTTAGAGAAGATATCTTTACTTCACTGCACATTGAAGAGTTTGAATTGGAAGTACGTGATACAAAACGTGGGGAAGAGGAGTTAACACCAGATATCCCTAACGTTTCTGAAGAAGCTACTAAAGATCTGGACGAAAACGGTATTATCCGTGTAGGTGCTGAAGTTAAAGAGGGAGATATCCTGATTGGTAAGATCACTCCTAAGGGAGAATCTGATCCTTCACCTGAGGAAAAACTGCTTCGTGCCATCTTTGGTGATAAAGCGGGAGATGTAAAAGATGCTTCTTTGAAAACTCCTCCTTCTATTAAAGGTGTGGTTATTGATACCAAATTATTCTCCAGAGCTAAGAAAACTACGAAAGCGGAAGAGAAATCTGCGATCGAGAAATTAGACAAGAGATATAACCTGGCTGTTGAGAACCTGAAAAATGAACTGGTAGATAAGTTGTTCCAGATCGTAAACGGTAAAACCTCACAAGGTGTATTTAACGTTTATAAGGAGCTGTTGTTCCCTAAAGGAGCGAAATTTACACAGAAGAGCTTAGCAGAACTGGAATATGCGCACATCAATCCATACAAATGGACTACTGATGATGATAAAAACGACCAGATCAAAATGTTGTTGCACAATTATGGTATTCGTGTAAACGAAGAACTGGGTGCTTACAAACGTGATAAGTTTGCGATCAGTGTTGGTGATGAGCTTCCTTCTGGTATTGTTCAGATGGCTAAAGTTTATGTGGCTAAGAAACGTAAACTGAAAGTAGGAGATAAGATGGCGGGACGTCACGGTAACAAAGGTATTGTTGCACGTATTGTACGTGATGAAGACATGCCTTTCTTGGATGACGGAACTCCGGTTGATATCGTATTGAACCCACTTGGTGTACCTTCTCGTATGAACTTGGGGCAGATCTATGAAACTGTGCTTGCATGGGCTGGAAAAGAGCTGGGTGTGAAATTTGCAACCCCGATCTTTGATGGTGCTAAACATGATGAGGTAGAAGAGTGGATCGCTAAAGCTGGTGTACCTGCTTCTGGAAGAACTTATTTGAACAATGGTTTAACTGGAGACAGATTTGATCAGCCAACTACGGTAGGTATTATCTATATGCTGAAACTGGGACACATGGTTGATGATAAGATGCACGCCCGTTCAATCGGACCGTACTCTTTAATTACCCAGCAGCCATTAGGTGGTAAGGCTCAGTTCGGTGGTCAGCGTTTTGGTGAGATGGAGGTTTGGGCATTGGAGGCATTTGGTGCTGCCAATATCCTGCAAGAGATCTTAACCGTGAAATCTGATGATGTGATCGGAAGAGCAAAAACCTACGAAGCGATTGTAAAAGGTGAAAACCTTCCTACGCCAGGTGTACCGGAATCATTCAATGTTTTGGTTCATGAGTTACGCGGATTAGGTTTAGATATTACGTTAGACTAATGTTTTAAGTATTGAGCAGTGTCTGCTTCGGCCGGCACTGCTTAATACTTGAGACTTACAACTCAAAAAGATATGTCTTACAAAAAGGATAATAAATTAAAAAGCAACTTCACCTCAATTACCATTAGTTTGGCCTCTCCTGAAGCAATTCTGGAGCGTTCAAGTGGTGAGGTGTTGAAACCTGAAACCATTAACTATCGTACTTACAAACCTGAACGTGATGGTTTGTTCTGCGAGCGTATTTTTGGTCCGGTTAAAGATTACGAATGTCATTGCGGTAAATACAAGCGTATCCGTTATAAAGGTATTGTTTGTGACCGTTGTGGTGTGGAAGTAACAGAGAAGAAAGTACGCAGAGAGCGTATGGGACACATCAATTTGGTGGTTCCTGTAGCACACATCTGGTATTTCCGTTCTTTACCGAATAAAATCGGATACTTATTGGGCTTGCCAACCAAGAGACTGGACCTGATCATTTACTACGAGCGTTATGTAGTGATCCAGGCTGGTTTAATGGGCGAACAAGGTATTCAGTACATGGATTTCTTAACTGAAGAAGAATATTTAGATATTCTGGATAAGTTGCCTAAAGAAAACCAGTACCTGGATGATAAAGATCCTAACAAATTCATCGCTAAAATGGGTGCTGAAGCGTTAGAAGATTTACTGAAACGTATTGATTTAGATACTTTATCATATAACTTACGTCACCAGGCTGCAAATGAGACTTCTCAGCAACGTAAAAATGAGGCTTTAAAACGTCTTCAGGTTGTTGAAGCTTTCCGCGGGTCAAGAACACGTATTGAGAATAATCCAGAGTGGATGATCATTAAGATCGTTCCGGTTATTCCACCAGAATTACGTCCTTTGGTTCCTTTGGAAGGTGGTCGTTTTGCGACTTCAGATTTAAATGATCTTTACCGTCGTGTAATTATCCGTAACAACCGTTTAAAACGTTTGATTGAGATCAAAGCTCCCGAAGTAATTTTACGTAACGAAAAACGTATGTTACAAGAGGCAGTTGACTCTTTATTTGATAACTCACGTAAAGTAAATGCTGTTAAAACGGAAGGTAACCGTGCCTTGAAATCTCTTTCTGATATTCTGAAAGGTAAACAAGGACGTTTCCGTCAAAACTTATTAGGTAAACGTGTGGATTATTCTGCCCGTTCTGTAATTGTTGTAGGTCCTAACCTGAAATTGCATGAATGTGGTTTACCTAAAGATATGGCAGCTGAGCTGTTCAAACCGTTCATCATTCGTAAAATGATTGAAAGGGGTATCGTGAAAACGGTTAAATCTGCAAAGAAAATCGTTGACAGAAAAGATCCTCTGGTTTGGGATATCCTTGAAAATGTATTAAAAGGACACCCGGTATTGCTTAACCGTGCACCTACGTTGCACAGACTGGGTATCCAGTCCTTCCAGCCTAAGTTGGTAGAGGGTAAAGCGATCCAGTTGCACCCACTTGTATGTACGGCCTTCAACGCGGATTTTGACGGTGACCAGATGGCAGTTCACTTACCTTTAGGTAATGCTGCAATTTTGGAAGCCCAGGTACTGATGCTTGCTGCACATAACATTCTGAACCCGGCGAATGGTACGCCAATTACTGTACCTTCACAGGATATGGTTTTGGGTCTTTATTATATTACTAAAGGCCGTAGAACTGACGAAACAAGAGTAGTTAAGGGACAAGATTCTATCTTCTATTCTCCTGAAGAGGTGATCATTGCTTACAATGAGAAGCGTATCGATCTTCATGCATTTATTAAAGTTAAGGTAAATGTAAAAGAGAATGACGGAAGTATTGTAAATAAACTGATTGATACTACAGTTGGTCGTGTACTGTTTAACCAAATGGTACCGGAAGAAGTAGGTTATATCAATGAATTGCTGACCAAGAAATCTTTAAGGGATATCATTGGTGAGGTGGTGAAAATCACCGGTATGGCACGTTCTTCAAGATTCCTGGATGACATTAAAGAATTAGGTT
The DNA here is from genome assembly GCF_016429005.1 of Pedobacter sp. ASV19. Classification (GTDB taxonomy): domain Bacteria; phylum Bacteroidota; class Bacteroidia; order Sphingobacteriales; family Sphingobacteriaceae; genus Pedobacter. The sequence goes on from NZ_JAELTV010000030.1 coordinate 28,071, forward strand.
TCCAAATGGCATTCAGAGGAGGTTTATCATTTAATTTACAAGATGTAAACATCCCTGTTGAGAAGCATGCTTTATTAGAGCAGGCTTCTGCAGAAGTTGAAGAGGTAAGGAATAACTATAATATGGGATTCATTACCAACAACGAGCGTTACAATCAGATCATCGATATCTGGACTCGTATCAATAACCGTCTTACTTCTTATGTAATGACGCAGTTATCGAGCGATAACCAGGGATTCAACTCCGTGTATATGATGCTTGATTCCGGAGCCCGTGGTTCTAAGGAGCAGATTCGTCAGCTGTGCGGTATGCGTGGTTTGATGGCTAAGCCTCAGAAATCAGGTTCAGGTGGAGAGATTATCGAAAACCCGATCTTATCAAACTTTAAAGAAGGTCTGTCGGTATTAGAGTACTTTATCTCTACTCACGGTGCCCGTAAAGGTTTGGCGGATACGGCGTTAAAAACGGCTGATGCTGGTTACCTGACCCGTCGTTTACATGACGTTGCTCAGGATATGATTGTTAACTCTGAAGATTGTGGTACTTTAAGAGGTATGTTTACTACTGCCCTTAAAGATAACGAGGATATCGTGGAGCCGTTGTATGACAGAATTCTGGGTCGTATTTCTCTTCATGATGTATTCAACCCACTTGATGGTGAGCTATTGGTTGCAGCCGGACAGGATATCGATGAGGATATTGCGAGAGCAATTGACGAGTCTCCACTGGAAGGTATTGAAATCCGTTCAGTACTGACTTGCGAAAACAAGCGAGGTGTTTGTGCACTATGCTACGGACGTAACCTGGCAACTGGTAAACGTGTTCAGAAAGGTGAGGCTGTTGGTGTTATTGCAGCACAGTCTATCGGTGAGCCGGGTACACAGTTAACTTTACGTACGTTCCACGTGGGTGGTACTGCATCTAACATCGCGGCTGAATCTCAGATCATTGCGAAGTTTGACGGTGTGATTGAATTTGAGAATGTTCGTACAGTAGAACACGTTACAGAAGATGGTGCAAATCAAATTGTTCTTGGCCGTTCAGGTGAGTTCAAGATTGTAGAGGCCGGAACTGGTAAAGTGATCATGACCAACAACATTCCTTACGGTTCATTCCTATATGTTGAAGACGGTGCAAAAATTACCAAGGGCGATAGAATTTGTTCGTGGGATCCATACAACGCGGTTATTATTTCCGAGTTTGCGGGTAAAATCGAATTTGATGCAATCGTTGAAGGGGTTACTTTCCGTGAAGAATCGGATGAACAAACTGGTCACCGTGAGAAAGTAATTATTGACACTCGTGATAAAACTAAAAACCCTTCTGTAAGGGTAGTAGATAAAAAAGGTGAATTGATCAGAGCCTATAACATTCCTGTTGGTGCACACATTGCTATCGACGAGGGTGAAGCGGTAAGGACTGGTCAGATCCTGGTTAAAATTCCTCGTGCAACTGGTAAAACCAGGGATATTACGGGTGGTTTGCCTCGTGTAACTGAGTTATTTGAGGCTCGTAACCCTTCTAACCCTGCTGTTGTTACGGAAATTGACGGTGTGGTAACTTTAGGTGGTGTTAAACGTGGTAACCGTGAGATGACCATCGAATCTAAAGACGGAGAAGTTAAAAAATACCTTGTTCCATTGTCTAAACACATCCTGGTTCAGGATAATGACTTTGTGAAAGCGGGTATGCCATTATCTGATGGATCTATTTCTCCTGCAGATATCCTTGCAATTAAGGGACCTGCAGCAGTTCAGGAATACCTGTCTCTTATACACATCTAAAAGGGGGGGGGGGGGGGGGGGGGGGGGGGGGGGGGGGGGGGGGGGGGGGGGG
>NZ_JAELTV010000310.1 GCF_016429005.1 Pedobacter sp. ASV19
CGTCAGATGTGTATAAGAGACAGCTGTAATACCATCGGGTACACTTGAACTGTCTTTTGAACTGTGTTTGAATACTTTGAATTCGTGTCCGTCGTATCTGTTGAGGCCGGCCATAGTACCAAACCACATAAAGCCTTTACTATCTTTAAATATTGCATTTACCTGATTTTCTGATAACCCGTCAGATATATCCAGATGAGAAAACTGGTATACATTTTCTTGTGCAAAAAGAGAGTTGCACAGTAAGAATGCACTGATCAGAGCTATAAACCGAAACATATATCTAAACTACAATTAAATCTTAATATTTACTCACTCCAAACCAATACTCCCGCAGGTTTCAATGTTTTCTCCCCTACAAGAATTTTAGAGCTGTCAGGAATAGTCATGGTATAATCGGCCGAAGAATAATTTACAGCCATATAAAATCCATCCCTCCAATAAACATAAACACCGGGCGGATAATTTTCGGTCGTTGCTCCAGTGCTGGTATAGGTGTCGCGTAATATATCCTTTTCCAGATTAAAATCGTCTGTGGCTACGCCTATATAGGTTACAGACCCTTTGCCAATTTGACGTTTTACAACAGCAGATTTGCCCTTGTAGAACTGATTATCATAGGTTGCAAGAACTGCTGTCTTTTTATCGGGCTGCAGCAAGTCTGCCCAGTTATTCCAAACATAATGTCTGGTGTTCATCTGGACATCGCCTTTTGCATAAGCAGAAAGCATGTCGGTTGCTATAACCTGAGCACCGATAAGGTCGGAGATTGGCGCTGCCGGCTTGCCCTCCCAGAAATGTCCCATACGGTTTTTGGTTGCTGTACGACAGGTAATAATTAAATGTCCTCCATTGGTTACATAATTGTTCCATTTCTTTACCAAAGCAGTATCAACCATTTCGTAAGCAGGAACAATTACTATCTTATATTTCGACAGATCGGCTGTTTCGGGCACTACATCAACTGTGGCTCCCAAAGACTTTGCTATTTCCATGAACTTAACAGGGTAGTTCCAGGTATCCCACTGTGTGGTCTGCTTTTGCCTGTCAATTGTCCAATAATTTTCAAGGTTCCAAAGAATCGCTGTTGATCGTGCTGCCAGTCTTTCAGGTGTTTTGACGTTGGGTCTGTATTGTTTGCGCAGTTCTTTTATCTCTTTTATGAATTGCATATAATCCTCCCCTCCGGGTGAAGGTGTTAGCCCATCTGTTTGTACAACGCCTGAATGGTATTGTTCTGAACTGTATAAAATCTGCCGGAACCGATAAGAACATGCAAGTCTTCCGCCAGCAGCAAATGTATGGTATAACCACATGCGTACTGTTCCTGGCAAAAGCAGAGGATTATAGCTACCCCAGTTTACCGGACCGGGCTGAATTTCCATCACCCCCGATACTCCCCCGGCTTTTTTAAAATATTCTGATGCAAAAAGGATTGCTCTGCTATCTCCCAATCTGAATCCAAGTTCACCAATATTATCGCTGCCACCATTTGGATAGGCTGTATAGGATGCAAAGTCAAGTTTTCTGGTCCTGCCAGGATCAGAACCGGGAGAAACTGCTGTATAATTAGTGGTAATATACTGATGATCTGAAACATATCTACGAAGAGTAGCTGCTTGAAAATCAAGAAATTCCGCCTGAGCATCTGCACAATAACGTTTAAAATCCAGTAAGGCATGAGGGTTATTTCCCCACCAGCCTACCAGATTGGTATTATGGATCATCACCTGATCGAAGTTGTTATACCATTGGCTCCAGAAAGCGGTACCCCAGGCATCATTTAATGCGTCAATAGTTTTATATTTGATTTTTAGCCATTGCCTGAAAGCTTGCTGCGATGATGGGCTATAATCGGGTTTGGCATCGGGTTCATTATCCAGCTGCCATCCAATTACCTCTTTATTCTGCCCGTAGCGTCTGCCCATTTCGGCTACTATTTTTTCAACAAACAACCGGTACTTCTGATTAACGATTGAACCGAGCCCTCGTGTTCCGTGTTCGCCGCGAATATAGTGCCCATCCATGACAAAGGTTTCGGGATAATTTGCCCGCATCCAGGCGGGTGTAGTTGCCGATGGGGTGCACATCAGGACTTTAAGCTTATATTTAATACAAAGGCTCACCACCTTGTCAAGCCAGGTAAAGTCATACCGTCCTTCTTCTGGTTCCATTTTGAACCAGGCAAATTCAGCAAGATGTACAAATTCATACCCCATATCCGAAATCTTCTTAATATCACGTTCCCATTGGTTTTCCTTCCAGTGTTCAGGATAATAGTATATTCCCGTTGTAATCAAGTCTTTTTCAGGAAAATATTTACCTGCCGTCTGCGATTTTGCCGTAATTCCACAGAGTACAGATAACAAGAGCGCCGTTAAATACTTTTTCATAATTTAATCTAATGTTTACTTTAAAATCAACCTATCGTTAATGCTTTTGCACTTTGTATTTCAGTATCCTTATTAAAGATGTGCCGAACAAAAATGTACAGATTGTTTGCCCATTCAATATCATCCTGTCCATTAGCATCTACTTGCCCGTATAAGTGGCGGGTTTATTGTCTGCACCGGGCTTGATGTATCCTCGCATCTCCATCCATTTGCGGCAAGCTTCAGGCCACGATGATTCTGTATTTTTAGAATGTGCAAGGCCATAACCATGCCCACCTGACTGATAAACATGAAGTTCGCAGGCAACGTTGTTTTTCTCCATAGCGAGTGCATAGGCAATGCTGTTTTGCACAGGAACTGCTTTATCATCCATAGAATGTACCAGAAATGCAGGTGGTGTTTCACTGTTAACCTGCAGCTCATTTGAAAAATAGGTTACCTTTTCTACAGCTGGATCTTCGCCCAGTAAATTTACTTTTGAACCTTTATGCGTAATATTTTCCTGCATGGATATTACCGGATAAATCAGTATCGAAAAGTCGGGCCGCACGCTGGTCGTATCGGTAGTTACCGATATTTTTTTTTGCAAAATGAGTTGATACTGTAGCTGCCAGATGGCCACCTGCAGAAAACCCCATCATCCCGATTCTTCCGGGATTGATTCCCCAAGCTTTAGCATTGCGTCTCACTAAGCGAATAGCTTGCTGCCCATCTTGTAACGGGCCAATAGCTTTATCAACCATGATAGCATCATTTGGCAAGCGGTATTTTAATACGAAAGCCGTAATTCCGAGGCTGTTTAACCACTTAGCCACTTCCTTTCCCTCATGTGCAATGGCCAGCCCCGAATAGCCGCCACCCGGGCAGACAATTATTGCTGTACCGTTATCTGTCTCCCGAGGGGCAGGATACATATCAAGTAAGGGTTTTGTGACAAAGCTCATCCAGCTATTTGCTGAATCTACTTGCTGTTTATAGCTGGCATTGGCAATTGCACCGGGAGCTTCCCCATCCCAAAGATTAATTTGTCTATTTTGGCCAAAAATGTTAAGGGTGACCATTAAACAGCTCAAAAACAATAGGTTTTTTTTTATATACATCGGTTTCATTTTATTTTATAATATTGTTCCATAATATACCAGGCCATCTTTCTTTCGCCATTTTCGGATAACAAGCCTTTTCTGTTATATCCTTTCTGATAGACGGGATGCATTCTGCCCAATGAGCGATAATCAAACAACAACCATGGGGCAACTCCGCATAGATTAGGGATGGTGTTAAACATTTTGAGCTGGTCGGCGTAGATTTGCTGTTGATATTCTTCTCTCCATGAAGCAGCCTCATCTGCTGGACCGATAACATTGCCAAACAATGCCTCTCCACCGAATTCGGAAATAAAAACCGGCTTATCTGGAAAGGCCACGTTCCAGGTCACATCTTCAGGTTTGTCCTGCCAGGGTATATACCAGCCGATATATTCGTTAACAGAGATGATATCGGCATATTTATAAAGGCTATCCCAAACTGTAAAAGAATTATTGCTGTAACTCTGACTGTTGGTAACATGCGTTATTAACCTGGCAGAATCAAGTGCTCTACATACCTTTGTTAATCTGGCAAGTGCGTTGGTACGATTTGGTGTACCATCATAGGTTTCATTAGATAGGCTGCAGATAACGACACTGCACCGGTTCCTGTCTCTGCTAACCATTTCTTTGAGCATCAGATCCATTTTTGATAAAACCGCAGTATCTGAAAATTCAATATGTTGGTAAACCGGTAGTTCGCTCCATACCATTAAGCCCATTTTTTCAGCTTCACCAATCATGTATTCATTGTGCGGATAATGTGCAAGGCGAACCAGGTTACAGCCAAGTGCTTTCGCCTGGCTTAAGAGGAGAATGGCGTCTTCTTTCGAAAATGCCCTGGCGCCTTTACCGGGATTTTCTTCGTGAATGTTCACTCCTTTAAAAAAAATCTCTTTTCCGTTAAGCACAACTTTATTGCCCTTTACCGCGATATTTCTGAAACCGATCTCATCTTCAACGGTATCGGTTTCGGCCTCAATAATTACTTTGTAAAGTTTGGGGTAATCTGGCGACCACAATTTAAAAGATGAAGAAAATTGTAACCCGGCAACTCCATTGCTATCCGATCTTACTAGACGCTCAAACTTTAGTTCAGGAATTTTAATTTTAATACGTTTTTGTTTATCTGCCCCGTTCAACTTTACCCATCCCGACACCTCTTTTTGGCTCCCTTTTCTGAGCTGTATGCTATAATCTTCAATGTAAGTATTACCCGTTTCAATAAGATTTACATCGCGGGTAATGCCTCCATAGTTAAACCAATCGTAACCTAATCCTGGAAGTCCGTTTTTGAGTCTTTTGTTATCAACCTTAACAATGAGTGAGTTTTGCCCAGGTTTGATTTTTTGAGTTATTTCAAATTGAAATGGCGTAAAGCCACCCTCGTGGCTTCCAATCTTTTCTCCATTCAAGTAAATATCTGCCAGATAGTTTACTGCGCCAAAATGAACAAAGAGCCTTTTATTTTTATCAAGCGAATAACTAAATTCTTTTTTATACCAAACGACCCCCTCAAAATATGTCAATTCACACATTTGAGAGTTAAAGTCGCCGGGCACTTTCAATCTTGTGCTGCCTTCAAAAGAATATTCTACAAAATCGGTTTTTAACAAGGGCTTTTTTTCCTGCCATATCTGCCTCCATTCGCCAATACCTGTAGGATCCGGAATAACATTCCACTCACCGTTCAGGCTAGTTGTTTTTCTCGCCTGGATGTTAATCATTGCGGTTTGGCCAGGCACTGCACTTGCCAAAAACCCCATACTCCCCACTTTCTTTAACTGCGGTAATTCCCTTGCGTGTAAACAATGAAATTGTATCGCTGCAGAAAATAAAAAGGCAAGTAGGATTCGTTTTTTCATATTTTAAGAGATTCAAGTATCTTCAATTCTTAACTATTTTTTAGGGCTGATTATCATTGCAAAACCTCCTCCATTGGCCAGATCTACGATTAGCTTATCAGTTTTTGTAACTTTAATTATTTCTCGTTTATAATCTGTAGCATCTTTCTCTGCATTAATTCCATCTTTAAAAATTTCGGCAGAATAGGTTCCTTCATCCAGGAAAGACAGGTCTATAGTCATTTTCCTTGCCGACCAATTCGTTAAACCACCTACAAACCATCTTGCCTCCTTGCGCCTGGCTATAGCTACGTATTCTCCTACTTTTCCATCGAGGGCAATTGTTTCATCAAAAGTGGTCGGGATTTGGGCAATAAAGGTGGTACTTTCCTGCTCTTTCATATATGCAGTAGGACTATCGGCCATCATCTGCAAAGGGGCTTCAAAAACAACATACATGCCCAATTGATGACACCTTGTTCCCTGACTCATCGGCATGGAATTACTTGGACGAAAATCTGCTTTTGTTGCATTACGCCTGTCTCTTATACACATCTG
>NZ_JAELTV010000311.1 GCF_016429005.1 Pedobacter sp. ASV19
AAAAAACCCCCCCCCCCCCCCCACCCCCCCCCCCCCCCCCCCCCCCCCCCCCCCCCCCCCCCCCACCCCCCCTCCCCCTCCAAAAAAAATTTTTTTTACGTTCGTCGGCAGCGTCAGATGTGTATAAGAGACAGCCACTGACCAATGATGTTGCAAATAATATACAAATCATGATCGCTTCTCCGGAGTGGAAAAAACAGATGGAAAATATTCAGATCCAAAGTGCCAACCTGGTGAAGCAGTTTAATTCTGAAGACTGGAAAAACCAACAAATCGCCATACAGAAGAATGCAGAAGAAATGGAAAAACGTTTCAATTCACCGGAATGGAAGAAGCAGCAGGAAAAAATGATCAAAACCGCCCAAAACATACAGGTACATTTCAATTCACCAGAATGGAAGAAACAGCAGGAAAAAATGATCAAAACTGCCCACAGCATACAGATACAGCTCAATTCTCTTGAATGGAAGAAAAAAATGGAAGACTTGAACGCAGTTTATGGCTCTCCGGAATACAAAGAACTGCAATCTAAATTCAACAAAGATGTTGAGCAGCTCAGAAAGAAAAAAGAAGAAGAGGCAGCAGCAAAAAATTAAGCGACACACATCATTAAAAACCAACGGCAGGCGTATTTCTCCTGCCGTTTTTTCTTTATAAAGAATAAGTATATTGAGTAAGAGTTTTCCTAATTTAGCAAAGGATATGCTACAAAAACTTTCTATACGCAACTATGCTTTGATTGATAATGTTGAAATGGAGCTGGATAAAGGCCTCAACATTATCACTGGTGAAACAGGAGCCGGAAAATCTATTATGCTTGGAGCCCTTTCCCTTATACTGGGACAGCGAGCAGAGACAAAGTACTTTTTCAACCAGGAGAAAAAGTGCATCATAGAGGGCACCTTTAAACTGAAAAACAATAAACTGGTTCCTCTTTTCGAAGAACATGATCTTGATTTTCATGAAGAAAGTATATTAAGGAGAGAAATTTCTATAGATGGAAAATCCAGGGCATTTATCAACGACACGCCGGTTACACTATCTGTAATGAAACAATTAGGCGAACGGCTGATTGACATCCACTCTCAGCACGCTACCCTGGAATTGAATGATCCCGGCTTTCAACTGGCCGTAGTGGATGGCCTGGCCAATCACGAAGCTCAGCTGAATAGCTACAGGCAAGATTTCAGACAATACAGAAAGAACCAGCAACAATTGCAGGAACTACAGCTAAAAGCAGATGAGGCCAGAAACAAACAAGACTATGAACAGTTTCTGTTCAATGAACTGGAACAGGCCAATCTGCAGAAAGAAGAACAAGAAGCATTGGAAAACGAGCTGGAAGCCTTAAACAGTGCAGAGTCAATTAAACGAAGCCTGTTAAACAGTTACCAGCTGCTGAGTGAGCAGGAAGTTTCTGTACTGCCTGTTCTCAAAGAAACCATTAGTCAACTGCAATCAGTTGAGCAGTTTAATACCTCCTACACGGAGCTCAACGAGCGCTTAAGATCTGCTTTTATAGAACTGAAAGACATTAGTGACGAACTCTCCATACTGGAAGAAAATGTAGTTTTTAGCCCTGCCAGGATAGAAGACATCAACCATCGTCTGGATATAATCTATACCTTACAGCAAAAGCATAAAGTAAACAGTATTGCTGAACTAATTGCATTGAAAGATCAGCTCTCAGATAACCTGCTTCTCCTCATCAGTGGCGATGAGGAAATTGAGCGTTTAACTGCAGAAACAGAGAAACTGAAGGCCAGCCTGGAAAAGGCAGCGGCAGTTTTATCCCTTAACCGCAGTAAATCCATCAAGGCTGCAGAAAGTCAGGTTGACCAGATTCTGGCCCAGACAGGAATGCCCAATGCTAAGATTAAAATTGAACAAACTTTGCTCAAAGAGATCAATAAAGATGGTAAGGACAGTATTTCTTTATTGTTTTCTGCCAATAACGGACAGGCACCTGCGCCGGTAGCCAAGGTCGCTTCCGGGGGGGAATTATCCAGGATCATGCTGGCCATTAAATCTATTCTGGCTAAACATTCTGATTTACCAACCTTGATTTTCGATGAAATCGATACGGGTATTTCCGGTGAGGTAGCGCTTCGGGTTGGCCAGGTTATTGGAGAACTGGAACAGAATATGCAGGTGGTTTGTATCACCCATCTTCCTCAGATCGCCGCGAAAGGCAATTCGCATTTCTTTGTTTATAAAAATGAAAGTTCGGAGAAAACAACAACCGGAATCAGACGATTAAATAAAGAAGACCGTATCTATGTTATTGCCGAAATGCTCAGTGGAAAACCACCTGGAAAATCAGCTCTTGAAAATGCAAAAGAATTACTGAAATATAAAGCGAGATAGACCTTTTTTAAGTATCTAATATTTAGCTACATTAGCTTTCATGATCAGATCACTATACCTTCTGGGTTTCCTGTTAATCCTCGCTGTTTCTGGCTTCACACAAAACCTTTCCATATCTGGCAAGGTTAAGGATAAAAATGGAGAGGTTATACCGGGAGCCGGGATCTATCTGAGCGGCTATAAGACAGCGACAGTGACCACCAATGATGGCAAGTTTACACTAGGCAATCTCAAACCGGGTAATTATGATGTCCTGGTACAAATGATGGGATTTTTGCCCTACACCAAAAATGTAATCCTATCCGACAAATCGGCAGTGATAGAGATCACTTTGCAGGAAAACACCATCCAGCTTAATGAGGTTGTGATCCGTACTGATCCAAACCGCGAACGCTATATTAATCTTTTTAAAGAATTTTTTATTGGCAAAACACCAAATGCAACAAAATGCAAAATTCTGAATCCTCAGGTCCTCTATACCGATTACGATGACAATATGAGGGTATTGACCGTTAAATCCAATGATTTCCTGGTGATTGAAAACAAGGCATTGGGGTATAGGCTAAAATATATGCTGCAATTCTTTGAATACAACTACAACACACTTATTGTTTATTATGCAGGCTTACCTAACTTTGAAGAGTTAAAAGGTTCCGGCTCCAAAAAAAGGCTCTGGGCAAAGAACAGGGAAATCGCCTACTATGGTTCGTCTCAACACTTTTTTAAATCTCTTTACCAGGGCCGAAGCGAAGAGGAAGGTTTCATTATCAACAAACTCATTAAAATCAACAATACCAGCAGACCGCCGGATAGTCTGATTAATGCCAATATCAAAAGATTAACCAAGGCCCAGCACGGGGTAATCCGTTTTGGTTCAGCGGTTAATGATTCTCTCAATTACTGGCTGACCCTAAAAAAACTCCCGAGAGAGATCAGCACTTTAAACCGGGCACAAGTATTAACAGATACCCTGGTAAGACAATACCAGCCCAATCTCAAAACCATGAACTATAAAGACGATTTATATGTAATGTATACCAAGGAACTGGAAACCGTTGATTATACCAATAACTCCGGGCACTCTGTAGGCAGGCCACTGGATGTACCCAATTACGAAATATCTGTCGTTCATTTATTACAGGCCCCTGTACATTTTTATGCATCAGGAGGCATTCATGAACCCAAAGCTCTGCTCTTTGAGGGCTTTTGGGCATATGAAAAGATTGCAGATATGGTTCCTATGGATTATATAATTCCTTCAAAATAAACCAAAAATACTAAAAATATTAGTATTTTTGGTTTATGGCAGCAGAGCAGGAAAAAGAAGATAATTATTTAAAAGGTCGCGGCTCCCAGTTTAATCCGCACAACCATTTTTTAAAAAATGATTATGTTAAAGAGCATGTGGAGGGCATTGATGACTGGGAAACCGAGAACAGCAAAACCACATTTATTTTTGGCCAGTCGAAATCTATAGTCAATAAAGTAGAAAGTCCGGATGTAGGAATGGCTTATTCTTTAAATCCTTACCAGGGCTGCGAGCACGGTTGCACGTATTGCTATGCCAGAAATGCGCATGAATACTGGGGTTTTAGCGCAGGGCTTGATTTTGAACGAAAGATCATAGTGAAAAAGGATGCCCCTGAATTGTTCCGGAAGTTCCTTGAAAAAAAGGGCTGGAATGCTGAAATCATTTCACTTTCGGGAAATACAGATTGCTATCAGCCAGCCGAAAGAAAGTTCAGAATCACGAGGCAATTGCTGGAAATTGCACTGGCCTATAAGCAGCCAGTTGGTTTAATTACAAAAAATGCACTGATTTTAAGAGACAAGGACATTTTGCAGGAATTGGCAAAATTAAATCTATGTATGGTCTATGTATCAATTAACAGTCTGAATGAAGACTTACGTTCAAGAATGGAACCTAGAACCACGACTGCACGCCAAAGGTTAAAAATTGTTGAGCAATTAAGTTCAGCGGGCATTCCTATGGGTGGTATGGTTGCACCACTGGTACCGGGTCTGAGCGATCATGAAGTCCCTTTAATTTTAAAAACAATTGCGGATTGTGGTGCAAAAAATGCAGGTTATACCATAGTAAGATTAAACGGAGCCATAGGATCTATATTTGAAGATTGGCTGAAGAAGAATTATCCGGATAGATTTGATAAAGTCTGGCACATGATCCAGTCCTGCCATGGCGGACAAGTTAATGATAGTCGTTTTGGCCAGCGAATGCATGGAGGAGGTAACATCTCCAAAATGATTAAGGACACCTTCAACCTTCATTGCCGGTTAAATAAACTCAACGTCGACAGAATTCATTTGGATTCCAGCCTTTTCCAGATACCTGGCTCACAGCTAAGTTTCTTTTAAAAAAAAGTCCTGCAGGATAACCCTGCAGGACTTTTCATTGATTTGCCTTTTTTAGTTTAGGCTCCTTCTTCTTTTCTTTTTTTCTTACCTGAGTTCTTGTTAACTACTACAATCTGATCACTCTCTTTATCGTAATCTATTTCCAGTACGTCACCGTCATGAATTTCTCCTTTCAGAATTTCTTCTGCAATAGGATCTTCCAGGTACTTTTGTATCGCACGTTTAAGTGGTCTTGCTCCAAAGTTCGGATCAAATCCTTTACCTGCGATGAAGTCTTTAGCACCTTCGGTTAATTTGATCTCATAACCCAGATTATGAACTCTGCCAAATAATGACTTTAATTCAATATCAATGATTTTGAAAATTTCCTCTTTACCCAGGGTATTAAATACCACTACATCATCTACCCTGTTCAGGAATTCTGGTGCAAAAGCTCGTTTCAGTGCATTTTCAATAACACCTCTGGAATGTGCATCTACCTGGTTGGTTTTTGCTGAGGTAGAGAAACCAACACCCTGACCAAAATCTTTCAACTGGCGTGCACCAATATTAGAGGTCATGATGATGATGGTATTTCTAAAATCAACCTTACGGCCCAGACTATCTGTTAATTGTCCTTCATCCAGCACCTGCAACAAAATATTGAATACATCCGGATGTGCTTTTTCAATCTCATCCAGTAAGATCACTGCATAAGGTTTACGACGAACTTTTTCAGTCAGCTGACCACCTTCTTCATATCCTACATATCCTGGAGGCGCACCCACTAAACGGGATACTGCAAATTTCTCCATGTACTCACTCATGTCAATTTGGATCAAGGCATCATCACTGTCAAACATGAACCTTGCCAGTTCTTTGGCCAGCTCGGTTTTACCTACACCAGTTGGCCCCAGGAAAATAAAGGACCCAATAGGCTTTTTAGGATCTTTTAATCCTGCCCTGGTACGTTGAATGGCTTTAGTTAATTTCTTAATTGCATCATCCTGACCAATGATCTTTTGCGCAACAGTATCATACATATTCAACAGTTTCTGACTGTCGGTTTGCCCTACCCTCTGTAACGG
>NZ_JAELTV010000312.1 GCF_016429005.1 Pedobacter sp. ASV19
CCCCCCCCCCCCCCCCCCCCCCCCCCCCCCCCCCCTTCTAATGACCCGCCCACCACCGATATCTACACCGGCTAACGTTCGTCGGCAGCGTCAGATGTGTATAAGAGACAGGCTTAAAAACCTTGCCAGTGTCTTTCCTCATATCAATCCCGAAGAAAACTTCAAGGTAGCACCGGTAGAAAATATGCCTTTTGAAAATGAAAGTTTTGATCTGGTCATTAGCTCTGCGGTTCTACATTTTGCAGAGAACCAGGAGCATTTTGATGCCATGTTAAACTCGATGTGGAATGTCTTAAAACCAGGAGGATATTTTTTCTGCCGTCTCGCTTCTGAAATCGGAATCGAAACTTCAGTCAGATTTATTGGTAATGGCCGGTACATCCTTCCTGACGGATCAGAAAGGTTCCTGGTCAACCAGGAAATGCTTCAGCGACTTACCAAACGACTTGATGGACATATTTATGAACCCATCAAAACCACCAACGTACAAAACATGAGAGCCATGACCACCTGGTGCGTGCGGAAATAGAATTTTGTTTATATTATCTGATTAATATTTAAACAACTATTAATCTGCGGTGTTGTATAGTATATCTACATTTATGAAAGGCTCTATAAAATCTTCGGTTTTCACACAGGTTAGAATTTGGAAGGGGAATCATTCCCTGGAGGTATTTACTTTAGAGCAATCTGATTCTGGCTTTATTGGTGGCGGGATTGTGACGTCGGAGGATTATAAGGTCCGGTACCAGGTCATCACAGATGCTTTCTGGCGTGTATGTGAGATTAGGATCGAGGATATTGACCGTCCTTGGTTAAAATTATATTTTACCAGAACTGAAGATGACTTGTGGTATGATGCTGAGAGCGTTTTGGTTCCTGAGCTCAGTGGATGCCAGGAGGTGGATATTTCAATAACGCCCTTTACCAATACGCTTGCGCTGAAAAAGTTAAGTAATGATCGGCCGAATAAGTTTAAGGTGGCCTACATTCGTATTCCTGAATTTAGTTATTCTGCTGTTGAGCAGGTTTACCAGGCTTTGGGTTCCGGAAGATATCGTTATGAGAATCTGGACACCCGGTTTTCGGCGGAGTTGATTGCGGATGAATTTGGTTTGGTGTCGGTGTATCCGGGTTTGTTTATCACCTTGCCCAGGCAGCCTTTTAAATAGCCTTGAAAGGTTTTCTGCTTATTGGGCTACCACACAAATGAGTGAAATTAAAAGTTATTTTTTAAGCTGCTGTATCAAGGCCTTATAAGTATCCCCAATAGGCAATTCTAACTGGCCTATCTCTATGTCGTTGGCCGTAAACGCAGTGACGTGTTGCAGGTTAACCATAAAACTCCGGTGTATGCGCAGAAAGCCCTTACCTTCGAGCTCTTTTTCCAATTCGCTGATCTTATATTTAGAGATGATGACCTTTTCCTTGGTATGTACATGGACATAATCCTTTAGACTTTCGGCATATAAAATATCCTGGATATCGACTTTGAAGTATTTGTGACCTGATTTGAGGTAGATGAATTGCTTTTCAGAGGATGAAAGCACATCCGGCACAGTATATTTGGTTGTATTCAAATAACGCTCAATAGATTTGAAAAATCGGTCGAAAGTAATGGGTTTTAGTAAGTAGTCGATTACCCCCAATTCAAATCCATCCAGCGCAAATTCCCGAAATGCAGTTGTCAGGATAGTTTTCGGTGGATGGCGTAGGGTTTTTAACAAATCTAACCCGGATAATTGCTGCATTTTAATATCGAGAAATAAAAGATCAATGGGCTGCCTGCTCAGGATCTCCAGCGTGGTGGCGGCATTGTTACAAGTAGCCATGACCTCAAAAAAATCAAGTTGTGCAATATGTTTCTGCAATAATTGTATCGCAAGAGGTTCATCATCAACGATCAGGCAGCGTATTTTCATATTGGGTTGATATTGAGTTCTACTATAAATAAGTTTTCATTTTGGCTGATCTGTAAACAATGTTGACCGGGATAGATCAATTCCAATTGTTGTTTTAAATTAGAGAGACCAATTCTTTCTGCATGACCGATGGCCGGTTTTGGATCGAAAGAATTGGTTACTTTAAAGATAAGACTATTTATTTCGGTATGAAGTTCAATGATAATAACCGGAGAGCCAGCATCATTACCTGCACCATGTTTAAAAGCATTCTCCACGATGGATAACAAAACCAGCGGTGCTATTTGAAGATTGTTTTTCTGATTGACCTGCAAACTGACCTGGAGCCGCTCATCATAGCGCAACTTTTCTAGTGCAATATAATTTCTGAGTAAGGCAATTTCTCCTGAAATGGGAACGTATACATTATTGCATTGATACAGGATGTAATCAAGGATTTCAGATAACCGTGCAATGGCATCGGAGGTAATAGGTGAACTGTTCAGGGAAAGCGAATAAATATTATTCAAGGTATTGAACAGAAAATGCGGGTTCAATTGTGATTTAAGCAATTTGAGCTCGCTTTCTGCCTTTTCCTTTTCCAGAGATAGGGTGCGTTTTTGAATATCCAATTGACCTTTCAACAGTTTGAGGAACGTAAAAATAAAAGCCACAGAGAAAATGCGGAAGAAATAGACGTAGACTAATTTCAATACATCTGTTAGAATTGCACTGTAAGTTTCTTTAGGATTAGGCTTTCGGCCGTAGAATGGTTCTTCCAGGTGAACAACCACAAACCTGGAAAGTACACAGATCAGGTAAGCGCCCAGTAGAAAATAACCGAATGCGGCAAGGTATTTTTGTTGGTAGATAAATCTTGGAACGATGAAATACGCCAGGAAATAAGCGGCAGGAATTTGAGCAAGCAGGTTGGTACAGTCGCCGATCAGGTTATTGCCAAGCGGCACCTGGTCACCATTATAATAACTGCTGGAGCTGAGCTGTACCAGTAACAGAAGCAGCCAGAATAGTATGTGGCTTACCAACCGGTGCTCCTTATTAAAGTTGATCAACCGCTCTGCAAAATTCATACAGGCAATAATACGTTTTTAGTCGGGTGTTTTAAAGGTCTGTAGATGAATAGGCTGTTTCGACCCCTCAATAGGTAGCATCTTTACCCTGGAGAGGTTTGGGAGCTTGAACTTACTTGTTTAACTGCACTTAAAGGCTTTATGGCAGATCATTTTTTTTCGTTGATAATTAACACTGATCCTTGCTGTATGAAGATCTTATTCACAGCACTTTTGGGTTTGACTGCGTTTGCCACTAGTGGACAAATATTGAAAGGAATTATAAATAATAGTAAACAACAAGCGGTTCCCGGAGCAGTTATTGGTTTAATGAATACTACGGATACCTTATTTGCCGTGAGCAATGAACAAGGTAGGTTTGACTTTATTGTAAAAAAAAAGGGTGTCTACCGTTTGCAGATTACCTGTATCGGTTTCAGCAAATTGTTGTTGCCTAACCTGGTTGTTGCACAAGATACTACCCTGAATATGCTGATACTTAAAGACGAAACAAAAAACCTTGCCAATGTAACCATTGAAGGTACCGTCCCCTGGGTGGACAGACAATTGGATAAGACCATAGTAAACCCAGCCCGAAATATCAACTATGAAGGTGCGACAATGTTGGAAGTCATGCAGCGGCTGCCGGGTGTACAGATGACTACCGAAGGACAGGTTTCGATGGCCGGCCACTCAGGAGTGAATATTTTGATAGACGGCAAACCGACATACCTGTCTGCAGGTGATCTGATGGCCTTACTTGCAGGAATGTCCGCCTCTGAGATACAACGCATTGAGATCATGAGTAACCCTTCTTCCAAATATGAGGCTCCGGGAACCGGGGGAATCATTAATATCATTAAAAAAAGAAATAAGAAACAGGGACTTAATGGTAACATAACCGCGGCTGCCGCCCAGGGCGATTATCGCAAATACAACGGGGGGGCTAGCCTGAACTATAAAACCGAAAAATATAATATTCAAATAAATAACACTTATACTTACAGTAGAATTTTCGATAACCGGACAGTTACCAGCGATATTTTAGATGCTGGCAATAGCCTTGTCACTAAGCAGCGATCCAATACCGATGCGGTTAGTTCCACCAGTACTTACAGACCTTCCCTCGGGTTAGATGTTTTCCTGTCAAAAAAAACTACATTCTCTTTAAACGGAACCGCCGGTTTTGATCATTCTGACAACCAAATGATTTCTAATATGCGCCTGCTGGACAGCACCTTAAGCCCATCAGGGTATGTAAATTTCAGGAGCCAATTAAAAGATGTGCCTTTTAGTTACTCAGTTGGTTTACAACTTTCCCATTTACTGGATACTGCTGGTCAAAGTTTCACGGTGAATGTTGATCATTCCCAGTACCGAAATGATCCTTTGCAAAACAATTTGAATACAACTAATGATGCCTTGCACAATTTGATCAGTGAATCTGATGTTCTGCTTCTGCAACATCGCCGGTTGGATATTTATTCCTTTAAGTCGGATTATGTAGGGCCTTTGAAAACAAATGCCACTTTTGAAGCTGGTATCAAGTCAAGCTATGTCAATGCCCATAATGATAATACATACTACGACCGGGTTAATGGCCAAAATTTAATCAATTTGCCACTAAGCAATTATTCGCTCAATTCTGAAAACATCAACGCGGTATATGTCAATTTAAATAAATCATTTAAAAAAATGACATTACAGATCGGCGTTCGCGCCGAGCAAACTGTAACCAAAGGAAAACAATTGTTAAGTGGTGAATCCGTAAATCAAAATTACTTGCAATTATTTCCAACGGTTTTTGCATCCTATAAATTAAATGATCAAAATATCTTAACGGCACGATTTGGTCGCCGGATAGAACGGGCTGCTTATAGAGAATTGGTTCCCTTCAGACGCCCGCAAACTGCCACACTCTATTTTGAAGGGAACCCTTACTTAAGACCACATTTATCTTACCACGCTGAACTGGCCTGGGCATTTCAGAACACATTTTTTATTACCTTGGGTTATGACCTGGATAAAGATTACATCCAGACATTTCCTTATCTTGATTCCAATAGAATCACGATTACACGTCGGCCAACTAATATTCAGGGCGCATATTCCTGGAATATTGACCTGGCTTATGTAAAAAAAATAATCAACTGCTGGTCTATAGATTACACGGGCTCTGTTTTTCAAAATGGCTTTGATGGGCAAGCAGCAGGGTTCAGTCTGGACAATAATGGAATTCCGTCGGTTTACCTGACGGCTAACAACAGCTTTACGATTACATCTAGCCTATTGGCTCAAGCTGATCTAGAGTACAATTCAAAACGTCAGGTTGCTAATTCTACATTTGGAGCCTACACCATATTAAACATCGGAATAAAGCATTTGCTTTTTAATCATCAAGCCTCCATATCCTTGAATGCTCGTAATATTTTGAACAGCGAAGGACAATATGTTATTAACCGAAACAGAGGATTGTATCAATACTCTTACCTGAATTTCTACACCCGCGCTCTAACCCTAAATTTTAGTTATCGTTTGGGAAGCGGAAAATCTGTGAAAACACGAATGGATCCGGGCTCTGCTGAGGAGAAGAAAAGGGTAGGGAATTGATTGAAAAAAATAAAACATCCTCACTCATTAATATAAATTCCGCCCAGCCTATTCTGCAGTGGGTCATTTCAAAAGAAGTTTGATTTCTACCAAAGCAGAATCAAGTTTGTACCGCATGCAGAGCTTGAGCTGTCTCTTATACACATCTAAAAGGGGGGGGGGGGGGGGGGGGGGGGGGGGGGGGGGGGGGGGGGGGGGGGGG
>NZ_JAELTV010000313.1 GCF_016429005.1 Pedobacter sp. ASV19
CCCCCCCCCCCCCCCCCCCCCCCCCCCCCCCCCCCCCCCACCACACCTTTTTTTACGTTCGTCGGCAGCGTCAGATGTGTATAAGAGACAGGCGTTAGCGCCCGCTGCTTTACCAACTACTGAAGGCCCATTGGTATAAGCCGACTGATAAGCATTCATAAAGATATAATCGAACATCTCTGCAGTATACAGTTCGTATTTTCCGTTCTTTTTAAACAAGTGGCCAGTATCCTGCTTAACCAGATACTCCAGCCAGGGGGCCGATGTTTGTCTTTTCATCTTCCTGTACAAACGCCCTGTCACCTTATTTTTCTTATCGTAGGTATAAATGCTGTTTTCCGCTGTAAAAGCATACTTTTTCATGTTGCGGAAAGCCTGATAAAAACTGGTATCGGTAGTTACCGCACGAATAAAAGTCTCCACATTCAAGCGCTCTGCAGTAATGTTTACTGTAGAATCAAGCTGTATGGTTTTAATTGTATCCGCAGTAAAACGTTGAATTTCCTGATTATACCCTTTTAAGCTCCACAGCAATAGCAGTATAAACAGACTATATCTCATAAAAAGCCAATTAGTTCCCCAATTGCTTTAAGGCAATATAAGCCATCAAACCTGTTGAAACCTTTAGTGCATCTTCATCCACATCAAAATTAGGGTGGTGTACAGAATAGGTCGTTCCTTTTTCTGCATTACCCGTACCTAGCCTGTAAAAACAAGCATCAGTAGCCTGTGAATAATAAGCGAAATCTTCCGCGGCCATCCAGATGTCCAGGTCCAGTACATTTTCCTTACCCAGGTAATCTTCTGCATAAGCACGCGCATTATCGGTAAGCACCGGCTCATTCACCAGGAAAGGATAGCCGTTCATAATCTTAAATTCACAACTTCCCCCCATACTCTCGGCAATTCCTTCGGCCATCTTTTTCATCAAACGCTTAGCTTCTGCTCGCCATTCCTCGTTCAGAGTCCTGAAGGTTCCTTCCAGTTTCACCTCATTAGGAATAATATTCGTTGCCCCGTTAGCGATCACCTTTCCAAAAGAAAGTACCGAAGGCAAACGCGGATCTGCATTTCTGCTCACAATCTGTTGCAGGGCCACAATGATATGAGAAGCAATCAACACCGGATCGATATTCTGGTGAGGCTGCGCTCCATGGCCGCCTTTTCCAGTTACTGTAACGTACAATTCATCGGTAGAAGCCATATAGATTCCCGAACGGAAGCCTACTTTTCCCGCATCAATAAAAGGCATCACGTGCTGACCAATGATATGGTCTGGTTTAGGGTTTTCCAGCACACCTTCTTTAATCATAATGCTTGCTCCACCTGGCAGCAATTCTTCGCCAGGCTGGAAGATCAGTTTAATGGTTCCGGCAAACGCTGCTTTAAGCTGGTTCAGAATATAAGCCGTTCCTAATAACGAAGAGGTATGCACATCATGACCACAGGCATGCATCACCCCTTTATTCTTAGAAACATAAGGTTTGTCATTCGCTTCATGAATAGGCAAGGCATCCATATCTGCACGCAATGCAATCACCTGATCAGAAGGCAAATCTCCTTTAATGATACCGACTACACCTGTATTGGCCATAGTTGTAAAGGGAATGCCCCAGGATTTCAATTTATGCTGTACAAATAAAGAAGTTTCAAATTCTTTAAAAGAGAGTTCAGGATGGGCATGTAAATGTCTGCGTGAAGCCACCACCTCATCAAAGATATGGGCAGCCTGTTGTTGTATCTGATCTTTAATCATCATTGCTGTAGTCTAAAGTAGGGGCATTAATTTTTTCTCTGAAAATGAAAAGCGTTGGAAAATTAGGCCGGAGCGCATTCATGAGACGCTGCGCTTCCAGGCGTGTCCTGAAATCTCCCACCCTCAGATAATAATTGGGTTCCCTGTAGGTAATATAGGTATTTAATTTAGGATAATAGGTTTTAAACCTGGCTTGCTCCCGGAAGGTTTCTTTTCGGTCTGAACCGTAAAAAACCTGCACCCTATATCCCATTTGAGCAACCACAGGTCCGGTTCTTTTTATAGTAGCAGGAGCTGTTCTTTTACTCAGTTCCAGCCTCTTCTCAATCATACTGTCAATCAGCGGATCTTTAATAATAATGACCTCACCTTTCTTCTGCGCAAATACAGGAATACATAACAAACAAAACAAACAGGTATAAACTACTTTCATTTAAATTAGGTTTTCACAGTGCTGAAACTTAAATAAGCCATGCCTTTAAAGTGCAGACCGATACAGGTTTCATGAAAAGGCTATAAAAAAAGAATGCCGAATTTCTTACAAAACTCGGCATTCTATATGTTTATTACAAATTACAATCCTGCACCATGGCAATTCTTGTATTTTTTGCCGCTTCCGCAAGGACAAGGCTCATTTCTGCCAATTGTAACCTCTTTACGCACCGGTTGCTGAGGCACTTGTTCCCGGGTATCTTCCATTACCGCTTCGCCACCGCCTTGCTGAAACTCAGGCTTAGACATTTTTAAACGGCTGGGAGCAGGTCTTGGCGCCTGTGGGGCACGAAGGTCTTCTGCTTCCTGATGCACAGGAATACCACCTTTATACAAGAAACTCACCACCTCTTTATTAACCGCATTCAGCATGTTTTTAAACAGGTTAAAAGCTTCCATTTTGTAAATCACCAATGGATCTTTTTGCTCGTATACCGCATTCTGTACAGATTGCTTCAACTCATCCATTTCACGCAAATGCTCTTTCCAGGACTCATCAATTAAGCCCAAAACAATTGTTTTCTCAAAAGCTTTGGTTACTTCGCGGCCATTATTGTCAATGGCAGCTTTTAAGTTCACAGGAACCTGGATGCTGCGCAAACCATCAGTAAACGGAATCACAATCTGCTCAATATGCTCTCCGCGTTCTTCAAACACCTGATGCAACACCGGCATGGCCTGGTTGATCATGCCTTCCGATTTTCTGGCGTAGAAGGCTGCAGCCTCTTCAAACAACTTATCCGTTAAAGTATGGATATTTCTTGCACTGAAATCCGCTTCTGTAATTGACGTATCCAGGGAGAAGTTTTTGATCACTTCCAGTTTAAACCCTTCGTAATTTCCTTCTTCTTTATATTCTGTAACGATATCTTCAGCAACATCGAACACCATATTGTTCATGTCCACATCCAAACGCTCTCCAAACAAAGCATTTCTGCGTTTGGCATAAATCACAGAACGCTGAGAGTTCATCACATCATCATATTCCAGCAAACGCTTACGGATACCAAAGTTGTTTTCCTCCACCTTTTTCTGTGCACGTTCAATAGATTTAGTGATCATAGAATGCTGGATCACTTCTCCATCTTCAATACCCATTTTCACCATGATGTTGGAGATCCTTTCAGAACCAAACAAACGCATCAGGTTGTCTTCAAGAGATACAAAGAACTGAGAAGAACCCGGATCTCCCTGACGTCCGGCACGACCGCGCAGCTGTCTGTCTACACGACGGGACTCATGACGCTCCGTACCTACAATCGCCAGACCACCGGCTTCTTTAACACCAGGCCCAAGCTTGATATCCGTACCACGACCCGCCATGTTGGTGGCAATGGTTACTTGTCCGGCCTGACCAGCTTCAGCAACAATATCCGCTTCCTTCTGGTGCATTTTTGCATTCAGTACATTGTGTTTGATACCGCGCAGTTTCAGCATACGGCTCAGCAATTCTGAGATCTCTACTGAAGTGGTACCTACCAGTACCGGACGTCCTGCTTGTGTAAGCTGAACGATTTCTTCCGCTACTGCATTATATTTTTCACGAATGGTGCGGTATACATAATCCTGATGATCTTTTCTGGAGATCACCCGGTTTGTTGGAATTTCCACCACATCCAGTTTGTAGATAGACCAGAACTCACCAGCTTCTGTTGTTGCCGTACCCGTCATACCGCAAAGTTTGTGGTACATCCTGAAAAAGTTCTGCAAAGTCACCGTCGCATAAGTTTGCGAAGCATCTTCTACCTTTACATTTTCTTTAGCCTCAATAGCCTGGTGCAAACCATCAGAATACCGACGGCCATCCATAATACGGCCGGTCTGCTCATCTACAATTTTAATTTTACCTTCATCGATAATGTATTCTACATCGATCTCAAATAGGGTATAAGCTTTCAACAACTGGTTTACCGAGTGGATACGTTCTGCCTTGATGGAATAATCACGCATCAGCTCATCTTTCCTGGCAATTTTTTCTTCACTGCTCAAAGTTGATTTCTCAATATCAGCAATCTCTGTACCCACATCAGGTAAAACAAAGAAATGAGGATCTTCGCCCGATTTAGTGATCAGTTCAATACCTTTTTCTGTAAGCTCTACCTGGTTGTTTTTCTCATCAATATAGAAATACAGTTCAGAGTCTACCTTAGGCATGTTCTTAGACTGATCTGCCATATAATGGTTCTCCGTTTTCAGCAAGGTTTGTTTTACACTTCCTTCACTTAAAAACTTGATCAGTGCTTTATTTTTTGGCAAACCACGGTGCGCCCTTAACAGCGCCAGCCCACCTTCACCCTCTTCGGTTCCGGTTTTACCATCATTGATTAATTTTTTAGCTTCATTTAAAGCTTTGGTTACATATTCTTTTTGTGCATTAACCAGGCGCTCGATCCTTGGTTTCAATTCATGAAATTCGTGCTGATCTCCAAAAGGAACCGGTCCTGAAATGATCAATGGGGTACGGGCATCATCGATCAAAACCGAATCGACCTCATCCACCATGGC
The DNA here is from genome assembly GCF_016429005.1 of Pedobacter sp. ASV19. Lineage (GTDB taxonomy): Bacteria > Bacteroidota > Bacteroidia > Sphingobacteriales > Sphingobacteriaceae > Pedobacter. The sequence goes on from NZ_JAELTV010000313.1 coordinate 4,754, forward strand.
AAAATGCAGCTTGCGTTGTACCAGCTGGCCTGGTTCCTGCGACATATTGTCACGCAGATAGTCAAAACCAAATTCATTATTGGTACCATAAGTAATGTCTGCCAGATAAGCTTTTCTGCGTTCCGGAGAGTTTGGTTCGTGTCTGTCTATACAATCTACTGCCAGACCATGGAATTCAAATAAAGGACCATTCCACTCCGAGTCACGACGGGCAAGGTAATCGTTCACTGTAACGATATGCACACCTTGTCCGGCCAATGCATTCAGATAAGCAGGAAGTGTACTTACCAGGGTTTTACCCTCACCGGTAGCCATCTCCGCAATTTTACCACTATGTAATACGATACCACCGATCAGCTGTACGTCATAGTGTACCATATTCCATACCACCTCATTACCGGCAGCATCCCAGTGGTTAGCCCATATGGCTTTATCTCCTTCAATTTTTACATTGTTCTTTCTTGCCGCATAATCCCGGTCAAACTGGGTTGCAGTTACTTCCAGGAACTGGTTCTCAGAGAAACGTCTGGACGTTTCCTTCACTACAGCAAAAGCCTGCGGAAGGATATCAGACAATACCACTTCCAGTTCTTTATCCCGGTCTTTGATCAGCGCATCGATCTGATCATACAAAGCCGTTTTTTCAGCCAGCGACAATTCAGATTGCTCTGCATCCGCTTTAAGTCCGCCAATTTTACCGTCTATGTCTGCTAATGCTTTGGCAATAACATCTTTAAAATAGACTGTTTTATTCCTTAATTCATCATTAGATAATGCTGAAAGCTTAGCGTATTCCTCATTGATCTTGATGACGATTGGCTGTATGGCTTTAATATCTCTTTCTGATTTGCTTCCAAATACCTTGGTTAAAAATCCTAACATCTCTTTATGCTTGTGTTTATTTATTTTAAAATCATCAAATTACAACAACCAAGCCACAGCAAACTATAAGTCAGATTGGCAGTTGTCGGGCGCTAAAATTACAAAATATCCTGCTGTCTCTTATACACATCT
>NZ_JAELTV010000314.1 GCF_016429005.1 Pedobacter sp. ASV19
CCCCCCCCCCCCCCCCCCCCCCCCCCCCCCCCCCCCCCCCCCCCCCCCCCCCCCCCCCCCCCCCCCCCCCCCCCCCCCCCCCCCCCCCCCCCCCCCTCCTATCGACCCGCCGACCCCCGAGCACTACACCGGCTAACGTTCGTCGGCAGCGTCAGATGTGTATAAGAGACAGGGATAACAATGCCTATTCCAGCCCTATAGATAAGCTCATGTTACGTCATGTAACATTCAGTTTATTCTTTGAATAGTGTTTGGGCTCATTATATTTATATTTTTGTAGGATAAACTAAAGCGATGAATTCAAAAATTGCATTAATAACAGGCGCAACTTCAGGTATAGGTAAGGCTTGTGCAACCTTGTTTGCCCAGCAAGGTTATAAACTTATCCTTTTGGCAAGGCGCTCAGAACTTCTGGAAAAGCTTTCTTCACACCTTGAGGATAAATATGCGGTAGAAGTACAGGCATTAGTGCTTGATGTACGGGAAAACGAGGCTTTAACGAAAGGACTTGAAGCCTTGCCGGAAGCATGGAAGAAAGTGGATGTTTTGATCAATAATGCCGGACTAAGCCAGGGACTTGATCCGATCGATCAGGGTAATACTGATGATTGGGACAGAATGATCGATACCAATGTTAAAGGCCTCTTGTATATGTCGAGGATCGTTTCCAACTGGATGATCTCTGCAGGAAAAGGCCATATCATAAATATTGGTTCTATTGCGGGTAAGGAAGTTTATCCAAATGGAAATGTATACTGTGCAACCAAGCATGCTGTAGATGCATTAAATAAGGGAATGAGAATAGATTTGCTTCCCCATGGGATTAAGGTGACGGCAATAAATCCCGGTATGGTGGAAACAGAATTCTCTCTTGTGCGTTTTAAAGGAGATGAAGAACGGGCTAAAAATGTGTATAAAGGTCTGGAACCACTAGTTGCCCAGGATATTGCTGATGCCATCTGGTTTGCGGTGAGCCGACCGGCACATGTTAATATTAATGATATGCTGATCATGCCAACAGCACAGGCTACAGGAACTATAATTAAGAAACAAAATTTATGATATCAAATACGATTGATCAGGAAATAAAAAAAGCAATGCTCGCTAAGGATCAGGCACAGCTGAGAGGCTTGAGGGCTATCAAAGCGGCTTTATTGCTGGCTAAAACAGAAAAGGGATCTGCTGAAGAAATTACAGAAGATACGGAAATAAAAATTCTTCAAAAATTGATTAAACAGCGTAAAGAATCCTCGGATATCTATAAACAGCAGGGCCGTGCAGATCTTGCCCAGGTTGAAGATGAAGAAATTGATGTTATTGGTCAATTCTTGCCTAAACAGCTTGAAAAAGCCGAAGTAGAAGAAATAATTTCTAAAATTATCGCTGCTGCCGGAGCAAGCTCCATGAAAGATATGGGGAAGATTATTGGTTTGGCCAATAAAGAATTAGCCGGTAAAGCGGATGGTAAACTTATCGCTGAAATTGTTAAATCACAATTGGCATAAATTGTGTTAAAAATAAGAAGGATTGTTTAAAAAAAAATTAATCCTTTATTATTGCCTTAAATTAACTTATGTCTACTAACTTAGTAGCACATCCACATAAAAAATATGAAGTACGAAGTAATAGAAGATAATGGGTTTAAATACATAGAGGCAGGAGAGGGCGAAACTCTGGTATTACTTCATGGTTTGATGGGTGAACTGAGCAACTGGGAACAAACGATAGATTATTTTAAAGAAAACTATCGTGTACTGGTGCCTATCCTTCCGATTTATGAGCTGCCAATCCTTACGCTGGGTGTAAAAAGTTTATCTAAACACCTCCATCGTTTTTTAAAACACAAAGGCCTGGAACAGACCGTACTGGTGGGTAATTCTCTGGGGGGACATGTGGGCCTTGTTTTTACAGCCGCTCATCAGGAGCATGTGAAGGCTCTGGTACTTACAGGAAGTTCGGGGTTGTATGAGAATGCGTTTGGAGGATCCTTCCCAAGAAGAGAAAGTTATGATTACATCCGTGAAAAGGTTGAATTTACGTTTTATGACCCCGCTACCGCTACAAAGGAGTTGGTTGATGAGGTTTTTAAAACAGTAAACGACCGCTCCAGGGTGATAAGGATTCTTGCACTGGCAAAGTCTGCAATCAGGCATAACATGGCCAAAGAATTGTCTAAGATTACCATACCTGTATCTTTAATCTGGGGCAGGCAGGATAAGGTAACTCCGCCAGAGGTTGCTGAAGAGTTTTACGAATTATTGCCTAATTCTGAACTGAATTGGGTAGATAAATGTGGGCATGCCCCAATGATGGAGCAGCCTGAAGTTTTTAATGAATTTTTGAATACTTTTTTAAACCGCATATTGCTGAAATAATGTTTGCCTCTGAACTCATATCGAATGTGATCCCGCCCTTAAGAACTTCTGATACAGTTCAGAAGGCGCTTGATCGTTTATCTGAGTTCAAGCTGTATCACCTGCCTATTGTAAATGAAACTCAGTTTCTTGGATTGGTAGCTGAGGAAGAACTGATCGAAGTAAGGGATGTTAAACAAGCTATCGGTAGTTTGTCTTTGGCTATCCTGAATCCATTTGTCTATCAGGACTCTCATATATATGATGTGATCCGGCTTTTTGATCAGCTCAAATTATCTGTTTTACCAGTATTGGATTATAATAAGAACTATCTTGGCGTGATTTCAGTCCATAGTCTTATTGGATATTTTGCAGAGATTTATGCTGTTAAAGAACCGGGTGGTGTTATTGTGCTGGAGATCAGCAACCGCAATAATTCTTTATCTCATATGGCGCAGATCGTGGAGGCTGATAATGCGCAGATCCTGTCTTCCTATGTACAGTCTTTTCCAGATTCTACCAAATTGGAGGTGACCCTCAAAATCAATAAGACTGAGTTATCTGGCATCATTTCTTCCTTTGAAAGGTATAATTATGTTGTCAAGGCTGTTTTTAACAGTACCTCCACTGATCAGGGAACTGAAGACCGTTATAACTCCTTTATGAACTATTTAAACGTATAATGAAAGCAGCAGTTTACGCTAAGTTCATTTTTATGATAAAACCGATACTTTCATGATAAAGATTGCAATCTACGGAAGGGAATTCAACAATACAGTATTGCCTTATGTTCAGGATGTCTTTGATGTTCTTTCCCTGTATAATGTGGATGCCCTGGTCTATGAAAAGTATTATCACTTTATCTCAGATAAGGTAAAATTGAATGCGAAGATCACTACATTTAAAGAAAATGCAGAGCTGATTGGCCAGGCAGACGTACTGATCAGCTTAGGTGGCGACGGAACGATGCTGGATACGCTTGCACTTGTCCGTGATTCGGGCATACCGGTGATTGGTATTAATTTTGGACGTCTTGGTTTCCTGGCGAGTATTAATAAAGACGAGATTAAAAAAGCAATTGAAGCTTTATTGAATCAGCAGTACGCACTGGATAGCCGGAGTTTACTGAGCCTGGAGTCTAAGCTCCATCTTTTTGGAGAAGAGAATTTTGCATTGAATGACATTACAATTCACCGGAGGGACAATTCTGCGATGATGCTGATCCATGCTTACATGAATGAGGAGTTTATCAACTCCTACTGGGCAGACGGGCTGATCATTGCAACTTCTACTGGCTCCACGGCCTATTCTCTGAGTTGCGGGGGGCCGATTATTCTTCCCAGTTCACAAAGCTTTGTCATTACACCTATTGCACCACATAATTTAAATGTACGCCCGCTTATTGTGCCGGATAATGTAACTTTAACTTTTGAAGTAGAGGCCAGAAGTGCAAAGTTCCTGGTATCCTGCGATTCCAGGACTGTAACGGTAGACCGTTCCGTTAAAATCAGCATCAAAAAGGCAAGCTTTGACGTGAATCTGATCAGGCTGAACAACGAGAGCTATCTGACCACCTTAAGAAATAAATTGCTTTGGGGAATAGACACGCGGAATTATTAGAATGAAATTTAAATCACTGTTGCTCCATTTTATATTGATCCTGGTGACTGCGTCAGGGGCCAGGGCTCAGGCCTGGGAAGTTGGGCTTGGTGCCGGTGCAGCAGGTTATATGGGGGACCTTAACCCGGATAATCCTGTGAAATTTACTGGTATGTCTGCAGGCATTTTTGCGAAACTTAATTTTAATTCACATTGGGCCCTTGGACTTCATTATAACTATGGACGTATCACCGGAGATGATTCACAGTCTTCCAACGCAGATTTCAAAGATAGAAATCTGAAATTTTATACCCCTCTAAATGAAGTGAGTGCACAGGTTGATTTTAACTTTTTTGACTATTTTGCTGGTGGGGGACGAAAGAACTTTACGCCTTATATTTATGCTGGTCTTGGTGGCGTTATTTTTAATCCCAGGATTAAAATTGATGGAGAGACGAGAGATCTGAGACTGTATAAAACAGAGGGACAGAGTACGCCCTATAGAAATTATGCAATCAGTATTCCTTATGGGGCAGGCGTGAAGTTTAATTTTAATTCGAACTGGAGTTTTTTCTCCCAGCTGGGATATAGAACAGCCTATACCGATTATCTGGACGATGTGAGCGGGGCTTATAAATATCCGGTCCAGGGAGATGACTATATGCATATCTTCCTGGCTGATCCGTCCGGACACAGGCCGCCAGGCAGTCAAAGAGGAGATTCAAGAAAAAGAGATACCTATATGTTTATGCAAATTGGAATCTCGTATACATTTTTATCCGAAAAATGTTTTACCTTTTAGCATGATTTTCATATTAATAGACTAATAATCACAGAAAATTTTACCTTTGTGTCCCAAAAATGTTAGACTTTTGGGGATCATTTTCATATAGTTAGATGGGATTTAAAGAACAAATTGACCTTACGCGTTTACCTGAGCACATTGCAATTATAATGGATGGTAACGGCAGATGGGCAAAAAATCAGGGTAAATTCAGGGTTTTCGGTCATGAAAATGGAGTGTTATCTGTAAAAGATATTGTAGAAGGATGCGCAGATATTGGGGTTAAATACCTAACAATCTATGCCTTTTCCAAAGAAAACTGGAACCGTCCCGTGGAGGAGGTTAACGCACTCATGGAGATTTTCATTTCTACCATTAATCAGGAAACACCAAGACTTACTGCAAATAATATCAGGCTGAATGCCATAGGAGATACTTCATCATTGCCTCAGAAATGTATCGATGACCTGAAGGATGCCATGGAAAAAACGGCGCACAATACGCGTTGTACTTTAACCATCGCATTAAGCTATAGTGCGAAATGGGAGATTGTAGATGCAGCAAAAAAACTGGCTCAAAAAGTACTGGACAAAGAGATCGGAATTGGAGATATAACGGAAGAGAATTTTTCTTCTCAGTTAAGTACATATAATATTCCTGACCCTGAATTGATGATCAGGACAAGTGGCGAACATAGGATCAGTAATTTTTTACTGTGGCAAATGGCCTATACCGAATTATATTTTACAGAAACCTTATGGCCCGACTTCAGGCGGGAAGACCTGTTTGAAGCTATTGTAGACTACCAGAAACGCGAAAGACGCTTTGGCAAAATTAGTGAGCAATTGAACTAATTTTACTTTTAACACTTTTTAACATGTGTTTAAATTAACTTAGCGACGATTTTAGATTGTAAATGAAAAGAATATACCAACTTATATTATTGTTATTGTTCGGGCTGTCTCTTATACACATCTGACGCTGCCGACGAACGTTAGCCGGTGTGGGTGTCGGTGGGCGCGGGATCATTAGAATCGGGGGGGGGGGGGGGGGGGGGGGGGGGGGGGGGGGGGGGGGGGGGGGGG
>NZ_JAELTV010000315.1 GCF_016429005.1 Pedobacter sp. ASV19
ATCTACACCGGCTAACGTTCGTCGGCAGCGTCAGATGTGTATAAGAGACAGCCAGTTCATTGAGACCAGGAAAGTCTCCCATTTTATACTCCATCATACAGTTTTTAGGAGAGTATGGCGTTATGAAAGTTACGAGTAAGTGGGACGGTAAAAGCTTGTTCGCAGAATTACAGCAGCTATGATGGACTTCGGAGTAATTGAAAACGAAATTGTTGCATGGTTGGTTTCGAAGAATTTAAATCAGTTAATAACGATTGAAGTAATCGGACAGAACGATTCTGATTATGAGTTACCATTTGGAAAAACCAAAATTATAGTTGCATTTAGTAATGAAGAGCCGGATCCTATATCAAATAGTTTTGATATAGTTTATCAAAGTTCTTCAGTAATGTTCAGCATTTTACTACAGAGCAGGACTATAAGAGGTAACAATGGAGTGTATGCATTAGGAAACTTTGTAAAAAAGCATTTAACCGGCTATCAACCTACAGACGGTGAACCCTTCAAATATGCAGGAATGCGATTTGAACAAAAAGTTAAAAATGTCTTTGAGTACTCATTAGATTTTAGAACCAAAGCAGTAGTGATTCAGGATGTCCAGGAAGAAACTGGGCCACCATTTAAAGGGCTAACAATTTTATAGATGAAAAAATATTTATACCATGGTAACTCCATCCTGTCCTTTTCACATGAGGGGCAGGATTATTTAGCACAGGGAGCAGGTCCGCATGATTTACCTGAAGATGCGGTACAGGTGCAGTCTCTAATTGGTCTATCAAAATTGGTAGAGCAAATTGACCAGGTAAAGAAACCAGAAGTTAAACCAACTAATAATTAAAAAATGTCAGATTTTCTTCACGGATCCGAGACTATCAATGTAGACGTTGCTGGTCGTACCTATAACATTGTTAAATCTGGAGTTATCGGCCTGGTAGGTATTGCACCATTAGGCGATAAGAATAAACCCATTCTGGTACTTGGGACAAAGGACTTTGACCAGTTCGGAAAACAAGTTCCGGGTTTTACTATTCCACAAGCTTTAAATGTTATTGCAGCACAGAAAGCGACAACCGTAATTGTTGTTAATGTATTTGATCCAACATTGCATACAACTGCAGTAACTGCAGAAAGTCAAACTGTAACTAATGGCGTTTTAAAGCTTGCCTTCGCTCCTATTGGCACTGTTACCGTTTTAGATTCAGCTGGTGCGCCCACAACCTATGTTAAGGATGTAGATTATACCCTCGACGAATTCGGAAATTTTGCTGTAATTGGATCAGCTATTGCAAATGCTGTAGTATTGAAGTTTACTTATAAAAAGTTAAATATCTCTGCTGTCACAGCTTCAGTGATCAATGGCACGAATACTTCTGGAGTTAGAACTGGAGCTACCTGTTTTGAATTGTGCTTCAATTTGTTTGGTTTTGACCCTGGTATCTTCATTACACCGTTCTTTAGTACTCTATCAGGTGTAGCAACTAATTTCAGGACTCTTGCAGACAAATATAGAGGTATCTATTACCAGGATGCGCCAGCTGGAACCGTTGTCAGTGGAGCGCTTGCTGGCCGAGGTCCTACCGGTACAATAAATTTCAATACCAGCCATGAGAGAACAGAACTTGTTTTTCCAATGTTGAAGAAATATGACCCGGCAACGAATCAGAACGTGGATTTTCCGTATTCTGCTTTTTTAGCCGGCATTAGACAGGCGGTAGATAATGACGCTACCAATGGTGGCTTTTGGGTATCATCATCGAACCGGGAAATCGTTTGCCAGGGAGTTGAAATTGAGATTTCTGCTTCGATTAGTGATTCTTCTGCAGATACTAGTGTTTTGAATGGTGCTGGTATCACAACTGTGCTTAATTTGTATGGGACAGGTATCAGAACGTGGGGAAATAGAAATGCTTCGTTCCCTTCTGCAGCTGGTCCGAGAACCTTTTCAAATATTACCAGAATCGATGATATTGTTAGTAAAAGCATGGAGTTAGCTGCATTACCTTACATTGATAAGGGAATAACCCAGGCCTTTATTGATGTGGTTCGCGAAGAAGGAAATTCTTTTATTAGGACCCTAATTAAAAGAGGCGCAATTCTCCCCGGGAGTAAAGTTCTTTATGATCCAGCAGATAATACACCTGAAGGCCTAGCTGATGGTCATATCTTCTTCAGGAAGATCTACATGGGTTCTACGCCTGCAGAGAGAATTACCTTCTTGTCAATAATGGATATCTCTTTGTTAAACAATTTAAAATAATTCTAAGACCATGGGTATTGTGATTAATAAAGTCATCAATTCAAATATATATGTTGATGGTGCAAATTGGATTGGAAAAGCAGACGAAGTAAACCTGCCGGTTCTTAAATCAAAAACAGCTTCCCATTCGCCATTGGGATTAATTGGTGAATTGGATTATAGTTCTGGAATGGAAAAAATGGAAGCCAAAATTAAATGGAATTCTTACTATAAGGAAGCCATTAAAAAGTTTTCAAATTTTTACCAGGCCGTAAAGATTCAGGTAAGATTTAGTATTGATCAATATGAGGATGGCTCAAGAACAGGTCAGCTCCCGGGGATCGCTTACCTTACTGTACGTCCAAATGATTCTCCAGGTGGCCAGTTTAAGGCAAAAGATAATGTCGAATTAGAAAGCAACTTATCATGTAGCTATTACAAACTCGAAATTGATGGAGAAGATATAGTTGAGTACGATGCTGAAGCGAATATTTATATAGTAGATGGAGTAGATCTACTCGCCCAGTACCGGGCCAACTTAGGAGTTTAACTCATAAAGCTGAAGCCGTGGATGATCCTCAATCGTCCCGGTGGATGCTTTTTTAATGAATAAATAAAATTATGAAAGAGGATTTAAAGAAAAAAGAAGAACAGGTTGAGTTTGTCTATGAAACTCCTGCAGATTTAAAAGCGGGTATCGAAACCGCTACCTACAAAAATGGAAACCAGATCAAACGTTTTAAGATATCCGGAGACAGAGAGGTAATTGTTAGAGAACTTATTGGTAGGGACATGATGAATGTTCAAAAAATTATAGACGGAGACGAGGATAAATACATGGTTGCTATAATGCACTTTGCTACCAAAATTGATGGAAAATCTATTCCAATGGAAGATTTTGAAAAATTAAAAGGAAAAGATTTTAATAAAATAAACATCCAGGTTTCAAGCCTAAATTTTTAATAAGCGCTGCGGACATTGTTTTCACAGCGCATTTTACCGGGTGGTCAAAGCAGGAACTATTAGATTGTCCATCCAGAGAACTCATGTCCTGGTTTAATGAGGCCTCAAAACTTCATAATTATTTGCACACTCCAGCCGAATCATAATGAACCCTAAAAGAATAGAAATAGCACTCATCTTATCCGCCATGGATAAGATGAGTGCGGTTGTTGCTTCTGCTGCTGCAAAAGCTCAGAAAAAACTCAAAGAACTCTCCTCTTCGGCAACTAAATATGGTAAAGAATCTATACAATCAGGTATAGCTGCAGCTGCTCCACTCATTGCTGCAACAAAGGCTTTTGCTGATCAGGAAGATGCTATGCTTCAGATGAAAGCTGAATTATTAGGTGATGGAAATACTTTGAATCAAAAAGTATTTAATGATTTAACAGCATATGCCAACGGGGCAGCCATCAAATATGGAGAGAGCGCTGCCGAGTACATGAAAATGATTCGTGTATTAAGGGAGAATAGTATTGAACCTAAAGAAATACTTGGCGGTATTGGGGATGCTGTTGAGAAATTATCAGTTATGTTTCATGTTCCGCCCGATTCAATCGCACAATTTGCTGCCAGGATGAAACAGGATATGGGGATCCTGCCTAAAGAAATGATTGGTATGACCGATTTGATTGCCAGATTAAAAAACTCTGGAATTGGGAAAGATGGTGCAGAGGCCGTGCAGGAAATGGGCGAGGCATTTTCAAAGGCCGGACTTGGAGCGCATAACTTAGGAGTTAATGGACTTCAATCTGCTAAGGATCTAGGGGCCCTTATGGGAATTTTTATAAGACGAGGCCTCTCTGGTCAAACAGTTGGTAATAATTTTAGGAGAATTTTTGATGGATTAAGATCAGCGGAGAAGTTAAAGAAAGCAAATGAAGTTGCGAAAGAGTATGGCGTAACTTTAGACTTTTATGACAAGAAAAACAATTTTAAAGGTATAGCTGCCTTTACAGCTGAAATTGGTAAATTAAAAGGGTTAGATTCTCAAACAATAGCAAAAATACTTAACCCGTTTTCTGGAAAACAGGGTTTATCAACCGACTTTTTAGAATTTTTAGGTAAAGAAGGTGTTTCGTCATTTAATGAATTCCAACATAAATTATCCAATCAGGCTACATTAAATTCTAAAGTAAATGTTGTGATGGGCGGTACAATCCGTCAATACAATAGGCTCAAGGCTGGAGTTATAAATGCTGGAGCAGCCATAGGTGCAAGCTATGCTCCTGAATTAAAAAAATTGATTGGGTCTTTAGCTATAATACTAGAAAAGATTACAAAATTTATTATGACGCATAAGCAGTTAGTGAATAGTCTTGCAAAAGGGCTTGCGTATTTTGCTGCATTTAAAATAGTCACCGGTGGAGCTGCGCTTGCCTTTGGTGTCATCGCTAAAACTGCTAGTCAGGCGATTGGGGTATTTATGGGACTTGGAAAGGCAATAGGGTTCATGGGCAGACTCGTCTTCCAGGTTGGAAAGCTAATGTTGGCCAATCCTATGCTTATTGTTATCGCCGCTATAGCTGTAGCTGCGTATTTAATATATAGAAATTGGGACAAGATAAAAGCCTTTTTTATAAAACTCTGGGCTAACGTAAAAAGAATATTCCTTGCAACATGGGAGTGGCTAAAATCAATGTTTTTAAATTATACTCCTTATGGTTTAATTTTCAAGCACTGGGCTTCTATTTCTACTTTTTTTGTTAAAGTTTGGGAGGACGTCAAGAAAGTGTTCTTTAAAGGCGTGTCCTGGTTCATTAATGTCCATGTGATGTTTTTCAACGCTGGAAAAAATATCGTTACTTCAATTTGGAAAGGTATAAAGGCAATGGCCTCTAAACCTATAGAAGCTATTAAGGAAATTGTAAAGAAAGTTCGCGAGTTCCTTCCCTTCTCGCCAGCTAAAGTTGGTCCACTCCGCGATATACATAGAATTCGGTTGGTTGAAACAATTGCCGGCAGCATAAAAGCACAACCCTTAATCAGCGCTATGAATGGGGTAATGGGTAAGGTTGCAAACTATAACGGATCCGGAAGGATTCCATTGCGATCGTCTGGCGGTTATGGTGGAAACAATATAACATTTGCTCCAGTGATTAATCTTTCTGGAGGTGCTACGCAAGGTGATGCAAAAATGCTATCAAAAGAATTAAAAAGCCAATTTGATGCAATGATGAGAAAACATTTCAATAACAAAGAAAGGATCAAGTATTAATGTTTGCGCAATTAGGGAGTATTGTTTTTGACGGAATATTCAGCTTCAGTAGTTTTAGTACTGATGGCGATGAAGCTGTATATGGAGAATTTCAATTACTTGGAAGAAAACCAAGGCTGCAGAAAACTGGAGATACCCTTGAGGAACATTCTATTTCTATAAAATTTCATGCTGAGTTTTGTAACCCAACCCAACAGATAGAGGCTTTAAAATTATCTAAAGAGTCTGGAGAGGTTCTCCCTTTACTTCTTGGATCAGGAAAGTATATTAATGATTTTGTCATTATATCAATGCCTTATTCAACTGATGAATGCTTTCCGGATGGAACGATAA
>NZ_JAELTV010000316.1 GCF_016429005.1 Pedobacter sp. ASV19
AGATGTGTATAAGAGACAGGTTATAAACTTTAAAGTTTTGGTTTTGAGGATCAAAACGACGGATCAGACCACTTGCAGAAGCTGCCCAAAGTACTCCGCCGGGAGAAAGATGGATATTAATAGTTGGATCATTATCAAAACGGTAAGTGAAGAGCTTTTTACTAAGGGTATTGTAACGATACAAAACCAGATCTGACACCAACCACAGATTGTGTTTTTGATCTCCTTTAATGTAACGTACTTCACCCTGCGGGATACGTTTAAATGTACTAAAGGTTTCTTTTATAGGATTGTACAAGTAAATCCCTTTGTAGGTGCCTACCCACAATTGCTGATCATGGTCTTCATATAAACTAAAAATAGAATTGCTTCCAATACTTGCGGTATCAGCTGGATTATTTCTGAAGACCCGGAACATATTGCCATCAAAACGATTGAGTCCGTTACGGCTTCCAAACCACATAAATCCTTTATGGTCTTGTAGAATGGAAGTTATGGTATTACTGGAAAGCCCGTTGTATACCTGATAATTTTTGAAATAATAAGAGGATCCCTGCGCAAAACCGGCATTGGCTGCAGAGATCAGGAACAGCAAAAAAATAAGGATCCTTTTCAACTTAATTATATCGGTATGATGGTAAAGTTATCATTCCAAATTCATCCTTTTTCTCAAATTTTATAAAATGATACATTTTGAATAGAAATTGATTTGCTGGGATTGCCCGGTTCATTCTAAATGTTATTTCTTAGCATTCACAAAACTGAGGGGCCTCATCCCCGGAATTGTTAACCAATTATAAACTAAACCAAGCGTATGAAACACGATTACTTAGGAATTAAACTGCTGCTGGCAGTGATATGGTTACCTTCAGCAGGCTTTACCAGAAATACACTGGCCTTACCACCGGCGGTGGTGCGATATCAGGTAAGCCAACCAGTGAGCGGTGTGGTAAAAGATAGCCATGGTGCAGCCATTCCAGGGGCTACTGTAACTGAAAAAGGAACCTCGAATGCTGTTTTAACAGATGTAAATGGCAATTTTAGATTAAATGTGAGTGGTGCAGGTGCCATTCTGATCATTAAATCCATTGGCTTTCAGACCAGGGAAATTGCTGTAGGCGGGAAAAGCTCTTTAGATATTGAACTTTCAGATTCTGTACAATCGCTGGACGAACTGGTCGTGGTGGGGTATGGTACGCAAAAGAAGAAAGACGTAACCGGGTCTGTTGTTTCATTAAATAGTAAGGATATTGCCGGTCAGTCTGTACCTGATGCCGGGCAGGCCATACAGGGACGTGCTGCTGGTGTACAAGTGATTACTCCCGGTGCACCTGGTAGTAATGTTACCTTGAGAGTACGTGGCACAGGAACTATTAACAACAGTGACCCTTTACTGGTAATTGACGGTGTACCTACAGATATTTCGTTAAATACGCTGAATCCCAATGATATTGCCTCTATGGACATCTTAAAAGATGCTTCTGCCTCTGCAATTTACGGATCCAGGGGGGCAAACGGCGTAGTGATCATTACCACAAAAAAAGGAAGTTCAGGATTGAGCCATCTCAATTTTGACTTTTTTGGCGGGATTCAGAAGGCAACCAGTATGGTAAAAATGCTTGACGCTACACAATTTACCCAATTGAATAATGAGTTGTTGACCAATAATAACCAACCTACCAATCCGGCTTATGCCAACCCGGTCTCATTTGGCGCAGGTACCAACTGGCTTGGGGAACTTTTTGATACCGCCCCGATCCAGAATTATTCATTGTCTTATTCTGGAGGAAGCGAACGTTCTGACTATTATATTTCTGGGAACGTACTGGATCAGAAAGGAATTGTAAACAATACCAGCTACACCCGTTATGTTGCACAATTTAACTCTAACCATAAAGTCTTTAGCTGGCTAAAAATGGGGAATAATTTAACACTGAATCATGATTATAAACCCAGCGGGGCCTACGATATCCGGTCGGCTATGGCGGCCAATCCGGTTATTCCGGTTTTTAATGCTGATGGTTCTTATGCTGGGCCAATTGGTCAGGCGCAGTGGTATGGTGATATCATTAATCCGGTAGCCAAGGCTAAGTTGGTAGAGAACAGCACGCAGGGATACAATGTTTTAGGTTCTGTATATGCAGAGATTAAATTCCTCCCCGAGCTTACTTTCAAAAGTACAGCAGGTATCCAGGCCTCCTTCTGGAATACCCGGACCTGGTCTCCCAAATATAATTACCAGCCAATTGCACAACCAAGTTCTTATCTGGCTGAGCAATACAATAAAAGCCTTACCTATAATCTGGACAACTACCTTACCTACGACAAAGTTTTTAACCAAGACCATCATGTGACCATACTCGTGGGTACCAGTGCACAAAGCAATCATTATAATTTTGCAGGTGGTAATGTAAGTGGTTTTGCCAGCGATCTGACGCAGCAGCTTAGTAATGGGAGCGGGCCAGCAGTATTGCAGGGCGGCGGTTCAGAATGGGCTTTGTTTTCACTTATGGGACGAGCCAATTATGCCTATAAAGATCGGTATCTCTTAACGGCTACGATTAGGAGAGATGGTTCTTCCCGCTTTGGAGAAAACAATAAATACGGTACTTTTCCATCTGCTTCTCTTGCCTGGAGGATTTCACAGGAACCCTTTTTTAAAAACATTTCCTTTTTCAATGATTTGAAGTTCCGTGCTGGTTATGGAACTACAGGAAACCAGAATATAGGAAATTACACTTTTGCCTCAGGACTTGATTCCAGAGTATATGTATTCAATGGTACGGTGGTGCCTGCTGTTATTGCCCTTACCGCTGCAAATCCAAATGTGCGCTGGGAAACAGTTAAGCAAAGTAATATTGGAATGGATGCTGCTTTCCTTAACCAAAGGATCAGTTTATCTGTTGACGCTTACCTGAAGAAGACCTCGGATATGCTTGTTCCGGTAACTCTGCCAATTTCTACCGGTTATTCCGGAACACCACCACCAGTTAACGCAGGCGAAGTAGAGAATAAAGGAATTGAAATTGCCGTAAACAGCAATAACCTGACAGGTGAAATCCAGTGGAACACCAGCTTTAATATTTCTTTTAATAAAAATAAGCTTACTGCTTTAAGTGATAATACGCCATTGTATGGTGGAAGCATTGGCCTAAATGGCAATTTGAATACCAATACAGTAGGTTATCCTATTAATTCTTTCTATGGATTTGTAACGCAGGGTATCTTTCAGACTCAGTTTGATGTAGATGCGCATGCTGCGCAGGTAACCGGGATGGATCCTTTCAACCGGACATCTGCGGGCGATATCCGTTTTAAAGACCTGAACAATGATGGTGTGATCAATGATCAGGATAGAATGATCATAGGTAATCCCAACCCTAAGTTTACCTATGCCATGAACAATACCTTTAGTTATAAAGGTTTTGATCTGGCTGTTTTTTTACAAGGAGTATACGGTAATGATATTTTCAATGCCAATAATATTTACCAGGAAAGTATGTCTGTTGCGCAAAACCAAACGGAAAGAACTTTAGGAAGATGGACCGGACCGGGAACTAGTAACAGCATGCCAAGAGCTATCTTTAATGATCCTAATAAAAACAGCCGGCCATCTGATCGTTTTCTTGAAAATGGCTCCTACCTGAGAATCAAGAACGTAACTCTAGGTTATAGTTTGCCTGAGCAATTGGTTAAACGGATGAAAATCAATAAAATACGTGTTTATGCGGCGGCCCAAAACCTATATACTTTTACAAAATATACAGGGTTTGATCCTGAGGTTGGCGCTAATGGGATTGACTTTAGTGTTTACCCGGTAACCCGGACACTAAGCTTAGGTATCAATGTTTCACTTTAAGAATTTACAAGACATGAAGAAATATATCTCTATATGCGTATTTGCCGGCCTGGTTCTGCTAGGAGGATGTAAAAAAAGTTTTTTGGACAAGGCTCCCTTGGATACTGTAAATACAGCTAATTTTTATAAAACTGCAGAAGATGCTGTGAATGCAGTAAACGCCGCTTACCAACCCTTACAACGGCCGAAACTTTATAATCTGAGGGTATGGGCTACAGATATCATGGCAGGAAATAGTGTGGTGGGTGCCGGAGGCGGTACGGATGGTATTGAAACACAAGATCAGGCTAATTTTGTGACTTCTACAGATAACGCCGGCGTACTGGACTTATACAGAGGGCCTGCACCAGGTATCTTACAATGTAATATTGTTTTGCAGAAAGTACCTGATATCAACATGGATGCCCAATTGAAAAATCGTGTGTTGGGAGAGGCTAAATTTTTAAGGGCTTTATACTATTTCACTCTGGTACGTTTATTTGGAGATATACCGTTAATAACCAAACCTCAGGTTGTTGGAGATGACCTTAAACTGAAACGTAGTTCTAAGGCCGAGGTATATAATCTTATTGTACAGGATCTGACGGAGGCGATTGGTTTATTGCCACCTGGTTCGTCTTATTCTTCAACAGATTTGGGAAGGGCTTCAAAAGGAGCAGCTACCGGTTTACTGGCTAAAGTGTATCTGACGCTTAATGAATACCAAAAAACCATAGACTTGTGTAAACAGGTCACAGCTTTAGGGTATGACCTAAATGCAAATTACGGCGACAATTTTTCTGCGACTAAAAAGAATACGATAGAGTCTTTGTTTGAGGTGCAGTATAGTGGAGCAGTAACCTATGGTTTCTTTGATGATTTTAACCAGGCTTCGTGGGTTAGTACTTTTACCGGACCCAGAAATGCAGATTTTGTGGCTGGCAGTTATGGCTGGGACCAGCCAACACAGGAGTTTGTGAACGCCTATGAAAGCGGGGATAAGCGTAAAGATCTGACGGTACTTTATCAGGGCGGTCCGGCGTTTGATGGCAAATCTTACAGCAGTTCCTATTCTACTACAGGCTATAATTTGCGTAAGTTTTTGGTCTCTAAAAGTATCTCTCCAGATTACAATACCAGTCCCGCAGATTTTCCCGTGCTTCGTTATGCTGATGTGTTGCTGATGCAGGCCGAGGCTTTGAATGAGCTGAACCAAACCGCTGCAGCGGAACCATTTTTAAACAGGGTAAGAAACCGTGCGGGTTTAGGTAATATCACTTCGGGATTATCAGTAGATGGATTTAGAAATGCGGTACTCCACGAAAGGCGGATGGAACTTGCTTTTGAAGGACAGCGCTGGTTTGATCTGATCAGAGTGAACAATGGAAAATACGGACTGGATTTTCTGCATTCTATAGGTAAAGTGAACGCCAGTACCAAACATTTACTTTACCCGATTCCACAAAGTGAGATAGATGCCAATCCGAATTTGACACAGAACCCAGGCTATTGAGTGGCACGAATGCTAGTTGTGAAACAAGCAATGCTGTGTTAAAGATGAGGGCGGGCCCCTCGGCTCGGCATACAGGTGCCGAAGCCAAACCACCACTAAGTTGCTGTGGTAAAGAGCCATGGTGGCGAGCGTTAGTGGAAAAGGCATCGTAAGAGGTGCCAGGTAAGTGTTAAGAAGACGAGCGAAAGCGAACCGATCGATGAGGTGTCGAAAGGATTGGACGATGTCAGAACCGGGAACCAGTAGCTCCCCGGGATAAGTAAGGAAGTTACCTGTTTACTGACCTTACGGC
>NZ_JAELTV010000317.1 GCF_016429005.1 Pedobacter sp. ASV19
CCCCCCCCCCCCCCCCCCCCCCCCCCCCCCCCCCCCCCCCCCCCCCCCCCCCTTTTTTAGATGTGTATAAGAGACAGAGAGAAAGAAGCGATTATACAATACAATCCGGAAACGTTAGTTCGGCGCTATTCAACTGATGGATCTGGAACCTCTACAGCAACATTTACATTAGAAAGAAGTGAAGTGATGACCTTTACAACGTATAGAGATAATTGTAATGGAGGAGGTTCCTCATGTTCAAATGATCCGAATACAACAGAAATAAAACTTATAAATGGTACTAACAGCTGGAGTTTAAACGGAGCAAATAAAAAAAACACAACTACGGTGTTAGAACTCTTGCCAGGTACTTATACGGTAAATGTAACAGTTAGGGAAATACAAGAATATGGCCGGGTTTCTTTCTCTGCTCCAGTTGTGGTTGGTTACAACTACAAAATTGCTGCTGGTGGACTTAGGATTAAAAAGTTAACTAACTATGATCCTGTTACTAATCAATACAATATAAGAAAATACGAATACTTAACCAAGGGGGATCAAGACCGATCTTCTGGTACAATTTTATCACTTCCTAATTACATATATACTACTCAAAGAGGTCAAACCTGCAGTCCAGGGACGGGGAATCCGCTTCCAAACTGCATGGGGTGGCAAACCTTCGTTACTGTTACTTCGCAAAGTAATAGTGAATTATTCTTCTCAGAGGGATCTCCGGTTAGCTATACACGCGTTGTAGAGAAACTTGGTGAAAATGGAGAGGGAGGAAGTATCGAATATCTTTTCTCTTTTGTTGGAGATCAAATTACGCGAGGATTTCCTTTTCCAGTTCCTTCCTCCAGAGGTTGGGGAAGAGGATTGCCAGAGAAAACGACATACTTAACTGCATCTGGGGATACTACTTATAAGGAGATTAATGAGTATTATTTTGAACCAACTTTAAATAGAAATCAAATTAAAGGATATAAAACTGGTCTATATAAGTATTGTCCTGCTATGGCAAATATGATTCAAATTAACATTGGCCAAATGGATTATACATCTGAATGGTTCTATCTGAAAAAGAACACTAAAATTACCTATAACCCATCAGGTCAAGTTCCTGTTTCTGATATTACGGAATTTTTCTACGATAATCCGCAGCATATACAAATTACAAGGAAAAAGCATACTCTGAGTAATGGTAGTTTCGATATAATCCATTATAAATATCCAATGGATTATAACATATCTTCCTCCTCAGTCGACCCCTCTACTTCAGCATTATTAAAGATGCAGACAAAGAATATGCTTGATTATGTTGTTGAACAAACGGAATGTGTAGAGAGTGCAGGACAAGAGTTTGTTAAGAAGAGTGGGCTTAACTTGTTTAAAGAATTTTTAGATAATCAAATCTATATTTCAAAGCAATTTCAATTTGCTTCGGAATCGCCAGTTCAATATTCACCATTAACAAATGTTTTGAATGGAGAATTTTCTTTTAATGCAGGATATAGCAAATATTTTGAGGCAACTATTTACAACCAAATGGGGCAACTGGTGCAGTTTGATAATATTGCTGGTATGACAAAGTCATTTATATATCACTCTAATGGTATTTTGCCAATTGCAGCAGTTACAAATGCAAGTGCCAATGAGATTTACTTCAATGGTTTTGAAGAAGTTGATGGCCCTCAAATTACGTCCACTCCAAAATACGGGCTAAAATCTTACAGTGGGATTTATACTATAAGTGGAAATACAATTAAACAAGGTAGTTATATAAAAAGCTGGTGGGAAAAGGAAGGGACAAAATGGACCTATTATACTGTTCCATTTGTGCATAATGGTTCAAATAATATTTCATTTGGTTTAGGGAGTTTAATTGATAATGTATCGATATATCCAACGAATTCTGAGCTTGAGAGTTTCGATTATGATATGACAAAGGGACTTATTAGTCGAGTTAAAGCGAATGGAAGCGGAGTACAGTATAGATATGATTCCCTGTTGCGCCTGAGCGCAGTATTGGATCAAAACGGAAATATTATAAAAAGTAACATCTATCACTACAAACCCTAACCAGCGCTCCATATGACAACAAAATCAAACGTGGCAAAGCGGATCAAATATTCCTTTGCAGTCCTGGCCTCAATTTTCCTGACCTCGAATACTTATGCCCAGGTTCAGGACAACATTGTAAATATTTATAACAACGAAACAGAAATCACGGGTAAAGCAAGTGTCACCTTAAAACCCGGCTTTTACATCCCATCCGGTAGAAACGTGAGAATTTACATCACGGGTATCAGTTTTAAGAACTGTGCGACATTTGCCGGTGTACCCAGCGCCAACCAGAACTACATCAGTACCCGGGTTTTTAAAGTTCCCAATGTCTCGGATGCAAATATAGATGCCCAGCGGAACGTTTGTGAGGTAAACCAAAGCATCCAGTATTTTGACGGCCTTGGTCGTCCGCTTCAAACGGTGACTACTCAGGGCAGTCCGAGCTTTAAGGATGTTGTCCAACCTGTAGCTTATGATGCTTTTGGCAGAGAAGCGACTAAATACCTTCCTTATAGTACCAGCGGTACCGCCGGAAGTTATAGAACTGATGCTTTAAACGGAGCGAGTGGCTATAGCTCCAGTGCCCAAAAGACATTTTATGCTCAGACCGGACAGAACTATACGGCCATCCCAAGTCCTTATAGCCAAACGGTCTTTGAAGCCAGTCCATTAAACCGGGTTGTTCAACAAGGTGCACCAGGAGATATCTGGCAGCCTGCTGCCAGCCGGACCAACTTAGCCGGCAGGACCGTAGTGATGAGCTATGGCACCAATGCCGCAGAGGTTAAACTGTGGACGGTGACTGCCAATGGAGCCACATCGGGCACCTATGCTGCCGGTAAGTTATACAAAACGACTACAATGGATGAAAACTGGGTAGATGGTAATTTTAAGGCCGGAACCATTGATGAGTACAAAGATTTTGAAGACCATATAGTGCTCAAACGGATCTGGGAAACCGATACCAAATCCCTCTCTACCTATTATGTGTATGATGACCTGGGCAACCTTCGTTACGTACTGCCTCCGGCCGTAAATGACAATGGTCAAAATCCCATCAGTAGTTTTACCGAGAGTGATGCTGTATTTAAAAGCTTTATCTATGGATATCATTATGATGGCAGGAGGAGGCTTATTGAGAAAAAGATTCCAGGTAAAGAATGGGAGCGGATGGTCTATAACAAACTGGATCAGGTGGTACTCAGCCAGGACAGCCTGCTGAGCAAGAACAAACAATGGGTATACAGTAAGTATGATGCCTTTGGCCGGGTCGTGAGCTCTGGAATCTATACCAATACCACCACACTTTCCCGGGCTGCATTACAAGGCCTGGTGGACGGGCAAACCATACTCTGGGAAAGCAGGTCAGCAGCAGATTATACAAATGTGGCTTTTCCCCAAAATGGAACAGAATCCCAGCTGATCAATTACTATGACGACTACAGTATCCCGGGAATTCCAAATAACCAAAGCAACAGTTACAGTAAGAAACTCAAAACCCTGCTCACGGCCAGTAAAGTAAAAGTACTGAACACCACAAACGATTTCCTGTGGACAGTGAACTATTACGATGAAGAAGCCAGAATAGTAAAGATCTATAAACAGCATTACCTTGGTGGAGCTGTTAATGCGAACAATTACGATGAAATAGAAAATACCTACAATTTTGCAGGAGAACTCACGGTCAGTAACCGAGTGCATCATGCGGGTAGTACAGTCACTACTGTTGCCAACCGCTATGAATATGACCATATGGGAAGGAAACTGGCTTCCTTTGAAGCCATCAATGGAGCAGCAGAAGTGGTATTGAGTAAACTGGATTATAATGAAGTTGGGCAGTTGCTGAAGAAATCCGTGCACAGCACAGATGGCAGCAATTTTACCCAAAGCAATACCTATGCCTACAATTCAAGAGGCTGGATGACCAAGGTCAATGATCCCAACACCGTGGATGCCAAAACCATATTCGGAATGGAGCTGACCTATGCTGACCGAACCAATGCCTTTAATGGGAACATCAGCGGCATGAACTGGAAAACCAAAGTGCCTGCAGGCCTTGGATTAAGTGAAACCAAACAAAATTACCTGTATGATTATGATAATCTAAACAGGTTAACCAAAGCCGGTTACGCGACATCTGGTGCAGTTGATAAGTTCAATGAAGAGCTCAGCTATGATGTGATGGGAAACATCAATACCTTAAAAAGAACCAATGGCTCTACGGCATATTTCAATAATTTTGCCTATAATTATACCAACGGAACTGTAAAAGGGAACCAGCTGATGGGGATAACCGATGCGGGTACCGCTGCCCAAAGCAGCAACTACCAGTATGATGAGAACGGGAACCAGAAATCAGACAGCCGTAAAGGAATTACAATCGCATACAATATGTTGAATCTGCCTAAAACCATCACCAAGACCAGTACAGGAGAAACCCTGAACTACACTTATGATGCCACAGGTCAGAAGCTGAGAAAGGTTTATGGAAGCAGCATCCGGGATTATATAGGTGGTATAGAATACAGCAATAATACGATAGAATTCATTCAGACCGAAGAAGGCAGAGCAATACCAGGCTCCAGCTATACCTATGAATACATGATAAAAGACCATCTGGGCAATACCAGGGCAATGGTGAAACAGAACGGGGAGATTTCACAGGTGCAGGACTATTATGCCTTTGGATTGGAGATGAACCCTGGCAATGCTAAAGGAACAAGCCCGAATAACTTGTACAGGTATAATGGAAAAGAGAAACAAACAGAGCTGAGTTTAGACCAATTGGATTACGGAGCAAGGTTCTATGACCCGGTGATAGGTAGGTGGAATGTTATTGACCCCAAAGCCGAGCTTGGCAGGAGGTGGTCTCCTTATGCGTATGCATTTGACAATCCGATCTATTTCATTGATCCGGATGGGATGTGGCCAGGACCAAATTTCTTGAGTGATACCTGGGCTTCTGCTAAAAATTCTTTTAAGGGTTACTTCAAATCTATCGCCAACGCAGTTCAAAATCCGGGAGCTACTGCTAGAGCTGTTGTAAATAATGTTAAAAGTATGTCGGCGGGAGAATTGTTAACATCTCCAATTACAAAGTCTCCGGGGGTTCATCTTTTAAAGACGGAGTATGCCGCTGCAAAAGCACTTATTCAGGGTGATGGTAAAGCTTTGGGGAATATCATTGGTCACGAAACGGCCAATACAGTCACAGCCCTTGCTACAGATGGAGTTGCTAGTGGTGTTAGTAAAGTTGTAAGTGCTGCTAAAGGTGAGGTAACAGTATTTAGGGTATTCGGTGGTGATGCCAAAGCAAATGGGTTTTCGTGGACGCCAGATAACCCAAATAGTGTTCCTAATTTTAGAGATGCAGCTGGTCTGCCGTCGGGAGGTGAAAGCGGAGCTACTAATACGGGGCAATTTATAATAAAAGGAACTGCTAATAAATGGGGGGGGGATACACATCTGACGCTGCCGACGAACGTTAGCCGGTGTAGATCGCGGTGGTGGGCGGGGGAGTAAAGAAGGGGGGGGGGGGGGGGGGGGGGGGGGGGGGGGGGGGGGGGGGGGGGGGGGGGGGGGGGGGGGGGGGGGGG
>NZ_JAELTV010000318.1 GCF_016429005.1 Pedobacter sp. ASV19
CCCCCCCCCCCCCCCCCCCCCCCCCCCCCCCCCCCACACCCCCCCCCCCCCTCCCCCCAACCCCCCCCCCCCCCCCCCCCCCACCCCCCCCCCCCCCCCCACCCCCCCCTCCCCCTCCAAAAAATTTTTTTACGTTCGTCGGCAGCGTCAGATGTGTATAAGAGACAGACCTAAACTGTCTTTAGGCATCTCTTCCGGTTTTTTCTTCTTGATTTTAGCCAGCCTGGTTTCTTTGAACTGTGGTTTGATTAAAAATGCAGCATATTTAGAGTCTGTACTGAATTTTAGAGAGGAACCTCTGGGGATTATTTTTTTGCTGTTGTTTAACAGGTTGTTGAAGTATAAATTGGCATCACCTTCTTGCTGCAGTATACTAAAGCCTGCCCATTGGCCATTATTGGAAAGCTGTTTAGGCCCAATGCTTTCCCAGGTATCATAAACAGTATGATCAAGAGGTTTTTTTTGCGCGTAAGTAAAACTGGCAGCTAGGAGGAAAAAAAGGGTAAGTTTTTTTTGCATAGTCTGGTCTGGATTAATGAATAACTTTATAAGTTGAAGGCTATATACTTACTCCAATATGGAAAGTAATGCCATGGGGGTTAACATCGAGATCGTTGAAGGAATTCTGAAATCCTTTAAGGCCTACACCTACAAACGGTTTAAACCATTTACATACCTCATAACGAATTCCAAGGCCTCCATATAGATATAAGCCATTTTCCTTGATTTTAGTGGTTTTAAGTGGCTCTTCATCAGTAGCCTCATCATATCTGGTAAAAGAAAGACCTGCAGAAGCTTCGGCATAAGGCATAAGTTTTCCCTTTTTTGCCAATTCGTATTTTACGTTGGCATAAACAGGGAGGAATTTAACGTGATAAAGAACAAAGCCGTTGTCATGATGTACGGCTGAAGTGGAATACTCAATACCCAGGCCCAGTTTAAAGCGAGAGGCGGAATTGTAATTCACTTTAAGGGATGGGCCGTTAAAGAAGTTCCCATGGGTAGAGCGCAAGAACTCATAAGCAGGGGAGAAAGTAAAGCGTGGGGATCCGGAAGTTGCCGGATCGGTTTGGGCTTTTAAAGAAACACTGCTGCCTACCAGTAGTGCTGCGCATAATACATTACGAAATTTCATTTGTGTTTTTTTTAAATGGCTGCATCATCATTTGCAGATCAAAATTAATATTATAATTAATAGAGCGGCAGATTTAAAAAGAAAAGGTGCCTTTTTGGGGCACCTTTTGAAAATATTACATTAAACTCAGATTATTTCTTTTTATCCTGGGCTTTAATTTGTTGTTGCTGACGCATATAGTCATCTAACCTGGACTGGAACTTTGATTTTTTCTTTGGTTCCTGAGGTTTGGTTTTGTTTTCTTTTAAGATGGCGTGGATCTTTTCGTCGTTTACCATTTTCTTAATTAAGAACTGCTGACCGAAAGTAAGCATGTTGGCCAGGAAGTAATAATAGTTCAAACCAGAAGGGTAGTCGTTCAGTACACCGAGGAAAATGATTGGCATAATATAACCAATGTACTTCATTTGGCCTGTTGCTCCGGAGATCTGGTTGTTGAAATAGGTATAGATCAATGTAGATATCGTCATCAGGATACACATTAAACTTAAGTGATCACCAATAAATGGTAAATGGAAACCGAATTTAATGAAATCATCGTAGGTTGAAAGGTCATGCATCCAAAGGAAGCTCTGTCCTCTAAGTTCGAACAAGTTCGGGAAAAAGAAGAAAAAGGCCATTACGATTGGCAATTGCAACAGCATTGGCAAACAACCTCCAAGTGGGTTAACACCAACTTGCTTGTACAGTTTTAAATATTCCTGTTGCAGCAGGGTAGGGTTGTCTTCACCTACTTTTGCTTTGATCTCATCCATCTCTGGTTTAAGGATACGCATTTTTGCCATTGAAACGTAAGACTTGTACGTTAGTGGTGAAAGAACCAGTTTCAGCATAATGGTTAACACCAGGATGATCAGACCGTAATTCCATCCAAATCCTTCCAGGAAGTTGAACACTGGCAATACAACAAATCTGTTGATGTATTTTAATGGCCAGTAACCCATTTCTACCAGTTTCTCTATTTCATGGCCTTGTTTTTTAAGTTCAGAGAACTTGTTGTTGCCGAAATAGAATTCCATAGCATAGCTTTGAGCAGCGAGTTGGTTAAATGGCAAAATCATATTTGCACCATACCATTTAACTTCTCCAGGCTCAGTACTAACTTTGACTTCAAGATTTCCTTTTTCAAAACCATCTTTAGGAATCAATACACCGGAAAAGAAATGCTGTTTGAAAGCGATCCATTCTACTTTACCTTTAGTCAGGTCTTCCTTAACATCTTTTGCAATGTTTAAATGGTCTGGCGTATTGTCTGCATATTTGTAATAAGGTGCAGAATAACGTTGTTCATTTTTAAGTGATTTTTCCTGCTCCAACAAGGTTGCTTCCCAGTTTAGAGAAATATTGTTGCTTTGGATCACCTGATTTAATCCATTCAGGTTAATGTTAAAGGCAACATTATTGCTGTTGGGCTTTAAATCGTAGAAAAACTCAATGTATTTGCCTTCGCCATAAGTTGCCCGCATGGTAAGTGAAGTACCTGAGGTTTTGGCTGAAGTAAAATAAAGATCATTTGTGCTTACAATTTTACCACCGATGTTCAGGTTGAGGCCAAACTTATTGGCATCTCCGTCATACAATACAACGGGTTGTCCTTTGTAAGTTTTCTCGTTCTTAATTTCAACGGACAATATTTTACCGCCTTTATTAGTGAATGTGAGTTTTAGCTTTTCATTTTCTAATACACTTTTCGCTTCAGTACCAGTAAGGTTTGTTCCAAAAGGACCTTTTAAGGCTGCCGAATCTAAAGCCGGAGCAGCGGTCGGAGCAATTGCGGCAGGAGTCTTAACCCCTGCTTTTTTAGCCGAATCTGCAGTGATCCTGGCTTGTTCTTTTTTTAATTCAGCATCACTTGGCTTAAAAAAGTAAAAAGAACCGGCCAACACGATCATAATCAGGAACAGCCCTGTAAATGTATTTCTATCCATTATTGTTATTTAAACGCTTATTTTTTTATTTTTTTCTTCGCATACTCCATCGCAGCGGCGACAAATTTAACAAAAAGTGGGTGAGGATTAGCAACTGTTGACTTTAATTCGGGATGAAATTGTCCTCCGACGAAAAAAGGATGATTTTTTAGCTCTACAATTTCAACAAGATGGCTGTCAGGATTGGTTCCTGAAGCAATCATTCCAGCCGCTTCATATTGTTTCAAATACTCGTTATTGAATTCGTAACGGTGTCTGTGGCGTTCGGAAATATGACTCTTTCCATAGGCTGCAAATGCTTTTGTACCTTTTTTAACATCACAAGGATAAGCACCTAGTCTCATGGTACCGCCTTTTGTGGTGATGTTTTTCTGATCTTCCATCATATTGATGACGGGGAATCTGGTGTTCTCGTCAATCTCGACGGTATTAGCACCTTCCAGTCCTAAAACATTACGTCCAAATTCGATCACTGCACATTGCATACCCAAACAGATACCAAAGAAAGGAACTTCATTTTCCCTTACATATTTTATAGTATCGATTTTTCCTTCAATTCCACGGCTTCCAAATCCTGGAGCAACCAATACACCATCTAGATGTGAAAGTTTTTCTTTCGCGTTATCCTCATAAAGGCTTTCGGAATGAATGTATTCTACTCTTACCTTGCATTCATTTTTAGCACCGGCATGAATAAAAGCCTCGGTAATTGATTTATAAGCATCAGGTAGTTCTATATATTTACCTACAAGACCGATTTTTACTTCGGCAGTTGGATTTTTAAGACGACCTAGGAAATCTTTCCAGCTTTCCATATCCGGTTCGTTTTTTTGAGGTAATTTAAGTTTGCTCAATACGGTTTTATCCAGCTGCTCTTTCATCATCAGTAATGGTACGGAATAGATAGAAGAAGCGTCAATAGATTCTACTACAGCATTGATATTCACATTGCAGAACAAAGCGATCTTTTTACGGATATCAGGAGTGATGTGATGCTCGGTACGGCAAACCAGGATATCTGGCTGGATTCCATACTCCAAAAGTGCTTTTACAGAGTGCTGGGTCGGTTTTGTTTTCAACTCGCCGGCAGCGGCTAAAAATGGAATTAAAGTAAGGTGGATTACGATGGCATTGTTGGCGCCTTCTTCCCACTTAAACTGACGTACAGCTTCAATGAAGGGTAGGGACTCAATATCACCTACGGTTCCGCCAAGTTCTGTGATAACGATATCGTATTGTCCGCTTTCGCCCAGAATACGCATATTCCGTTTGATCTCATCGGTGATGTGAGGAACTACCTGGACTGTTTTACCTAAATATTCACCCTGGCGTTCTTTATTGATCACATTCTGGTAGATCCGTCCTGTGGTAATGTTGTTGGCCTGAGAGGTTGGAACATTCAGGAAACGTTCGTAGTGACCTAAGTCCAAATCTGTTTCTGCGCCATCTTCGGTTACATAGCATTCGCCATGTTCATAAGGGTTGAGTGTTCCTGGATCAATATTGATATAAGGGTCAAATTTTTGGATGGTTACCCTGTAACCCCGTGCTTGTAAAAGTTTGGCCAATGAAGCGGAGATGATGCCCTTTCCTAATGAGGAAGTAACACCGCCCGTAACAAAAATATACTTAGTCATGTTTGTGAATTTGTGTAATAAGAGGCAGTTTTATTGCTTTCTTATCGTTTTTGTACGGGATACAAAGTTAGTAAATAAATGCGGATTCAACTCTATTCTTTTTGAAATATATCTGAACAGGGTATGGGGAAAAGGTTAGAAAACGGGCAAAAAAAAGGCCTGGATAACTCCAGGCACTCTTTTATTTTATATTTGGTTAGAATATGCGGTTTAGGTAATTATGATTATTTATGGTTGGTTTCTTTGTTACACTAAGGTAAAACTAATATAATTTTTTGAACATCTTTTGACATTCGTATAACAATACCTTATTTTTTATTTAACTGTCTGTATTTCAGATAGATTATTTTCTATTTGAAATGTATTTTTGAGAATATTTATGAATTTTTGGGGTAATATTATGCTAACATAATATATTTTTTAAAAAATAAATCTTCTGATGGTCTTTAAGATTGCTTACACTAAGCTTTGCTGATTTAGCAGCATTTATAATATATTTTCACCTTTTTTTCCAAGGCAGACCAGGCTATATACACTTTGGTCTCTTTACTGATCCGGTATTTAAAACCGTTAAGATTGGAGCGTTTCAGTTCTTCATAAAAAGCTTTGTCAGCGGTGTATTGATCGGGGATTTCGTCTGATGTTACTGCAGGTTCGAGGAAATTCTCATCTTCCAGGAAAAAGTTAAATTCGTCAGTCATGAAATTACGTTGACTTTTTTCCTTACTCAGGTCTACAGTTTCTTTATCTGTCTCTTATACACATCTGACGCTGCCGACGAACGTTAGCCGGTGTAGATCTCGGTGGGGGGCGGGGCATTAAAAAGGGGGGGGGGGGGGGGGGGGGGGGGGGGGGGGGGGGGGGGGGGGGGGGGGGGGGGGGGGGGGGGGGGGGGGGGGGGGGGGGGGGGGGGGGGGGGGGGGGGGGGGGGGGGGGGGGGGG
>NZ_JAELTV010000319.1 GCF_016429005.1 Pedobacter sp. ASV19
CCCCCCCCCCCCCCCCCCCCCCCCCCCCCCCCCCCCCCCCCCCCCCCCCCCTTTTTTAGATGTGTATAAGAGACAGGATTTTAACGCTGCGCAACTAGAAAATATTGTTGCCCAATGGAAAGATAAGCAGCTAGGTAGTGTGCGTTTTTTCAAGTCCCGCGGAAATGCAGGTTACCAACAAATACAGAAAGATCGACAGCAACGGTTTCGTCCTTGTAGCTATGGGTAAGATAATTTTCTGTAAGGTGAGTTGTGCGGATATGCTTAATCCTAGCGATAATCTCAGCTCTTCCGATAGCGATATCCCTGTATTTTTTTAGAAAGAGGCCTAGAACTTTAGTCTTAAGCTTTTCGCCTGCCCCGTTTGAAAACAAAGACTGCCCATGGATTGCTACCAAACCATTCACAAACTGAAAATATCCGGACAGAGCGGTGTCCAAATTTTCACCATATGTATTATAATGACTCGTTAATTCATCCCGGTATTGTCCTCTGATATTTTTTGATTGAGTGTGAAGTATTACGAGTTCATCGATTAGCACATGAACAGCCATCTCAATTCCAAACTCTGTTGAATTTTTTTTGTTTAATTGCGTGCCGGATAGATATGGTAACACAGGCTCGAATTCAGATTTAATGGCGCTCGGCAACACGTTCACAAAGTCCTGAACCCACTTATCGTGTTGATCGGAAAGCTCATTAATGTGTGCACTTATTTTTGGAGCATTCGATGATACCTTGGATGTAAACGCTTCAAGCCGAGCACGGGCTTCTCCTACAGTTGAACCTGCAAAAAGTCGGTCGGCAAGTATATTAAAAGTACCCTGGCTTTCTAAAGACTGATGATAGAGATTGTCTGCCTTCGAGAGCAGGCTAATCAATGCACTAAGCTCATTTTCATTCTTTAGAAATTCAAAATCCTGTGCGTCCAGAATTCCCTTTAAGGGAACATTGTTAAAATTTTTCTTAAGCGAGAGATACCTTCCGACGATCATGTCCCAGGTCTGACCTCTAAGAATTGGTTTGGCTAAGGCACCGTGCTGAACATTGATAATACCCGTAAGTTCATTTAGTTTTTCGCTAGCCAGGGAATATTTCGACTTAACACGGTCAACATACTGGTAAGCCGGCAACGCATTTTGCCTGTCACGGACAGAGTCGACAATAGCTTCTCGGTCATCGTTAACATCGTCTATCACAGCAACCAGTGACGCCATTTGTGGATTGGCTTTCTCTATATTGCGGCGTATTACGTCCAGCGCAGTCTTTTTCTCGCAAACGACTAGACATTTAAGTCCATTGGCCAACGCATTGGTTACTAATGCTGTCAGAGACTGGCTTTTACCTGTACCGGGAGGTCCCTGGATTATCTGGTTGGTATGATTCCCCAATGCTTCGATAATTGCCTGTTGAGCAGGATCGGTGTTCACCGCACTAAATGGCGAGTCAGATAAATTTTCCACTGCAAGGTTTTCGAACTGAAACTCCTCATGCCTTTCCAACAACCGCGCGATGTCTGTGATTATGCTCTCTTTCTGCGCTCTAAATAAGCCAAAGACACCGCCCAGATGGATGTAGGCCTTGTTATTTGCTATCACATCGATTCCGGCCGCATCAGGAAGCCAATCTACCGGCGTTTTAAATTTTTCTGTCAAAATAGCCTCGTATTCGGAGATTGAGCCTGAATTTAGGGCATTCAATACTGCACCACATGCATCAATGAGCTCTTTCAGATCGACCACAGCATCTTCCAAAGCCTCCTCCGATAGACTGGGCAGAACGATATCATCCTCACCCTTGATAAAGGATAACAGCACTTCATTGATCGAAACAGAATGAATATCCGAATCTACGGTTTCACCTGAAGGCTGAACTACCTTATTTCTCAGAAAAGACCATTCATTCACTTTATTGCGGGACTTGATGGCTTCCAAAGGCCAAATAAATAATGGTGCTTTGATGATCTTGGTCGGATCTTTAACGGATCTTTTGATCAGTATTGGATATCCGAAACCTAAAGTTTTAACACCATGCTCTTTATAATAATCATCATTTTCTATGATTATTGAGTTCATTCGTTTTGCAATGAGACCAAGGCGTTTTTGTTCATCCTGATTTAAAGCATTTAGATCTATGCTGTCAAAAGTTACCTTAAACTCAAATGCTTGTTTCGCTAATAAAGTCTGCAAAAATTTTTCTGCTAAGTTCTTTTCTATGAGATCGAACTGCTTTAAATCTAATCTGGTAGCAAATCTACCTGGAAGTGCATTCAAATGGATCGACCGGGAACTACCACCTTTAAGCTTACTCTGCAAAGCCTGCAGAAATATTTTTGAGGACATATAAAAGCAATTAATTTAAAACATCAACAATTTGAGATTCCTAAATGTACAGAAATTATGGATATCTCGAAATGACGCTGCATTTTATAGGATAAGTCCTTAAATTGGCAAGCACTCGCCCCTCCAATCTACCATTAAAAATCAACTATTATTTCCTGACGTTTAAACTTTTATATAAATATCTGGTCTAGAAACAAAATTTGGGAGAAAAAAATTCACTTCAAATTCATGCTAGTTATATATACCGATAGAGTGATCCTAGCAGCGCAACCAGCAGCAATCGGCTAATGACCTTTTGAACATCTGCGGGCAGATATAGCGACTTTGAACCGCGTTTAAGTCTGTGTTGTGGACGCACTTGTGGAAGCGCAACACTGATCCTCAAAAGAACGTTCGCATTATTATCTCATGAAAACCCGGTATGATGTAGAATTGATAAGGCAGGATGACATTTGGGCTCTCCAGCGCGTTACCATCGACAATGTATGGCGGCCGGGTGATCCAGCTGTTCCTAACAACATCTAGATTTTTCGCACTAAATGAGCGCCAATGCCAATTTAGATGGAACTCGTTTTGACCAGGCTTTATTTTAGGCTGATACAATTTATGAAAAATCGTTATATGGATGTGCTTGTATACCTCTGCAGGAATGGTTACAAAAAAACTTTTATCCATAATTCCCTTATTGATAGTATTGCTTTAACTTAAATGAAATCAAAAAGTTTTATAAGCATATATTTACTCTATTTACGAAATTCGCACACACATATAACTTGAATAAAGAGAAGTCAACTTTTGATTTTTATTATGATTCTTTTGTTTTATACAATTGACTAAAGTGATCAGAAAATAGTTACTTCCTTAGATTGATGAACAGCCTTAGTTCAATGACCGGTATTCGTTTGGAGAAACCCCTACCTGCTGTTTAAAGGATCTGCTGAAATGCTGGGGATATTTGAATCCCAGCTCGTAGGCAATCTCGCTGACCGTTTTTCCAGGATCGAGAACCCTCTCCTTGGCAACATCCATAAGTTTCAAATGGATGTGTTCAAGCGCAGACTTTCCTGATTCCTTTTTGATCAGGTCTCCGAAGTAATTAGCCGAAAGGTTCAGTTGCTCCGCACAATAGGCCACTGAAGGCAGGCCAAGGAGCTGGGGCTTGTCAGACAGAAAATACGTGTTGAGCAGACTATCGAATCTTTCCAGTATACCCTGATTCACGGTTTCCCGGGTAATAAACTGGCGATCGTAAAAACGAATGCAATAGTTCAAAAACAATTCAATGTTGGTTACTATTAATGTTCTGCTGTGTTTATCTATAGATTGGCCCAGTTCATATTGTATTTTGCCAAGACAATCCAGGACAAGCTGCCGTTCTCTTTCAGAAAGGTGGAGGGCCTCGTTGACATCATAGGAAAAAAAAGTGTAGTCCTGAATATGTTTACCCAGTGATGTGCCCTTGATCAGGTCAGGATGAAACAGGACAGCCCATCCCTTGGGCTCAAATGTCTTTACGCTCGGCTGGACACCAAGAACTTGCCCCGGACCGACAAACACAAGGGTTCCTTCCTGATAGTCGTAGTTATGCCTGCCGTATTTCAGTTCCCCGCATTCCAGCTCTTTAAGGTAAATCGCATAAAGGCCGAAGTTAAAAGTCTGGGCCGGCATCGCTGATGCCCTGGAAAGATCAATCACAGTAATTAGCGGATGCTGCGTTTCCACGCCCCTCATTCTGTTGTACTGGTCAACACTTTCAATCCTCACAATATTTTCCATATTCCTTGTTTTTGTTATACAAAAGTAGGCATTCTAATAAGGTTGTCAGAATAGTGGTTAACCTATCAGTAAAAATGGTATGGATACCAGTAATCGGTATAACAGTTTGCCTGTTCGATATACAGAACTTTGTCCTATCGAAGGGGTTGGTTAAAAAATGTACTTCCCTGATATTTAAAATAACTAAAATGAAAACAAGAAAATTAGGAAATAGCGGACTTGAAGTATCGGCCCTGGGAATGGGTGCTATGAACCTTAGTTTTGG
The DNA here is from genome assembly GCF_016429005.1 of Pedobacter sp. ASV19. Taxonomy (GTDB): domain Bacteria; phylum Bacteroidota; class Bacteroidia; order Sphingobacteriales; family Sphingobacteriaceae; genus Pedobacter. Next base: position 4,384 of record NZ_JAELTV010000319.1, read on the forward strand.
TACGGGTAAAGCCGCAGACATCAATGACGGTATAGCGGTCATACGCTCAGCTTTTGAAAGGGGCATCAATTTTTTTGATACTGCCGAAGCCTATGGCCCGTATACCAATGAAGAACTCCTTGGCGCGGCATTAAAGCCTCTGCGCAAAGATGTTGTGATAGCCACAAAATTCGGGATGATTTCCGATACCGGAATCAACAGCCAGCCGGCACATATACGCAAAGTCGTTGAAGCATCTTTAAAAAGGCTTCAAACGGATTACATCGACCTGCTCTACCAGCACCGTGTCGACCCCAATGTTCCCATCGAGGATGTTGCGGGAACCGTCAGGGATCTGATCAGCGAAGGAAAAGTCAAATACTTTGGTTTGTCAGAAGCGGGCGCAGAGACCGTCAGGCGTGCCCATGCTGTCCAGGCTGTTTCAGCAGTGCAGAACCAGTATTCCATCTGGACCAGGGAACCGGAAGCCAGGGTTTTACCGGTTTGCGAGGAACTGGGAATAGGATTTGTGCCATGGGCACCGATTGGAACCGGATTTTTGACCGGCAAGATTACCCCTGACACAAAATTTGACAGCGATACGGATTTACGTGCTGCCTTCCCCCGGTTCACGCCGGAAGCGATCAGGGCAAACATGCCCGTGGTGGAACTCTTGACCAAAATAGCAGACAGAAAAAACGCAACCCCGGTCCAGGTTGCACTGGCCTGGCTCCTGGCCCAAAAACCTTTTATTGTGCCGATCCCCGGAATGGATAAGATCGAATACCTGGAGGATAACATCAAATCAGTGGATCTGGAATTATCGTCAAAAGATCTGCATGAAATTGAAGATGGACTGGCCAATATAACTTTCAAGGGCGCCCGGTTAAATGAGGGCCTGCTTGGACTTTCTGAAGAATAATTATACCCAATATGAAAAACGTAAAATTAAATAACGGTATTGAAATGCCGATCCTCGGATTTGGTGTTTATCAGATCACAGATGCCGCAGCTTGCGAACAGAGCGTGTTGGATGCCATAGAAACCGGTTACCGCTCGATTGATACCGCCGCAGCCTATGGAAACGAACAAGCGGTCGGAAATGCAATTAAAAAGAGTGGAGTTCCAAGAGCAGAACTGTTCATCACTACCAAGCTCTGGATCGCTGACGCCAGCTATGAAAAAGCGAAAAAGGCTTTTCAAAGCTCATTGGATAACCTGCAGCTGGATTACCTGGACCTATACCTTATCCATCAGCCCTATG
>NZ_JAELTV010000031.1 GCF_016429005.1 Pedobacter sp. ASV19
CCCCCCCCCCCCCCCCCCCCCCCCCCCCCCCCCCCCCCTTTTCTCACGCTCCGCCCACCACCGAGATCTACACCGGCTAACGTTCGTCGGCAGCGTCAGATGTGTATAAGAGACAGTCTGTGAGCTGAACATCCAGATGTGTTTTATTTCCTACCGGAACTTCCAGAGGGGTGTAACTGACATAGCGGAAGATCAATACCGGGGATTTTTCCATTCCCAGATCCAGGACAAAGTTGCCGATAGCATTGGACTGTGCCTTCATTGTGGTACCTTTGACCATCACAGTTACTCCTGGTAATGGTGTATTAGTTGCTGCATCACGTACCGTCCCCGTGATGTTCCTTACTTGTGCCTGAGCAAAACTACCGGTCAGGAAGACCGATAATAATAATAAACGTATACGAATCATAGTGTTGGTTTTTGGTTGAATTGGTTTGGTTAGTTATAGGGAATAAAGTTATATGCTGAACCTGCCATTACCTCTACCTGCTTTGTCTGATACTGACACTATATTATCCAAAATTATAGTTTATCAGATATTTTAAGCAAATTAGCGTATGCAACCACTTCTGATTGAAACCAAAACTGTTTTACACCATTCCATCTTTATAAAGGAGGTTCATGTAAAAAACCTGAGTAATCCGTTGCACTTTCATAATGAATATGAGATGGTGCTGATCAATACCAGTAGCGGAAGAAGAATCGTTGGAGATAGCATTGAGGATTTCAGTGCTGGAGATCTGGTCTTAATGGGCCCAAATCTTCCGCATGTGATGTACAATGACAAAGAATATTATGAGCCTGCAAGTACCCGGGAGGTGAAAGCTATTGTGACTTACTTTAGGCTGGATTGGTTAAATGAGGAATTTATTAACTCCAATGAAGTTACACGGTTCAATGAATTACTTAAAGACATCAACCGGGGAATACGGGTGTATGGCCAATCTCAAAAGCAGGTGGTCAGGCTGTTGAATAAGTTGCTGCAAAGTACTGGACTGAAAAGGATTATTAACTTATTACATATCCTGAACCTTTTATCTGAAACAAAGGAATACAAATGTCTGGCCAGTGTTGGTTACAGCAATCCACATAATCAAAAAGATGTTCAACGGATCAACCGGGTATATAATTATATTATGAACAATTTTGCTGAAGAGATCACCCTGAAAAACGCATCAATGCTGGCTAACATGACCATATCTGCTTTTTGCAAATATTTTAAAGCCCAAACCCAGAAGACCTTTACACAGTTTGTAAATGAAGTTAGGATAGGCTATGCTTGTAAGCTGTTGTGCAATGATAACTTGTCTATTTCGCAGGTATGCTTTCAAAGTGGTTTCAATAATCTGACCAATTTTAACCGGAATTTTAAGCATTATACGAAAGTTTCACCCAGTGATTTTAAAAAGAACCTCAGTATCTAGTGATCGTCGTCTGCTTTATCTGGATGATGAAGATAAATGTCTTGCTGAGGAAATGGAATTTCAACTCCGTTTGCCCTAAAGGCTGTTACAATTTTCATGATCAGATCGCTTTTTGTAGCATAAGTATCTCCGATGTGCTTTGTCCAAAAATAAACTTTCAGATCGATCGAGCTATTGCTAAATTGTTCATATTGCACTACCGGCCCCGGATTTTTACTGATCCGCTGTTCACTTCTTAAAATTTCAGCCAGGATCTGCCGGCATTTTTCAAGGTCTGTATCGTAGGCAACTCCAATTAAAATAGCTATCCTTTTGCGATTTCCGCCAAGCGACCAATTGACCAGATGGGCATTGAGCAAATCGCCGTTAGGCATTACCACATCGGCTCCGTCCCAGGTAGAAATGACACTGCTACGAAAGCCTATGGATTTCATTTTGCCACCCTGACCGTCAACATCCACAATATCACCTACATTTACGGGCTTTTCAAATGCAATGATCAACCCGCTCACCAGGTTATTGACCAGGGTTTGCAAACCGAATCCTATACCCACACCCAGTGCACCTAAAACAATGGTTATCCGATCAACCGGAATTCCCGCTGCTGCAACAGCTAAAAACAAACCTATGCTGAGTATAGAAATACGAACCAGCAAAAGCCAGCTGCCAATCCCTTCAACTCCAGATTTATCATCCTTCCCGGCATGCAGGTGTCTGTCTGAGGCAAAGAAAGAAACAATTTTGGAAATGACCACAGCAATACCCATAATCGTAATGAACAGCAACATATTGTTTATACTAAAAGAATAATTGCCGAGTGTGCGCTCTTCGTTGAAAAAATTCAAAAGAGGCTTAGACAGATAGTCAAATGCAATAAAATTACGCCCGAATAATACGATCCAGCCGAGGATCAGTACTAAATAAAATAAGGCGGGAGCTTTTTTACCTACTTTTTCAAAATTAAGATAGAACAGTTTCTTGTCCTGGCCTGAATATACATTAAAGGCCAGGAATAGTCCTTCATTAATCAGCCGTACTGTCCAGAGAAAAAGAATAGCGATAACGACATTCAGAAAACCACTGATAAATAATGTTTTTGCCAGATTATACCGACCGATCATGTTGGCCAGTGCAGAGATGAGTTCAAGTAAGGTCATAAACGCAATTGACCATACAATCCACTTTTCTCTAAGCTCATCCTTATGTCCTCTTAATAAGATATTGATCCCTGCTATTGTTCCAAAGATGGAAATGAAAAGCATAAACCACCGTTCGACTCTGGATGCCTGCAAAACCAGATTACCCAGTGCAGCAATTATAAAAAGTATCACCATCAATAACCAGACACGCATCCAGTACTTTCTAACAAAATCTTTAAAAATAATACTGAGGCAAATACAGGATATTGCCCAGAAAATAACACTTAAGATAAAGGGCGGTGATAAGAAAACAAACTGGAACAGACTGACCACCAATAAGATGGCTGACAGCAATGGATATCGGATCACCAGCTGACCATCAAAATCTGGTTTAAGCAGACCGCCTTCAATATAAATGTTCTTAAGAGACCGCAGGTAAATAAATGAGGTCAGTATAAGTAGAATCATTACGGCCAGTTTACCCGCGTTATTTTCAGCATAAAAACTAAGTGTCAGTAATCCTTTCGTTTTAGAAAAATTGAGTATCTCACCAAAAGGACGGTAAAAACCTTCAGGATCCCATATATTACTAAACTCTCTTTTGAACGTTTGATTGGCCATATCTTTTTGATAGGCTTCAATTTCTTCTAAACTGCTCTGTAGATTAAACGCTGTAAGGTTAACCTGGTTCAGTAATGTCTGGATATTATTGCTCGCAAGTGTTAATGAAGTATCTACCGGACTGGTTTCATAGGCTATGACACGTATCTTTTGCAGATACTTCATGAGTGTTGTTGAATCCTTAGGAAATTTAAACAGGGAAGGAACGCTCAGTAAGGAATCCAGCTGATACCGAAAATTGTTTAATTCCTGAAGATGAAGATCTAAACTTATTTTTCTGGCATTTGCCTTATTCAGTAACTGAGCCAGTATTTTAGAGGTTGCAGTTAAATTGCGAAAAGTTTGCGCTGTTCCTTTATTGGTAAACACTCCATCACCTGCTATTGCAAAATCTTTCTCAATTTCCTGAAGCACTAATTTAGTTCCTGGCGTATCTAGCTTACTTTTGAGGTAAATTTTTGCTTTCTGCATCGTCCGTTTCAGCTCATCAAATGTTTTGATCTGATTGATTGATGCTTTATCAGCGTCAAAATCTTCTGCGCTTTTCTCTGAAGATCGTTTTGCAAAAGCTTGCATTTTCTCTACAAAGTCCAGTTTTAAACTATCTTTCGTAATAGGCCTCCTTGTCGTATCCGTTTTTTGGGCATGAAGGTTCGTGCTGCAAAAAAGACATACGGAAAACAAAAGAAAGGAAAATACTTTTTTAAACAACATAGATTTACCAGGGATTAATATTCAATAATACGCAAAAATTGGCATTTAAATATCTTGCCTGGCCACAACCAACTGCCAGCAACCCTTCGGCTGCCGGCAGTATCGGAGAGCAAACGATGTCTTTTTAACCTATATTATTTCTTGTCCAGATTGACCCTTGCAGCTAAATGCATCAGCACGCCTACAATGACAAACAGGCCAATACTTCCAAACAATAAAGCCAGGTCTTCCAGTTGGATGATCACATATACAAAACAATAGAAAGTGGCTATAATGGCGGCATAAACTGCAGCCGCTTTCTTGTTCCGAAGCAAGGATGCGATAAAGGTGCTGATCAATCCGATAGTGGCTGCTGATGCAATCAGATAGGCGATGTTAAAACCCATTTGTTCGCTGAAGGACAGGAGCAAAATATAGTAAATGGTCATAGCAGATCCGATAAGCGCATAGTGAAGTACATGTATGCTGCGCTTAATCAGCAATTCGGTAAACAGAAGTGAAATAAAAGTGAGGAGAATGATCAGTATAGCATATTTTGCGGTACGCATGGTTTTTTGATACTGATCTACAGGAAGTTTAAATTTTACGCCAAAAATTGCAGCATCCTCACCTTTGGCTTGCAGACTGGTCTTACCTCCTATCCATTGTTGTGGAAATGGGCGGTTAAAATAGGTCATTTTCCAGTTCGCATCAAAAGTCTCTCCTGCAATCTTACGTTCTTCAGGAAGATATCGGCCGGTAAAACTCGGGGCATTCCAGTTACCAGAGGTTTTAACATTGGTGGTCCTTCCCAAATGCATAAAGTTCAGGTCTCCGCTTCCCCGGATATCGAGGTCAAAATCAAAGTTTATAGCCGTACTTTTACTGACTGAAAGATCAGGGCGAATCACCAGGTTATTTTCAAAAAGATTTTGTGTATCGTTGCTTGTTGCTTCTGCAGCATTGAATACTTTGGAAAGGTTATCTGGCTCTACATTATAGGGCTTGTTCTCCAGCTTAATGACCGGGTTGTTCTTTAAACCTTTCAAATCACTTAAACCAATCACTACTTTTGCCTTGTCCCATAAAATTTTATTGGGGTCGATATCTGATTTTTGAAGTTCCAGGGCATCAAATTTACCTGTTGTATGAATTTTAGCATCATATACTACGGCATCAAAAATAGCACGGTGAAGTTTCCTGGGTTGTACCGAAGCCGCAATGTTCAAAACTTCAGGAAGCAAATAGATATTAGTAATCAGTTCTCTGTCTTCATATTTTCCGGCTGCATTTTTTTCTGAAACTGTAGTTTTATAGGGCAGTACCATAACAGGGCCTTGTACCAACTGACTGCCTGACCATTTATCGGCGATTTCAGCACTAACTTCTTCTCCTCTTGCCTGCCTTTCACGGATGAGGTCCTGTATGAGATTAGAAGGAATAAGCAATAAAAGTACAAGTATGCCAATAACGGCTGCTTTAACCATAAATGACTGCTTCAGCCATTCTCTGAGGGTTTGTTTTTCGGGTTGTTCTGTTGTATTCATAATTATATGTATTTTGAAAGTACTTTGTATTACAAAGTATATAGGTAAAAAAAATTAGAGTTTCTGTTGTTTAATTAAATTTTCAAGTGCCTGGAGATGTCTTTTGAAAGCATTCCTGCCTATTTCTGAAGCCAGGTACTGAGTATTGGGTTTTCTTCCTACAAAAGTTTTGTTCACGGTGATATACTCTTCTTTTTCCAAAGCTTTTAAATGGGAAGCCAGGTTGCCATCTGTAACTTCAAGCAATTCCTTTAAGGAATTAAAGTCATAGTGTTCATTAGCTACTAATACGCTCATGATCTGCAAGCGTATGCGGTTTTCAAATGCTTTGTCGAAATGGATCAGTGGATTTTTCACCTGTCGTATTTAAAGTGCATAATGGAACCATATACAATATGCAGCACGCCAAATCCAATGGTCCAGAATACCAAACCATAACCGGGTTGCAGCGCAGCAATTAAGCCCAAAGCAATTTCCATGATGCCCAGCCATTTTACATCTTTATAGGTATAATGACTTCCAGCAACCAATGATAAACCATAAAAGATAAGCGAGGCAGGTGCAACAATTTCAACAAGACCTCTGGACAAAAGCGCCAGAATGAACAAGCCTCCTGTAACCAAAGGAAAAGCCATACTCACCAGTAATCTTTTACTGCCTGGGTTCCAAAACTCCTGTTTGTTCTTTCTGGCCTTTCTGATGGTTAAATAGACACCTGTACCAAGTGATAAAATTAATACGGCGAAGGCCACTACAATTAATTTCCAGGTGATATAAGCATCATTTACGTAATGCTCCCGGTAGGCTAAACTTTTGGAATTCCCATAAACGATCTTGTACCCTATTGCCGATCCTGCCAATGCATACACACCTGCCATGACACCGGATAAACCGCTCAGTGAAATAAATTTAGCAGAACGCTCCATCAGGTTCCTGATAGACGACAATTCGGCATAGATGTCTTTATCTTCCATTTGAAAGTACTTTGAGATACAAAGTAATATAGAAAAATCCAGACTTGCAAGTATTATATTGTTTTTATCAAACCTCTATTTCGAAAAGGCTCAGTGTAATTGCATTATAGTGTGCCGGAAGCTGATCTGAATCCATAGGCTTGGTGATTCCCTTAAAAGTAAAACCGCAGCTTACATAATAGTCGATCAAAGACTGGTTATCTCCCCAGGTATCCATACGGATAAATAATTTCTGGTGTTGTTTACAAAAATCGCGGGCCCAGTCTGCAATAATCTTTACAAAATTACGGCCCCTAAAGTCCGGCCAGGTCACAATACGGTGAAGGTAAATTGCAGGTGGGTTGTTGTTTTCTCCCCATATTTCGGGGTCTTGGTAGGTGACAGCAAAGATACAGGCTGGCTTTCCGTCTATCAGGATCTTCCATTGCCGGTTTTCTTCAATTTCCTTTTCAATTAAAGAGCGTTCAAATGGTTGCCAGTGCTTGTTGAATTTGGTTTTCTGATAGGCTACAGCGGCATCATAAAACTTAAAAATAGTCTCTATATCTTTGGGTGTACTATTGACGATCTGCATGTTCTTTTATTTGTAATGGTCCAAAGGTATGGCATTAATTTAAAGAGATTGCAGCACAGTTTCAGTAGATTTTTGGAGTACAGAGCCAGATGCATTTTAGAGTTTAGCCACCCGGAATCCCTGATTGCTGAAGGAAGCATGAGGGCTTACTCTTCCAATATCCAGGGAATTGAAGAAACCACAGGCATTTTTACTGCACCACCAGGAACCGCCCCTGGCGTGGGCAAGCTTGCGGTCTTTGGGATCGGTCATTAATGTGCCCTCGCAAAATTCGAATACATTTCCATACATATCATATAAACCATAGGCATTAGGTTTGAAACTACCTACAGGAGAAGTGTACAGATAGCCATCTGAAGCATCAGCAACTTTATGGTTCCGGCCATGCCAGATATTGGCGTACTCTCCAATTTTTTCAGCATCATTGCCCCAGAAGTAGAGGGTGGAAGCACCTGCCCGGGAAGCGACTTCCCATTCATCGAGACTCGGCAGCCGGACTTTTGCCCATGCACAATACGCCCGGGCATCACTGTAGCTGATACTGGTTACCGGATGGTTCATTTTATCCTCAATACCTCCGCGACTCTTTCCATTGGGATATTTCCAACAGGCTGTACTGTCCTCGAGCCATTTGAATTCGTCAAGTCCCGGCTCAAAAACCATGGCATTTTTCAGGCGTTCGGCATCTGTTATATAATGGGTGGCTTCAATAAAAGCTTTAAACTTTTGATTGGTCAATTCGGTTGCAGCAATATAAAACGTTTGGATATGTACCTTTCGGAGTGGATTTAACTGATGTGTCTTTCCCCCCAATAAATAGTCGCCCTGCTCAATCCTCACAAAGCTGGTATCCTGCTGCCCGATAGCTTGCTGGTACAGCACACTAAATAACCAAAACAGCAGTATTTTACTTCCGGCCATTGTAAAATGCCATTGCCCTGCTGATGATCAACTCCTCATTGGCTTTATTATAATTTATAAAACTTTGTGCGTCGCTTTTATCTCCGTAAAGTTTTATAAAAGAAGTAGACATCATAAAGGGCTTATACTCGTTATTTTTCATCAACAGCATCAGGACTGTTAAGATATCATAATCTTTATGGTCCCGGTTATATACTTCTATTAAAAAAGGAATAGTTTCTGTTGCATTCATTTCTACAAGTGCTGTTTTATAATTGAGGCCTACCCTTTTGCTCCTGTTCACCGATTCTTTAATTAAGGATACTACGGCGTCCTTTTGGCTCTTCAGAAAATTTGCCTGCCTTTCACTCCAGGAAGATTCGTTAAAGGCATCGGGAAGTGTCCCAAATATTTTTTTGTCCTCGTCTATAATTGGTGGAACAGCATCACAATTTTGGCTATAGCTTTCCGCATGGATCATGTGGTAGGTAAACTTTTCATTTAAAGGCAGTGCCAGATAGGCTTTCTGATTCAAAGGAGATTTGGAATCATCCTCAGCGCCTTTGATCTGCGCAATCAGGGCTTTAATTTTAACCAGACCATAAGGTGGAATGGTATTTTTCAGGCGATATTCATGATAAGCCTGACTAGAGGGGCTGGCTTGTTTCCATGTTCCTTCTTCTTGTGCAAAAAGAGAGAAAGGCAGGAGCAAAAAGAGGACCAATATACTTGATATGCAGTATCTAACGGTTTGTATTTTCATTCTTATTTTTAATAGGCGACTCAAATCTAATCAATTTAGAAGATTTATTTTTTCACCGGGTATAATAAAAAATAGATTCAAACGTCTTATACACTGAGAGCGTTAATTAGATGGCGGGGATGCAGTTTTCGGACAGCATCCCCGTTTCTTATGTCACCTCATCAGGTGATCCCACCCTTTCCGTTTTATAAATAACTGTCTTTCCGTCTATGATGTCTGCGGAATTCTGCACAAATTCCTGAATATGAGGCTGGTGGTTGTGAAGGTCTAATCCTTCCTGGCTTGCCCATTCCTCATGAAAAATAAACACTTCCGGACTTTCGGTACTTTGGTGCAAATCATATTGCAAACAGGCCGTCTCACTTTTCGAACCGGCAACCAATTCCAGCAGCAGTGCTTTCATCGCTGCAGATTGCCCGGTTTTACTTTTAATAATTGCTGTTAAGAATACGCTCATGATGTTCTATAGGTTGATTGACAAAAAATTCTTCTAAGTGTGCTTTATATCTTTTCAGATCATTCACAATATCCGGATTCTTTTCCACATCGTGAAAATGAATGCCTTCCAGGGGTTTCATACCTGTAAAGGCATTCATACGGTGAAAACCAAACAGGATGCTGTCGTCTACCGACCTTTCATTAAAAAACTCTCCGGGTAAAGTAAAGGCTGTGGCTGGTGCGTTCCAGGAAGAGGTAACCATATATTTCCGTCCATGTAAGGTACCTCCAGTACCATAGTTAACAGCTGGATTCATCGAATTTCTTCCGTCACTATTGTAGATGCCTTTTTGATGCCCTGCTGTGAAAACAACATCAATGTATTTTTTCAAAGCGTGAGGTACCTGGAACCACCATATCGGTGTATGATAAATAACAACGTCTGCCCATACATAGTTTTCAACTTCCTGTGCAGGATCGTATTCTTCATTGACATCAGTTGACCGGACTTCAAATTCAGGCCGACTGCTAAAAAATTCTACCGTAGTATCTAATAAAGTCTTGTTAAAGCGTCCACCAGAATGACCAAACTTCTGTCCGCCATTGATTACAAAGATTTTTTTTATGTCCATTTTATTTTCTTTCTGATTTATGGACACAAAGTTACACCGCATTAAGCTACTATTATAATAGTATAAATCATAGTATTCTATTATAATTATGATAGTGTCTTAATAACTCCTGATCTCATTAAAGAAAGGTGTGCGCTTTTCCTCCACACAAGTCGCTGCATAAAGATAAAGTGCTGCGGACCAGGTTTGCCAGTCTTGCCCTTTAGGTAAGCCGTTCTGGGCTTTGTACCATTCATTAAATCCATATTTAAGGTCTTTATTGACGGGTTGCTTGATGAGCATGGTTAAAGCATAGAGTTTTTTACGCGCCAGTTCAAATTTACCTGCGGCCACCAGCGCAGCGATATAAAATCCAGAAATGAAAGGCCAGATGCCACCATTATGATAATTGCCTGGCAGGTTAAAGTCTGCATACCGGGGAATCCAATCGGGATCTTTGGGAAGAATAAAAGGAAAGAAATTTGGCGTTACATCTACAGCCAGATCACGGCTGTCTTTCATTTCACTGCAAGCGCCTTCTATCCAGGAGATCATTTCTTTTGCCCGGGTTAGAGGAGCCAAGCCTGATAAAATGGCGAGGCTGTTGCCCAGCAGATCAAATCTCGCACTACTATAAACCTTATAGGACCATAAGGCATAATAGGGTTTACTTTTCACGACAAAACCTTCGTGCACATGATGGTGGTGTACGGGGCCTTCTATAGTAAAGTGTTTCATATCCCGGCACAGGTTTGCCGCACGTTCTTCTTGCCCAAGCATTTTCAAATAGCTGTAGGTAAGTGTATTTACAAACAGGCCATAACCAAGTACCCATTGTTCATCCCTCCAGTCGCTGGTGGGTTGTTGGGCAACAAGATATTGATCTGAGGGGCATTGATATTCCATCCAGGTCAGGGATTTTTGCACCGCCTCTTCTAAAAAATTCTTTTCTCCTGTTAGTTTTCTGAAAATGGCTGTGGCCATCAGGAATAGCGGAGTGGTATCACTTGCACCGCGGTCTTCTGCATCATGAACCAGGGAAGGGATATGTCCTCTCAAAGATTGATTGGAAGCCAGCACCAGGAGGGTTTTCCGCATGCTTTCCAGAAGCAAAGCATTTCCAGAGACACCTATCCCCAGAATGGAGATCATCAAATCCCGTGTATAGGGTTCCGGATAGCCCCAGGCGGCTGTGCGCGGCAGGCCCATAAAGGGGCCTTTTGCATTATTGATCAAAACCTCAGTTGCAGCTTGCTTTGCCGCTTTTACCTCTTCTAAAAAATCTTTTTCCATAATGATCTGAGTTAATAAATACCTAATCTTTCATTGATGAGCGCGATAAATTTAGAAGCCACAACCCTGTAATCGAAATGTTCTACCACTCTTTTACGTCCCGCCTCTCCCATCGATTGCCTTATGTTTTCATTTAACAAAAGTTTGACCAGTCCGTCACGTATATCTGAAACATTTGCCCGGTAATCTACTGTTCTGGGTACATCAAAAATGATCTTCCGGTTTTCTTCAAAACCGGATTCTGGTCCCAGAGTGGTTTCATGGAGCACAATTCTTTCGCCTACTTCGGCCAGAAAAGCGGTTTCTCCGTGTACCAGCGTATCCAGCATTCCCATAGCATGGATGCCGATGACGGGTTTTCCGCAGGCACCTGCCTCTACCTGGAGCATACCAAAACCTTCCAGGCGGGATGGAGCCGCATAAATATCGCAGGCTGCAAGCAAGTACGGAGCAAACTGACGAGACATCACATTAGTTACGTATTTCACTTTGGTACCAATCCCAAGCTCATCGGCAAGCTGGAGGTCATAACTATTTTGTAGTTCGGTACGTGGCTGCGGCCATACTTTGCAGAGATATGTCCAGCTTGGAACAGGAACTTTAATCTGCGCCAAGGCCTGCATTACCTCTCTCCCACCTTTTGAAGCTGCATCACCTCCAACGGTCAGGATCAGCAGTTCATCGGGAGAGACTCCAAGTGCGGCTCTCGCCGCCAATACTTTCGGGTCTGTTTTTAACCGGGGTTTAAAAGTTTCGGTATCGCAACCCACTGGCAGCACCAGAATATTTTCAGATCGAATCCCGTCCCTGACATACATTTCTTTTACCCAGTTAGAGGTAACCAGAATCAGCGGCAGGGCATTAAGAACTTCCTGATAGTTCGCAATATAACCATCTGCAACCAGCCAGGGCACTGCCAGCATACCATGCTGTTGTGGATGGAGTATAATTTTTGGGGTATGCCCCCAATAACCTATACCCACCACCACATCTGGTTTAAACCAGTAGTAATACCATTCTTTTTCCAGTTCCGATTCAAAGTGCACGGCATGTACTTCAACATTTAACTCTTTTAGTCCGCGGTACAGGAGCTCTCCCTGGGTAGCAAGACCACTGGGTGAGGCTGGATAATCGTATAGCAAAAGTACTTTCATTTTTTTTCGATAGGATGGAGACGGCTTAATGCAGCTGTATGTGCAGTGAATTCCCAAAAGGCTTCGGCTTTTGGAGTAGCTTGAGCTTCCCAGCTGCAGGGGCTAAAACCATATATTTTGGTCACAATGTCGTATTTACGCTGCCAGATTTCTTGCGGAAGTACATGATACAATTCGGCTGCTTTGATGGCTTGCGGAGCATAGGAGCGTAGCCCGTCTTCGTAAGCAAAAGTCCACAAGGCTTTGGAAGAGATTCTTTCCTGGGTCCAGAGCTGCAACACTGCCCGGCTGGTTTCCTCATGCCGGAGGTGTCTGGTGTATTCCCCATTCAAATCGTGGGTAATGATGAGATCGAAAAACCGCTCAGGCAACAGTTCCAGGATGCGTTGTTCCACATCTTCCTCTGCAAGAGGAAATTGTTCCGGGCCATCTTCCAAATCACCCATTATTCCAGAAGCACCCAGAACATCCATTACTTTATAGAATTTAGGTGACCGGTCCTCATCGTATTTTCTGGACAAACAGGCCACAAACCAATCCCACTCTGGATGGCTTAATACCAGGCCTCCCGCCCACAGGGTTTCATCGTCCGGATGCGCTACGATCAATGCCACTTTTTTTATCATGTTATTTTATTAATCTCCTGTGAATGAAACCCCTTAAAGCCAAAATTGTTTATCCGGGCATACGATTTATAATTTAGGTATACAGAATACAACATTTAGCCAAATCAGCTGAGTAGTTTAAAGAATGATTTTTTCTTCTTTCCCTGGAATTCAGCTACCTTTAAACAAAGACCTTTACTAAAGAAAATGAAATTATACCTCAGCCTGGCAGCCCTGTTCTGCCTTTCTTTACCTCTCAAAGCCCAGCACCGGCTTGTTAAGCTCTGGGAAACCGACAGTGTTGTCAATCTTCCTGAATCTGTTTTGCCAGATACCAAGGCTAAAATTCTCTATACTTCTATTATGGGAAACAACCCTAATGACAAAGACGGTATTGGTGGGGTAGCAAAGATAGGCCTGAATGGAAAAATACTGGATCACAACTGGATACAGGGCCTAAATGCACCCAAGGGATTGGCGCGTTATGGAAATACCCTTTATGCAGCAGATTTAACCGACGTGGTGGTGATTGATATAGCAAAGAGAAAAGTACTGCGTAAGATCCCGATCGAGAACACTAAATTTCTGAACGACATTACTGTGAACAGCAAAGGCATAGTATATGTATCTGATTCGCGCACCAAAAGGATCTATGCCATCAGAAATGATGTACCTGAACTATACCTGGACAGTATTGCTGGTGTAAATGGCCTGAAAGCGATTGGCGATGATCTGTACATTGTTGGCGGTAAAAATATTTTAAAAGCCGATGCACATAAAAATCTAATCAAAATTGCAGAACTACCTTATGGTGGCGACGGGCTTGAACCTATCGGAAACGGCGATTTCCTATTTACAGCCTGGGCGGGCTACGTCTATTATGTATATGCCGATGGCCGGCATGAACTTTTACTGGACACGCATGAAGAAAAGAAAAATACAGCCGACCTGGGTTATGATCCGGTAAAGCGTATTTTATACATTCCAACTTTTTGGAAAAAAAGCGTAATGGCTTACCAGCTGAAATAAAAGCTATATCTTCTCCTTTGATTTTGTCATATAATACACTGGAATGCCAAGCAGCATAATCAGCACGCCCCAGCCACAGGTATTGGTTTTATAAATAAGCAAGGCGATACAAAGTGCAGAAGCGATAATGATATACAAAAAAGGCAAAACCGGATACCCAAAAGCTTTATATGGACGTTGAGCATCAGGCATTTTTTTACGTAAAATAAAGATACCATAGATGGTCAGGATATAGAAGATCAGAACAATGATCACTACAAAATCCAGCAGGTCCCCGTACTTACCAGTTAAACATAAAGCTGAAGCCCAGACGCCCTGTACCCACAGGGCCCAGCCCGGTACATCATTACCGTTCAGTTTCGCTGCATTTTTAAAGAATAATCCGTCCTTGGCCATCGTATAATAAACCCTTGCTCCGGCCATGATTAGCCCATTGTTACAGGCAAATGTGGAAATCATGATCATCACTGCGATAATAATGGTTCCTGCCTGTCCAAAAATATGTTGTGCAGCCACTACAGCAACACGATCTGATTTCGCAGTAGTAATTTCATCCAAGGGCAATACCGCTACATACATCACATTGGCCAGAATATAAATAACACTGACAATAAGGGTCCCAAGAAATAAACTTAATCCAACATTCCGCTCCGGCCGTTTAATTTCACCTGCAATAAAGGTTACACCTGCCCAGGCATCACTGGAGAAAAGAGAACCCACCATTGCCGCTGAAATGCCAGAGAGCAATAATGTTCCACTGATATTCGTCCATTGCAGAGTTTCCAGGCTAAAAGAACGTGTTGACCAGGCATTGGCCCAGTTGGCGTTCCAGACCTCGGTTTTAGCGCCGATTGTAAATCCGAAAACAATCAATCCGAACAGGGAAAGAATTTTAACAAGCGTCAGGATAGTTTGCAGGATCTTACTGTTTTTTACCCCCCGGCTGTTTAAGTAGGTAAGTAATACTATAGTGATAATGGAAACGAGTTGGGCAGCGCTGATCGAAAAATGTTCCGGAATACCTTTGTTGCTTACCCCGGTCTGAATTTGCCAGAGAATATTGTTTTCACTAAAAGGTTCGTATAAATAGGCTGTAAATTTAGAAAAGGCCACACCTACCGCGGCGATGGTTCCGGTTTGAATCACTCCAAAAAGGCTCCAGCCATATAAAAAAGCAATAAGTTTATTATAGGCTTCTTTGAGGTAAACATACTGCCCTCCCGCTTTAGGAAACATGGCACTCAACTCTCCATAGCTCACCGCAGCGGTCATTGTAATCAAGGCAGTAGCTACCCAAATCAGGATCAGCCAGCCGGCAGAACCGACTTGCCTGGCAATATCGGCACTCACAATAAAAATTCCTGAGCCGATCATGGAGCCTACAACAAGCATAGTTCCGTCGAGCAATCCTAATTCTCTTTTAAAAGAATGCCCTTGTGTATCTTTTTCCATTGGTTTGGTTTTGGTTGGTTTTGGTTTTCCTGTTGGTCTGCACTAAGATATTTAAAAAATTGAATAATAAAACACCTGGATTAAACAGCGGATTAAAAATTTGCGAATGTGGGAAACACTTTTATTTTTGTATATATTAGCTATAGCCAAGCGGGCTGATTACCAAACGCATATCACCAATCTAACCAAATACAAATAATTTATGGAGTTTCTACAAAACAATCTTATTTACATGATACCAATCTTCGGACTGGTAGGAATCCTGGTTATGGCCATCCAAAGTGCCTGGGTAAGTAAACAGGACGCAGGAGATGCGACGATGACCGAACTTGCCGGCCACATTGCCGATGGTGCCATGGCGTTTTTAAAGGCGGAATGGAAAGTACTGACCTATTTTGTAATTATTGCTGGTGCCCTGCTCGCCTGGTCAGGAACCATGACCGGCAGCCCCGAGGCCCCTATTCATTCCAGCCCGGTTATCGCGGTTGCCTTTCTAATTGGAGCTGTATTTTCCGCTTTTGCAGGCTACCTGGGAATGCGTATTGCAACAAAGGCCAATGTGAGAACAACTCAAGCGGCACGAACCAGTCTGGCAAAGGCCCTGAAAGTATCTTTTACCGGCGGGACCGTAATGGGCTTCGGTGTTGCAGGCTTAGCCATTTTTGGTCTTGGAGGTCTATTTATTGTTTTGTATACCAGTTTTGTACCCGCAGGGAGTCTGGCTTCGGGCGTTGATATGAAAAAAACCATTGAAGTACTGGCCGGCTTTTCTTTAGGCGCAGAGAGTATAGCACTTTTTGCCCGGGTTGGTGGTGGGATCTATACCAAGGCTGCCGACGTTGGTGCGGATCTGGTGGGTAAAGTAGAAGCCGGAATTCCGGAAGATGATGTAAGGAACCCGGCAACCATTGCAGATAATGTGGGCGATAATGTGGGTGATGTTGCAGGTATGGGTGCCGATCTTTTTGGCTCTTATGTGGCCACCATTCTGGCCACTATGGTTCTGGGCCAGGAAATTAAATCTGAAGACCAGTTTGGAGGTATGGCCCCCATCCTGCTGCCGATGTTGATTGCCGGTCTGGGACTGATCTTTTCTATAGTTTCTTCCTGGTTTGTAAAAATCAGCAAAGAAACCGATAGTGTCCAAAATGCTTTAAATATAGGAAACTGGCTATCTATTCTTTTAACGGCTATCGCAGCCTACTTTGCGGTACATTGGATGTTGCCTGAGCATATGTCTATCCGGGGCTTTGAATTTACTTCCTCTGCAGTATATTATTCTATCCTGGTAGGTCTGGTGGTTGGAACACTGATGAGTTTGATCACAGAATATTATACTGCTATGGGAAAACGTCCTGTACAATCTATTATTAATCAATCTTCTACCGGCCATGCCACCAATATCATCGGAGGTTTGTCTGTGGGTATGGAGTCTACGGTATTGCCTATTCTTGTATTGGCCTCTGGGATTTACGGTTCTTATTATTTTGCCGGCTTCTACGGTGTAGCGATTGCCGCGGCAGGAATGATGGCCACAACAGCTATGCAGCTGGCCATTGATGCTTTCGGACCGATAGCAGATAATGCTGGTGGTATTGCGGAAATGAGTGGCCTGCCCAAAGAGGTACGCGAGCGTACAGACAATCTGGATGCGGTAGGAAATACAACTGCTGCAACAGGCAAAGGCTTTGCTATCGCTTCTGCAGCTTTAACTTCCCTGGCCTTATTCGCAGCCTTTGCCGGGATTTCGGGAATCACTTCTATTGATATTTATAAAGCCAATGTACTTGCTGGCCTGTTTGTAGGGGGCATGATCCCCTTTATATTTTCTTCACTTTGTATTTCTGCTGTTGGCCGCGCAGCCATGGCCATGGTACAGGAAGTAAGAAGGCAATTTAAGGAAATACCGGGCATTATGGAATATAAAGCTAAACCAGAATACGAAAAATGTGTAGCCATTTCTACGAATGCTTCTATACGGGAAATGATGCTGCCAGGTGCCATTGCTATCGTTGTTCCTTTAATTGTAGGTTTCATTTTTGGGCCTGAAGTTTTAGGTGGACTGCTGGCTGGAGTTACAGTATCTGGTGTACTCATGGGTATTTTCCAATCCAATGCAGGAGGTGCCTGGGACAATGCTAAAAAATCTTTTGAAAAAGGCGCAATGATCAATGGCACCATGCAATATAAAGGATCAGATGCTCATAAAGCTTCTGTAACCGGCGATACCGTTGGTGATCCTTTCAAGGATACCTCAGGGCCTTCTATGAATATCCTGATCAAATTGATGTCTATCGTATCACTGATCATTGCACCACATATCGCTGTAGGCACAGGAAGTAATGCCCAGGTTAAACTGATCAAGAAAACGGAGATGGTAAAAACAATCCATATAAAATCTTAAGGGTCGTTTAAACCATTATCATTGTTACCGTTAAAAGGGATTTTCGTCTGGAAATCCCTTTTCTTTTTAGAGTTTTTTAACTAGGTTTGGAACGGATATAATTTTACATTCAACCTACATTCATAAAAAACACTTAAACTAAACCTCAAACTATGTTATTTAAAAAGTCTATAGACTCCCTGATTAAGGAATCTAATGAGAGCGGTGAAGGCACGCTGAAGCGGACGCTCGGTGTTGGTAATCTCGTTGCTCTTGGTATTGGTGCCATTATTGGCGCGGGGCTATTTGTAAGAACAGCTGCCGCAGCGGCCGACCATGCAGGTCCGGCGGTAACCTTGTCCTTTATTCTTGCAGCTGTAGGTTGCGCACTTGCCGGTTTATGCTATGCAGAATTTGCTTCTATGATTCCCATAGCAGGAAGTGCTTATACCTATTCTTACGCTACAATGGGAGAAGTGGTAGCCTGGATTATAGGTTGGGATTTAGTCCTGGAATATGCCCTTGGCGCAGCCACGGTATCTATTGCCTGGTCTGAATATCTTAACAAATTACTGGAGAATTTTGGTTTTTCTGTACCTTATGCGTTATGTCATTCTCCTTTTCAAACCTCGCCTGATGGAATTAGTGGGATCATCAATCTTCCTGCCTTATTTATTGTGTGTCTATTGACCTTTGTTCTAATTAGAGGAACACAAGAATCGGCTACGCTAAACGGAATTATTGTTATTTTAAAAGTAGCTATTGTAATTGCCTTTATAGCCATTGGCTGGGGCTTTATGAATCCTGCGAATCATACGCCTTATATTCCTGTGAATGAAGGCGAAGTGAAATTTTTAAAAGGACAGGAGGGTTTCTTTGATTTCTTTACACATAGTTTTGGGAAATTTGGATGGTCAGGAATTATTGCAGGTGCTGGTGTTGTATTCTTTGCTTTTATTGGCTTTGATGCAGTATCTACTGCTGCTCAGGAAGCTAAAAATCCAAAAAAAGATATGCCTGCGGGAATTCTGATTTCACTTGCGATCTGTACCGTACTGTACGTATTATTTGGTCATGTGATCACTGGTGTTGCTAATTATACAGAGTTCGCCGGAGCCGGTAAAGAGGCTTCTGTAGCTTACGCTATTGAAAAATATATGCACAATTATCACTGGCTGTCTACACTAGTTACTGTAGCTATTCTGGCTGGCTTTTCTTCTGTGATTCTGGTGATGCTTTTAGGACAGTCGAGAGTGTTTTTCTCTATGTCTAAAGATGGTTTAGTTCCAAAAATGTTCTCTGCAGTCCACCCTAAATTCAAGACCCCCTACAAATCAAATCTTATTTTCCTTGTTTTTGTAGGTTTATTTGCAGCATTTATACCAGGTGATGTCGTTGGAGATATGACCAGTATTGGAACTTTATTTGCATTTACACTTGTATGTATTGGAGTAATTGTTCTCCGTAAAACGGACCCCAACAGAGAAAGACCATTTAAAACTCCTTTTATGCCAGTTGTTCCCATCCTTGGAGCAGCGGTTTGTATACTGATGATGATTGGTTTGGGTAAACACAACTGGGAGCGTCTGATGATCTGGATGGTTTTAGGCTTTATCATTTACTTTGCTTACAGTGTAAAGCACTCTGTAGTACGTAAGAATCAAAAATTACAGAACTAAAACGTAGTTGATCTGATAAAATAAAAGAGGCCCTGGTTATCGGGGCCTCTTTTATTTTATCAACATTTATTGCTTAGCTTTGTAATCTAAATTCGCTGCTATGGAATTCAACCTACGCCAAATCCTCTCCACCTCTATGGTTCTGTTTGCCATCATTGACATTTTGGGTGCTATTCCTGTAGTGATTGAACTCCGCAGAAAGGCCGGACATATCCAATCTGAAAAGGCGACCATTGTTGCTGCAGTATTGATGATCATTTTCCTGTTTGCCGGAGAAACCTTACTGAAAGTAATTGGACTGGATGTGGAGTCCTTTGCCATTGCAGGCTCCTTTGTGATCTTTTTTATTGCCATGGAAATGGTTCTCGGTCTGACGATCTTTAAAGAAGGAGATGCTCCTGAAACTGTATCCATTGTACCTCTGGCTTTTCCTTTAATTGCCGGCGCAGGAACAATGACGACCTTACTTTCCTTAAAAACAGAATATGCTACCCAAAATATTATTGTTGGGATTATGATCAATATGCTCTTTGTTTATTTTGTGTTGAAAAACACGGAAAGACTGGAAAAGCTATTTGGTAAATCCGGGCTAAATGTATTGAGAAAAGCTTTTGGAATTATCTTACTGGCCATTGCCATTAAATTGTTCCGAAGTAATACCCATCTGTAACTTTTCCTGTAGTACCGCGTCTTATAGTTAAGTAATAAGTATATGAACAGCTTTGAACAATATACCTTGATTATTGGCCTGTTGGCCATCTGCATTGAGGCCTTGAGGCATCTGAAGGAAAGCATGCGACACTGGCTGCACCCTCACCACCCAAACAAAAGGAATTAACTTTTGATCAGCCTTGCCGCAAACATGGTATCGGCTTTATCCTGATAACCTTTGATCACCTCCATACGTTCCAGGCTCAGGCCCAGTTCTTTCTGCAGGTAATCCACTACATCTTCATTTTCCTGTCTAAAAACAGAGCAGGTGATGTAGATTAAAGGCTTACCCTCTTTTAAGTATTTGACCACACCTGCAGCAATACCTTTTTGCAGTTTATTAAAGTAAGCTATTTTATGATCTTCGAATGTGGTGAGCATTTCCGGTGTCCGTCCCCAGGTACCAGAACCTGAGCATGGCGCATCCAGAATGATCCCGTCAAAAGCATAGTGATGCAATTCCTGATCATTATTCTGAAACAGGTCAAGTACTTTTTTCTGATATTTTTTCAATCCGGCCATTTGAAAACGTTCCTCCAGATTGCGCAAGCTATTTTCCCGCACATCACTCACCAACAATTCGATCTTTGGTTCCAGATCATGTAACAACAGCGATTTTCCGCCCGAGGCAGCACAGCAGTCCCACCAGTAATCGTATTTTTGAGGCTGGAAAAAGGCGCCTGTTTTCTGAGAAGACAGATCTTGTACCTGATAGGAGCCCTGGTTGGGTAATACTTGTTCCAGTTTAGTTCCGTTCGGAAGTCCAAATGTTTTCTCATCGATATCATGCACTGCTACATTCGCTGCTTTTAAGGTATTTAGAATCCCCAGAGAATGATTTTGCTGTATTCTGATGAACAAGTCCGGCTGGACGAAAAAAGACTGTAAAAAGGCTTCTTTATCAATCTCGCCAGAAAGCAATCCAGAAAAAGGAAATACATCTTCGATCTGGAACGCAGGGTACATATCACCAACCAGCGCAAGTTTGGCCGGAACAGGAAGCTCTACTTGCTCAGCAAGGTGCGGCAGATATGCTTCAATCATCAAACTGCTGGTATTATTGCACAAAAAATCAGCAACAGCGAGACGCTGCAATGTGTTTTCTGTAGGTAAAGCTTTACCCAGGCGATAAAAGCTATAAATATACCGGCTGGCCCAACGTCTGTCAGAAGAGCCCATTTGTTTATACTTTTTAAAATGTCCCACTAAAAACCGGTGCAGCGGCAAAGCGCCGTCATAGGTTTTCAAGATCAGCTCAAAAGCTTTGATCTGGTGCTCTAATCTCATTCTATTATGTTTAAATCGTAGTCCTTATACTTTAAAAGCATCAGGCTGGTATTGATATACCCATATTGAGGGTCATGGATAAAGTTAAAGGAATTATGCAGGCCTTTATACCGTTCTCTGGTTAAGTATTTCAGGAAACTCTCCCCATGTTCTGACAGCTGTTTTCCAAAGAAATAACCAATATCAAAGCCTTTAAAAGAATACTCACTTGGCTCAAAACTAAATGCCTTGCGGTACTTTTTCACAAAGTCAATCACTACGGGGCTCTTGTAATTTACTTTATAAGAAGAAGTGATTACCGTATTGAGCAATTGTAGTTTTTCTGTCGTATAATTTTGTTTCACCCAATCAGGATGACCAAAAAGATCAATATCAAACCCTGCTTTCTTCATTTTTACCAGCTTATCTATACTTGCTGCTACAAACTTACGATCAGATGAACTCAACATGACCACATATTTCTTCGTTTTCACAGCCTTTGTTTCCATGGTAAAAACAGAAGCATACTCTTCGAATTTAAACTTGCTGGCTTTTTGCGAAACAAAGTACTCCCGCAACGGTTCTCCCAGGATTTCATCGCCACTCTTCCTGGTATTGATCAATATCACAACCGTATTTGCCGGATCATATTTCCTGACAATAAAATTTCCAATCTTCTTGGCATGAAGGTCGATATTGTTGACTATAGAAATGAGGTTCGGGTTTCCAAACTCTGATGGCTGCGTAGCGGCCAGTGGAGAAACAACGGGCAACTGGTGCGCAATGGAATAGGCTGCCATCGCTTTAAGCCCATCCGGAAAGACAGGCCCAATAATCAAGTTGTTTTCCAATAAACTTCCGGTATTGAACAAGCGGTTCAGCTGGTCATTGTTATCCCGGGTATCATAGACATTCACCTTGAAATTCAAGCCTGCAGCTGCCGCAGAGTCAATCCCCATTTTAAAGCCCTGATAGAAATCAATGGCCATCGCATATCGCTCTATATCGGCTTTACTTTCCGTTTTTGGCTTAAACTCATTCAGTTTAAACGGTACGAGCAAAGAAATACTCGCCTGTGTAAATTTCTTGGCGGGTTTCTCTTCTTCTTTTTTAACTTCGGCTGTAACTTTATTCTTATTGGGCCGTACCTTTTTCGAACAGGATGAAAGGTACAACCCAAGAAGGATCAATAGGAAATATTTACTCCCACTCAATCGTAGCCGGTGGTTTTGAACTAATATCATATACTACCCTATTTATTCCTTTTACTTTGTTAATGATTTCATTAGAAATTTTAGCGAGTATATTGTACGGAAGATGACACCAGTCGGCAGTCATTCCATCAACAGATTCTACAGCCCTGAGACAAATTACATTCTCATAGGTACGCTCATCTCCCATTACCCCAACGGATTGAACAGGTAAGAAGATGGCACCTGCCTGCCAAACTTTATCGTATAAGCCGGCTTCTTTAAGGTTATTGATATAGATAGCATCGGCCTCCTGAAGGATAGCTACTTTGTCGGCTGTTACTTCTCCAAGGATCCTGATGGCAAGCCCCGGACCAGGGAAAGGGTGACGGCCAATAATGAAATCTTCCAGACCTAATGAACGTCCCACTCTTCTCACTTCATCCTTAAAGAGTGTATTCAATGGTTCTACTACCTTTAATTTCATAAAGTCTGGTAGCCCACCTACATTATGGTGTGATTTTATAGTTGCTGAAGGACCTTTAACAGAAACGGATTCGATTACATCGGGATAAATCGTCCCTTGTGCCAGCCATTTTACATCCTGTACCAAATGCGCTTCATCGTCAAAAACCTCAATAAATACGCGCCCGATAGCTTTGCGTTTTAACTCAGGGTCTTTAACGCCTGCCAGCTGGCTTAAAAAGCGGTCTTTGGCATCTACGCCTTTAATGTTCAGTCCTAAATGTTTGTATTGTTCCAGAACGGCATTATATTCTCCTTTACGAAGCAAACCATTGTCAACAAAAATACAGTGCAGGTTTTTCCCGATAGCCTTGTGCAACAGGATTGCAGCAACACTGGAATCCACACCTCCGGAAAGAGCAAGTACCACCTTATCATTTCCTAATTTTGCCTGAAGGTCGGCTATAGTCGTTTCTACAAAGGCATCAGGTGTCCACTGCTGATGACATCCACAGATATCAACCAGGAAGTTTTGAAGCAATTGCTTGCCATCCAAACTGTGGGTTACTTCAGGGTGGAACTGAATGGCATAGGTCTGGGTATTTTTAACCTGGAAGGCAGCAACCCTTACACTGTCTGTACTGGCAATCAGTTCAAAATCTTCAGGAACAACAGTGATCGTATCTCCATGAGACATCCACACCTGAGAATCTGAGGAAATGTTTTTGAAAAGTGGATTTCCTTTAGCTACATAATTCAGATTTGCCCTTCCGTATTCCCTTGTAGAAGAAGCCTGAACTTCCCCTCCGGATTGCTGAGCAATGTATTGTGCTCCATAACAAACAGCCAGTACCGGGTAGTTTTTATGGAATCTGGACAGATCAATTTGAGGAGCATCTTCCTGGCGCACCGAGTAAGGACTTCCGGAAAAGATAACACCTTTTACATCTGATGAAAACTCTGGAATGTTATTGAAAGGATATATTTCGCAATAAACGTTTAATTCGCGAACTCTGCGTGCAATTAACTGTGTATATTGGGATCCAAAATCGAGAATTATGATTTTTTCTAGCATGGACACAAAGTTAGTATTTATTCACTTCTACACCGAATCTTTTTAAGAAATCAACCCCCTCATCACTCGGAAGTCCTTTATACTCTGCATAAGAGTCTTTATAGACCACTACTTTAATGCCTGAAGAGAGAATTAAACGTGCACAGGCAATGCAGGGAGACAGTGTGGTGTATAAAGTCCCGCCTTCAATATTGGAACCATTCTTGGTAGCAAACAGGATGGCATTCTCTTCTGCATGCAGTGCAAGAGAACAACTGCCCCTGGAATCTCTGTCACAACCGGTTTCCGGCCATTCTTCATCGCAGTTGTGCGTACCCGAAGGAGGGCCGTTATAGCCTATGGAGATGATCCGGGTATCTTTGGTTAAGACTGCCCCTACCTGGGCCCTCACACAATGTGAACGGGCAGACAGATCTGTGGCCAGATGCATAAATATATCTTTAAATCCTTTCTTCATGGAACTGTATTTCAATTAAAGCGGAGACAAATATAGGCGAAAAAAAAATCCCTCCTTTATTTATTCAGGGAGGGATTTCTCTATCATTTTTTTCCTTTAATGTCCACCGGAAAGTTTCTTATCGAAACTGATGCCCTGCGACCTCAGGATTCCGCTTACCCTCCAGGCATAAAATGCCAGGTAAGAGAAACATATAATACCTACAATATAGCTATACTGGATACCGGTGAATTCAGATACATAACCCTGTACCCAGCTGATGATACCACCACCCATGATCATCATGATCAGGAAGCTACTGCCCTGGCTGGTGTTTTTGCCAAGTCCGCTTACGGCTAGAGTAAAGATACATGGCCATAAAGTACTGCAGAATAAGCCTACACTGGTAAATGCATATACGCTCACCATACCTTTGGTAAACATACCAATCAACAGGGCGGTAATGCCAATGAAAGAGAATATAAGAAGCATCCTGGCCGGATTTCCTTTACTGGCCATATCTGCAATGATCAATACCAGAATAATTAATCCGTAAACATAGAACGGCGCAAGGTCATGATGAAACATTGCATTCACCCCTAAGAAAATCGCAAAAGCTAAATAAGGTGCAATAAACCTCAATATTTTCTGGGTTCCTACATTATCTGTAAAAGCTTCTACTGCGCCGGTCCATCTGCCGATCATCATACTTGCCCAATACAGGGATACGTAGGGTGCAATGTCTTTAATTGCAAATCCAAGATCTCTTTCCATATAAGCAGGAAGATTACTGGCGGTTGATACCTCAACACCTACATAAACGAAGATTGCAACCATACCCAATACCAGTTGAGGGTATTTTAAAGCTGAGCCCTTCATGCTTGAATCTTCTACTTTTGCCTCAACCAAAGTTGGCCTGTCGGGCAAAGAAGATAGTTTCAGGAATATGGCCACCGCAATAAAGGCAACACCTAAGATCAGATAAGGCACTTTAACGCTTTCTATACTTACGTTTTCGCTCGCGCTGGACAAAGAACCAAAAATAGCAAAACTCACAATCAGCGGGCCAATGGTTGTACCAAAGTTGTTGATCCCGCCGGCAAGCGTTAAACGCTGTGAACCAGTTGTAATTGGACCTAAAGCGATAGCAAGCGGGTTGGCCACTGTTTGCTGCAGGGAGAACCCAAGGGCAACAATGAACAGACCAGACAACATCAGCGGAAAGGAGCCTAAGTTGGCCGCAGGGTAGAACAATAAAGTTCCTACAGCAGAAATAACCAGACCTAATGCCAATGAATTTTTGTAACCGATCTTGTTAACAAGATCTTGTTTCATAAGAACCGAAACTGCATTATAGATTAATGAACCTACGGTATATGCAATGTAAAAGGCTAATGACACCCATTGACTTTGGCTTTGGGTAAGGTCAAAGGCTTTTTTGAAAACGGGAATTAAGATGTCATTACTGGCGGCTACAAAGCCCCAAAAAAAGAATACCGTGACGAGGGGTATGAACTGCCCCCATTTGGTCTGTGTTTGTTGTTCCATGTTTATGGTTAGTGAAAAGTTTTAAGCGCTAAACTTAAATAAAAATTGTTGTATACCAAAGTGTATTGTTTACACGCTAAAACTAGTAAAAAAAATAGGAGTATTTAAGGTATAAAATTGCATATTGCATAAAAATACGTTTAGGTTAGATGTTTGAAGCAATATTACAAGGGATAGGTGCAGGGATTTTGTTTTCGTTTTTAACGGGGCCTGTATTCTTCTCCATGATTAAAACAAGTATTGAGAAGGGATTTAAAGCGGGATTTTCTTTAGCCATTGGCGTTATACTAAGTGACATCGTATTCATCAGCGCCACCATTTTCAGTTCACAATTTGTAGATTACAATTCAAAATACAATCAGTATATAGGCATTATTGGCGGGCTCTTCCTATTGGGGATTGGTCTGTACTATCTGATTAAGAAGGTAAAGGTCAATTATGAAATTGATGAAAAGATCAAAATCCGGAAACGGGGTTATATTATTAAAGGTTTCCTGATGTGCCTGCTGTCGCCAACCACCCTAATGTTCTGGATCATGGTTGGCGGAATTGTTTCCGTGCAACTGCATTATGATATGAATGAGAAGATTGTCTTCTTTATTATTGCGATGGCAACGCAGCTTTCCATGGATTCCATAAAGACCTATTATGCTGCAAAACTAAGATACAAGATCAAAGAAAAGTCTATCCAAACCCTAAACCGCATTGCCGGAGGGGTGATCATTATCTTTGCCATCAGGTTGTTTGTTGAAGTGATCCTGAAATATTACAGATAAAAAAAGCCCTTGCCTGAAATCAGACAAGGGCTTTTTTTATCTATTAAAATTGCTTAGTAAGCTCTCTGGTTGCTTCCTTCTTTCCAGTTTACAAATGCTTTGTTTACAACTTTGTTTCCTCCCGGAGTCGGGTAATTTCCAGAGAAAT
This sequence comes from Pedobacter sp. ASV19, assembly GCF_016429005.1. Taxonomy (GTDB): domain Bacteria; phylum Bacteroidota; class Bacteroidia; order Sphingobacteriales; family Sphingobacteriaceae; genus Pedobacter. The sequence goes on from NZ_JAELTV010000031.1 coordinate 26,895, forward strand.
ACCAGTCTCCAGTATGGTTTGGACAAGCAACGTGTAAGTTATCCAGGGTTTGATAAATCACCTCTACTTCAGCAACGGTATCCTTTGGTGTAATGATTTTTGTGATCTGCGCTGAGATCTCTTCCTGTGTAAAAGGACGATAGATGTCCTTCACATGATTTACAATCTTTTCTTTAGGCAACAATAATGAAGCTTTACATTTCTCATAAACTTCATCAATAATATGTTTTAAACCTCTCTCGTGTAACAACTGTATGGCTGCTTCAAAAGCAACGAACTGCCCCATTTTAGACATATCGATACCATAGCAATCCGGATAACGGATCTGTGGCGCAGAAGAAACAATAATGATCTTCTTAGGGTGAAGCCTGTCGATGATCTTGATAATACTCTGTTTAAGCGTAGTTCCCCTTACAATAGAATCATCTACAGCCACCAGCGTATCCGTATGATTTTTGATTACCCCATAAGTGGTATCGTATACGTGTGCCACCATATCCTGGCGGTCGGCATCCTGTGTAATAAATGTTCTTAACTTGACATCTTTGATGGCCAGTTTTTCTACCCTTGGGCTCAAAGACAAAAGTTCATCCAGTTCCTGGTCATTCATCAGTTCCTTCCGTCCCAGCAAAGCATCTTTCTGCAGCTGACGGATATGTCCATGAATTCCCTCCACCATTCCATAAAAGGAAACTTCGGCTGTATTAGGGATAAAAGAGAATACAGTGTTTTTAAGATCCCCATCTACCGCTTTTAAGATTTGTTTGCAAAGCAGGCTTCCAAGGTGTTTTCTCTCTTTATAGATATCGGCATCTGATCCTCTTGAAAAGTAAATCCTTTCAAAAGAACAGGCTCTTTTTTCCAGGGGTTCCCTGAACATTTCCTGAGTTACCGTTCCGTCCTTTTTTACAATCAGTGCATGTCCAGGCTCAATTTCTTTAACATCTTTCAGTGCAATGTTAAAAGCTGTTTGAATTGCCGGGCGCTCTGAAGCTGCAACCACAATTTCATCATCAACATAGTAAAATGCAGGACGGATACCAGCCGGATCACGCATAAAGAAAGCATCTCCGTTTCCAACTATTCCTGAAATGGCGTATCCCCCATCCCAGGTTTTCGCAGAGCGGCGAAGGATATTGGCAATGTTTAATCCGTCAGATATTTTGTGCGTGATCTCTACGTTATCAAACCCTTCTTTTTTATACGCATCAAATAATTCCTGGTTTTCATCATCTAAAAAGTGTCCGATCTTCTCCAGTACGGTAACTGTATCTGCCTTTTCCTTTGGATGTTGTCCAAGCTCGTACAGCTGCTCCAGTAATTCATCTACATTGGTCATATTGAAGTTACCGGCAATAACCAGGTTCCTGGTCATCCAGTTGTTCTGACGTAAAAACGGGTGGCAATTTTCTATGCTGTTTTGTCCGTGTGTACCATAGCGAAGGTGTCCCATCAGCACCTCCCCGATAAAGCTGACATTTGCTTTCAGCCACTCTGTGTCTTTCATCAGTTCCGGGGTTTCGTTCTGAATATCCACAAATTTACTTTGCACATATCCAAAGATATCTGCAACCGCATTTTGTGCCATGGAACGATAACGGCTGATGTACCGATGACCTGGTTTTACATCCAGTTTGATGGTGGCAATACCTGCACCGTCCTGACCACGGTTGTGTTGTTTTTCCATCAGCAGGTACAGCTTATTTAAACCGTATAAGGCTGTTCCATACTTTTCCTGATAATAAGATAGGGGTTTCAAAAGACGGATAAAAGCAATTCCGCACTCGTGTTTTATCTGGTCACTCATTGATGTGTGTTTTGAGCCGCAAATTTACCGTTTATAAAACTCAGAACCTAGAAAGAAGTAGAATCTTTCGACGGATTTACTATTCTCTGACTAACAGCACAATACAAGCTACAACGCAAGTCCTAACGCAGAAGGTGTACCTGCTTAGACTGCACTGTTTGTTCAAAAAATAAAGATGCATTCGTATCAAAAACAGTAGTATCCCCAGAGGTATAGAATAACCGTTGCCCTTGTTGTCCGATTTTATCAGCGATTTCAGGATGGTTACGCAGGTATTTCGCCAGGCTCGCAGAAACGATCTCACCCTGTGAAATCAGGGAGATCTTCTTAGGGAGCAATCGTTCAAGTTTTGGAATCAGTAAGGGATAATGTGTGCATGCTAAAAGAATACAATCCAGATCTGGTGCATTACCAAGCAATTCCTCCAGATATTTGCGGATAAAATGATCAGCCCCGGAGGTGAGGTGTTCATTATTTTCTATAAGAGGGACCAGCATCGGACAACTTTGCTGCACCACCTTTAACTGAGGATAAAATTTTTCGATCTCGATGGGGTAAGAATTCGAATTCACTGTACCCCGGGTCCCCATAACTCCAATTGTATTACTTTTGGTATAATGACCAATCACTTCTGCTGTAGGGCGAATTACCCCAAGCACCCTGTGGTTCGGATATTTGACTGGAAGTACTTTTTGCTGTATAGTACGCAGGGCTTTGGCAGAAGCGGTATTACAAGCCAGGATCACCAAAGGACAACCCTGGGTAAAAAGCCATTCCACACATTCAAGCGTATATTCATAAACGGTCTCAAAGGAATGATCTCCGTAAGGTGCGCGTGCATTATCTCCAAGATAGATATAATTATATTCAGGGAGTTCCTTTATAATCGATTTAAAAACCGTCAGCCCCCCATAACCAGAGTCAAATACCCCTATCGAATTTGTATTGTTCATTTGCAAAAAAAAGCGGACCTGAGGAATATTCCTCAGGTCCGCCAATTTAAATATTTTTCATCAGAGAATATTGTTTTTTATCAGTGATGAAGCTCTGTCTCTTATACACATCTGACGCTGCCGACGAACGTAAAAAAAGTTTTTTTTGGGGGGGGAGGGGGGGGGGGGGGGGGGGGGGGGGGGGGGGGGGGGGGGGGGGTGTGGGTGGGGGGGGGGGGGTGGGGGGGGGGGGGTGGGGGGGTGGGTGGGG
>NZ_JAELTV010000320.1 GCF_016429005.1 Pedobacter sp. ASV19
AGATGTGTATAAGAGACAGACGATGAACAGCAAAAAATATAGCCCGGAAAAGTACAGTGCTTTTGTAGATTTTTACAAAAAGGTTTATCAGGCAGATAAATCAAAAGGAGTATTGGCTAAGTTACCTTAGCCAATACTTATTATTTTTTTCCAACAATTACTTTAGAGAATTCTTCTGTATTGAGGTATTTGTTGGCTAACAATTGAATCTGGGTTGCATCAATTGTTTTAACTGTCTGGATATAGTTGTCATAATACTCATAACCTAATCCGGAAAAATGGATATTTTTAAACTTGTCAGCATGTGAAAATGCATTTTCAAGACTTCCCAACATAGAACCCAGCATATAATTACGTACAAGGTCCAGTTCCAGATCTGGAACAAGCTCTGTTTTTAAAAGATTGATTTCTTTCTCAATTTCTTCCAGCGCACTACTGCAAACTTCTGCACCAACTTCAGTGGCTATAAAAAAGTAACCGGCATCTTTCATGGAAACCACTGCAGAGCCTATTCCATAAGTGTACCCTTTATCTTCCCGAATATTGGCCATTAGTCTGGAACCAAAATAACCGCCCAGCAAACAGTTTAAAACCTGGAATCCGGCAAAATCAGGATGGGTTCTGTTGATGCTCCTGCTTCCCATTCGAATGGCCGATTGTATAGCGTTGGGCCGTTCAATTAAAATCCCTCCTTTTGGTGCAACAGGAAATACAATATGATTTTGAACAGAAGCCTTATTGTTATTCCATCCACTGCCAAAAATAGTATTCAACAGTTCAAATTCCTTTTGCTCAAATTTACCGGCTACAAATATAGAACAGTTCTCTGGCTTATAAGTCGCATTGTAATAATCGATCAAGTCCTGGCGCTGCAAGGCATCGTAATCTGAAAGATCGATACTTGCCCCGTAACTTGATTGTCCGAAAATAGAATGTGCAAAATGCTTCCGGGCCAGAAAGTCATTCTTCTGAAGACTAACCTGCAGGGATTGCTTCTGGTTCTGTATAAAAATAGCCAGTTCCTGTTCAGGAAATATACTTTCATCTACAATAGATTTGAGTATTGGCAATACTGATTTTAAGTGTTTATTTAAGGTATAAAGCTTGATACAAGATTGATCTGCTCCGTATTCTGTTTGTAGAAAAGCGCCATAATAATCTACCTTATCTGCGATATCTCTGGCGGAAAGCTGTGCGGTCCCATTATTGACCAGGTGGTTTACCCCAATGGCCTGTAAAGGTTTTGAGGCCTGCCAGTTCACATTTTCAAATATGAATTCTATCCTGACCAGGTCTTGTTTGCCGGCATTAATGGTATACACTTTTATACCATTATCCAATTCCTGCTCTTGAGGCGCTATAAATTTAATATCATTAACCTGTTTAGATTCAGGTACGAGTGTACGATTAAGCATCTTTAGCGATTAAATAGTATAAAGTGGAACATTGAGATGGAACAAAAGTCCGTTGGGCAGCCTGCTGCATTTGTTCTTTGGTAACAGCAAGGTAACGGTCTATCTCTGTATTGAGCAGTGCCGCGTCTCCTAGAAGCTCATAATAAGCCAGATTCATGGCTTTATCCAGCAAACTCATTTCTGCAAAGACCATAATAGATTCTGATTTGTTTTTAACTTTAGTTAATTCATCAGTAGTAACCGGCTCTGCTTTCAACTTTTCGAGTTCAGCCCATATGGCTTGTTCTGCCTGCTCAGGCTGAACACCTTCAACCAGTTTACCTTCAACCACAAACAAACCTTCATCTATGCTGCTGGTAATATAGGCATGAATATCACTGAACAATTGTTGTTCTTTGAGCAGGCTGTTATACAACCGGGAAGATTGCCCCTGAGAAAGCACATCAGAAATAAGATCAAAGCATTGATAATCTTTACTGTCTCTGGCAGGCATTTTAAAGGCCATATAAATGGCATTCAAAGGAACTTTGGCGTAAACTGTTTCTTTACGTTCTTCGGTTTGCCGGGGTTCTTCAGGTAAATTCCGAAGGTACTTCTCTCCCGCCGGGATTGAAGCAAACCATTTTTCAGCCAGTGCCTTTACATCTTCTGTCTTTACATTCCCTCCAACAACCATGATGGCATTTTGAGGATTATAATGTTTTTTAAAGAAGGCTTTGACATCTTCCATTTTGGCATCTTCAATCTGCTTCAGGTCCTGACCAATGGTAGCCCATTGATAAGGGTGCTTTGTGTAGGCCAATGGTCTTAATTTCAACCATACATCGCCGTAGGGCTGGTTAAGATATCTTTGTTTAAATTCTTCACAAACCACATTACGCTGGGTTTCCAAGCTCTTTTCAGAAAAGGCAAGGCTCAGCATCCGGTCGCTTTCCAGCCAGAATGCAGTTTCCAGGTTTACTGCAGGTAAGGTGATGTAATAATTGGTGATGTCGTTGCTGGTAAAAGCATTGTTTTCTCCACCTACCCGTTGCAGAGGTTCATCATAAACAGGAATATTTACAGAGCCTCCAAACATCAGGTGTTCAAACAAATGTGCAAAGCCGGTCTTATCCGCCTCTTCGTCTCTGGCACCTACATCATATAAAATATTTAATACCGCCATCGGCGTCGTATCATCTTCGTGTACCAGGACACGTAATCCGTTAGCTAATGTAAAACGGTTAAAGTCTACCATATTTAGAAAAATAATTCTGCCAAAGATAGGAATTTATGATTAGGCTAAATGTGATAATCTTGTGAAATAAAAAGAACAGAACTTATGGTATATTTGCAGTATGAATACTGCTGATTTATTACACAGGGCACTACATTTTGACTTTTTGAGCAAAGAAGAGGGTGTCTTTTTGTACCACCATGCCTCCACTGCTGAACTGGCTTATGTAGCTAATGAACTGAGAAAAAAGCAGGTACCCAGTGGAAAAGTGACCTGGCAGATTGACCGGAACGTGAACACCACCAATGTGTGCATTGCAAACTGTAAATTTTGTAATTTCTTCAGAAGACCAGGACATGACGAAAGCTATATTACCGATATTGAAACCTATAAACAGAAAATAGAAGAAACTTTTCGCTTAGGTGGAGATCAGCTGTTGCTGCAGGGCGGACATCATCCTGATCTGGGCCTGGAATTCTATGCCAATCTGTTCAAACAACTTAAAGAGCTTTATCCTGACCTGAAACTTCATGCTTTAGGCCCGCCGGAAATTGCACATGTTGCCAAACTGGAATCATTGTCGCATACAGAAGTTTTAAAGGCTTTAAAAGACGCCGGAATGGATTCTTTACCCGGCGCTGGTGCTGAAATCCTGAACGACCGGGTTAGAAGACTGATTTCTAAAGGAAAATGTGGTGGCCAGGAGTGGCTGGATGTGATGCGCGCTGCCCATCAACTCGACATTACAACTTCTGCAACCATGATGTTTGGTCATGTGGAAACCATAGACGAGCGTTTTGAGCACCTGGTTTGGATCAGGGAAGTACAAGGTGAAAAGCCTGCAGAGGCAAATGGCTTTTTAGCCTTTATTCCATGGCCCTTCCAGGATGATGGTACATTATTGAAGAGACTCCGTGGAATCAGCAATAATGTCTCCGGCGATGAATATGTAAGAATGCTGGCTTTGAGCAGGATCATGCTGCCTAATATTAAAAATATACAGGCTTCGTGGTTAACCGTTGGAAAAGCAGTTGCGCAGTTGTGTCTGCATGCCGGCGCAAATGATTTTGGTTCTATTATGATTGAAGAAAATGTAGTTTCTGCTGCTGGTGCTCCGCATCGTTTTACAGCTAAAGGAATTCAGGATGCGATTCGGGAAGCTGGATTTGAGCCTCAGCTCAGAGGTCAGAAATACAACTACCGCGATCTTCCGGAACACTTGGAAGAACAGGTGATCAATTACTAATTATAAAAAAAGAAGAGGGCTTACGCCCTCTTCCCCATTTTAAAACTTAAACAAAAATCCCTATTTAATAAATAAACTGGCGATAGTCAATACGTCTGCTTTTGCTAAAGGTTCATCAAAACACTCTGCAGCGGCGGCGGTGGTTATACCTGTATTACCATTAATTCCAACAATATTGATATTGGCTTGTGAAGTATTGTTTTCCCCTGCATAAACAGGGTCTGCAGCCGATACGCCAGAATCATTGGAGCTTCCACCTGGGCCAAGACTGATCCATGGTTTAATATTCACCCCATTTGCAGCACGCATCGTACGGATATGAGCAGCATGGCGTGCTTCCACCGAATGGATCTGAAGTGCAACGGTCAAATAAGCTGTTCCTTTTATGGCAGTAGCCTGACCTTTATAAGCCCTTACACCGGTATCCTCAAAAGCCTGAGCAACAGCAAGGAAGGTTGCATAATTGGTATATACATCCTGAAAAGTGCCTTTTGCTGTAAAATCAAAGTCAGCATAAGCCATCGGCCCTGAAGTTGATGCAGATGCCCCTAAGGCACCTTTAAGCAAATCCACATGTGCTTTTTCATGATCTCGGATATTCGTTATGGCCGTTAAAGGTGCGCCGGAAGGAATTAGTCCCGGAGCTGCTACGACCGCATGATTATAAAAATTGTATTCCAAATACTCCAAGGTCAAAGCAAAGTTAAGTGTATCAACTACAGCTGTAGGTAAGGTTTGACCATAGGCTTTATTAAACATGGATCCAAGTGCGAGTGGCATCGCTGCCAAAGCTACTTTTTTTCCCATGTTATAAAAGTCTTTCATTGCTGAACGTCTTGGGCTTAATCTCTCATAGATCTCACCGTCAACTTTTTCAATTTCTTCAATTATGTTTACGATATTCATGTTTTCTAGAGTTTAGGTTATAGATTAATCACATTAACTTTTGTTTTGATGTATTTGCCCGCCGTTTTGAGCACTACATCTGGCGTTAACGCCTGGTCTAATCCACTGGCATTTATAACATCTGATCCTGCAAAACTGCCAGGAGTGATTAAATCCCGGATATAGGCTGCATGTCTGGCTTCTACCGATACAATTTTTCCAGCCAGTACAAGGTATGCATCGGTTTTAATGCGGACACCAGCACCATTATAAGCAGCTACCCCTAAATCTTCGAAAGCCTTTGCGGCGTTCAGAACGCTCGCGCGGTCAGTAAAGTTGATGGAAGAAAAATCGACGGCTAAACTTCCGATTGCAGCGGTACTTAATGCATTTTTAAAGAATTCCCGGTGTGCAATCTCATGATACTGAATATCCTGAAAATACTGTTTTTCTATTGAGCTAAAACCTGACGGAGGGTTAGAAGCTACCTGTATATAAAATGCCGCTTCCAGTTGCTCCAGCGCATAAGCGTAGTTGAGCACACCAAAATCATCTTTAAAATCAAGTGTTACCCCTCCATTAACCGGAGGCATGTCGTTTCCATGGTCTTTTTTACATCCTGCAGCAATTAATGCAATACCTGCTGCCCCTGCTCCTGCATATTGCAGAAAGGATCTGCGGTGCAGACTGGCGGTAAGAATGCCTGTCTCTTATACACATCTAAAAGAGGGGGGGGGGGGGGGGGGGGGGGGGGGGGGGGGGGGGGGGGGGGGGGGG
>NZ_JAELTV010000321.1 GCF_016429005.1 Pedobacter sp. ASV19
AGATGTGTATAAGAGACAGAGCTTACCCGGTCTGAAACACTTGCAGAAGAAGTTGTTCAGGATATATTTATGAAAATATGGCTGAAAAGAACGGAATTGTCTGGAATTGAAAATTTTGGCGCTTTTTTGAACCGGATTACCAGGAATCATGCTTACAATCTTTTGAAACGCCTTACTATGGAGGCGATGGTAAATAAGAATCTCAAAGCAGAATTTATTGAATCTACGGAGAATACCCAGGAATCTATTGATTATAATGCCTCTGCTGAAATACTTAAAAGGGCAGTTGACCTGCTGAGTCCACAACAAAAAAAGGTTTACTTTTTATGCCATGTGGAAGGGCTTAAATACGAGGAGGCGGCTAAAAAGCTCAACATTTCTGCAGGTACGGTACATTCCCATATGAAACAGGCCTTACAAAGCATCAGGACACATTTTAAAAATTCAGATGCCCTGATATTTCTGCTGTTGTATTTGTACAAATAATTTTTTAAAAAAAAACATATTTCAACTACCCCGAATTTCCCCGCCAGTTGTCAATACAATTGAACCCGGGGAAAAATCAATCAGATAAAGCCCTGTTTCAGAGATTTAATGAGCGCAACGAGACTTAAACATTTATTTCGGTTATATACTGAGGATTCGATGACTGAAGAAGAAACATTGGAGTTCTTTAGTTATGTTCATGATCCTGTATATGCCGGAGAAGTAAAGCAGATTCTTGGGTCAAGTATGGAAGAGGAAATTACAGGTAATGAACTGGATCATCCTGTACAGGATCGTCTGCTTGCCCATATTTTCTCCCAGGATCTGCCTGTAAAAAGGAAAAACCAATCTATATCCTGGCTAAAATATGTAGCTGCTGTTTTGCTTGTCGTCTCGATGGGAGTATACTTTTTGTTCCAGCTGCGCAGTACCTCAGATATTCAATATCAGTACAGCAAAAATAACATCCGGCCTGGAAAAAATAAGGCCATATTAACCCTGGCAGATGGTTCCAATATTATTCTGGATGATGTCAGAGAAGGAGAGATTACCAGACAAGCTGGTTTTAGTATTGCAAAAAAGAGCAATGGTCAAGTGGTGTATACCGCCGTTCCCAATCTTTATAATGTTAAAGGTACTAATGCAATAAATACAATTTCTACACCAAGGGGCGGACAGTATCAGGTGGTACTTCCGGATGGGAGTAAGGTTTGGCTAAATGCAGCATCCAGTTTAAAATTCCCTGCTGTATTTGCTGCAGGACAGCGGAAGGTGGAATTGTCTGGAGAAGCCTATTTCGAGGTTTCTAAAGATAAAACAAGACCATTTATAGTTAATACCGGTAAACAGCAGGTTGAGGTATTAGGTACCCATTTTAATATCAGTAGTTACGCTGATGAATCGAGTACCAGGACTGACCTGTTTGAAGGGGCTGTTCGTGTTACAGTGCTAAGCGGCTCGGGGCAGAAACAGGAGGTGGTTTTAAAACCTGCTCAGCGGTCCATTGTGCAGGACAATAAGATTTCTGTCCAGCCATCTGTTGAAAAAGAGGCCCTGGCCTGGAAAGAGGGGTATTTTATGTTTAATCATGAAAGCATAGAAAGCATTATGAGAAGAGTAGCCCGATGGTATGATGTAGAGATCCTGTACAAAGGTGATGTTCAACGCGAAACCTTTATAGGCAGGGTATCTAAATACGAAAATGTTGCAGAATTACTAAAGGTTCTGGAGCGTACGGAAACCATTCATTTTAAAATTGAAGGCAGGAAGATTATCGTTTCGCCTTAAGCGCTCAAATAAACCAATTGATAACCAAAAACCAACAAACATGATCAAAATGATACCTGATTAAATCCTGAAAAAAAGTATCCGACATAAAAAAGGCCAGGAGTCTCTCACCACTCCCAGCCGTTAGTTCGGGTACACCTGCCATTTAGGGCAGGAAAGAAAAACTATACCAATAGATTATCAACACACCCAAACCAACGTAAAAGTATGAATTATTCTATGCTTTTAGCCCCACTGTGTAAAAAGCGGGGGCTAATTACCAAAACAATTTTAGTTATGAAACTAATTGTTTTCCTTATTGCCTTTACCTGTTTACAGGTTAGCGCAACAGGATACGCACAAAAAATATCTGTCACTAAGAAAAATGCTTCTTTGGAAGAAGTTCTAAGTGCCATAGAAAGCCAAAGCGGATATACCGTTCTGTTTAATACGAATGTTTTACAGAGAGCAAAAGCTGTAACCATTAATTTGAAGAACAGCTCTTTAACAGATGCTCTGGATGCTGTTTTTGATGGCCAGATGCTTACCTATACCATAGACAACAAAAGCATTGTTGTTAAAAATAAAACATTGTCTCTTGTAGATCAGGCAATTCAGTACTTTAAAGCCATAGATGTCAAAGGGGTAATATTGGATGAGGGAGGAGGACCGCTGCCAGGAGCAACCGTACAAGTTAAGGGAGCCAAAAAAATGGTATTTACCAATAACAAAGGTGAATTTACCTTGAATGATGTAGAAGAGGATGCTCTGCTTGTCATTTCATATGTAGGTTACTTACCCAAAGAACTTAAAGCCAGGAGGGATTTAGGTACTGTTGTTTTAAAAATGGCAGATGGACAGCTGGAGGAAGTCAATGTTGCGGTGGGGTACGGTTCTGTTAAAAAACGTGATCTGACTGGGGCCGTTTCTTTAGTTAACGTGGAAGAAATGCAAAAGCAACCGGCATTTAGCCTTGATGTTGCCTTAGCTGGCCGGGCACCGGGTGTTATGGTTGTCAAGTCATCAGGAGCCCCTGGCGCGGATGCCTCTATCAGAATCCGCGGTGCATCTTCTGTATTTGGTGTAAACGAACCCTTATACGTAATTGATGGTGTTCCAATTCAAATGGGACAAGGAAACGGCGTAGATCTTTACAGAAGTACAAAGTCGTTTCAGATCTCTCCTCTGGCTGCAATTAATCCAGACGATATTGAACGCATAGACATCCTGAAAGATGCTTCAGGAACCGCTATATACGGGTCTAGAGGTGCCAATGGTGTTATTTTAGTGACGACTAAAAAAGGAAAGGGTAAACCTACATTGACCTTAAGTTACCAGGGCATGGTGGATCGGTTTATCAAAGATTTTGATATGTTGAGTTCAGATGAGCTGTTTCAGGTAGCCACTCAAGCTTACAAGAATGCCGGAGCCACTTTTCCAACTGATTTTCTGCAGTACAAAGGTGTAAGCACGGATTGGCGTAAGCTGGTTACACGGAATAGCTATTCCAATATGCTGAATTTGGGTTTGCGAGGTGGGATAGGTAATGGTCAAACCAATTACTCCTTTTCAGCCAGTATGAACAACCAGGCTGGTGTCATTAAAGGAAGTAATATTGATCGCTATAATATCCGCGGCAATATAGAATCTGAAGTAGTCAAACTGGTTAAAGCAGGAGCAAATATTAATTATTCTAAAAACATCTCCAACGGAGCATCCAGCACCTATTACTATAATATCGCCAGTTACAGACCGGATATTCCGGTATTTGACAAAAATGGCAGATATGCAACAACCATTGATAGTGTACAAGGAAACCCTGTGGCGAAAACACTTTATACAGACAAACTTACCGGAGATAATCTGCTTGCTTCATTATTTGCTGAGGCAAGGCCATTTGAGTTTTTACGTTTAAGATCCACACTTTCTTATAACCAGACAGATAATGTTACCATCAATTATACACCGAGTTTCGATCCGTTTGAAATAAGAAATGGAAGAAAAGGAAGTCGTAAGGATAACTATTTGAAATTCAGTTCTTTGATTTTTGATAATACGGCTACGTTTGATAAATTTTTTGGAAAGCATTATGTGAATGCGATGGCCGGTGCTTCTTTTACTTCAGATAGAGGTACATCCTTGAAATTAGAGTCTGTCAATTTTCCCGATGACAATATATTGAATAACCTGGGCTCTGCCGGATCCATGCAAAGTTATGCATCAGGCGGGACCCTGAGTGGCTTGCAATCTTATTTCGCAAGGGCCAATTACAATTACAATGGGAAATATTATTTCACTTTTACGGCACGTACAGATAAGTCTACTAAATTCGGGCCAAACAACCAATGGGCGTTTTTCCCGTCAACAGCCTTTTCCTGGAGGATTTCAGAAGAGTCATTCCTGAAAAAATACAAATGGATATCAGATTTGAAAGTCAGGGCATCAACAGGCAAATCAGGTACGGCGAACCTGGGTGATTGGCTTTATAGGACATTCTTTTCTGCCGGAACATTCTATAATGGCCAAAATGGCGTAACAGTGGATGGGGTGCCTAACCCTAGCATTCGGTGGGAAACGACAAACCAGACAGACCTGGGGTTAGATTTTGCGTTTTTAGGCAATAGAATCCGCGGATCTGTGGATGTGTATCGTAAATATACAAAGGATCTGGAGCTACTAATTCCGATTCCATTTGAAACGGGTTCCGGTATGCAGACTGTCAATGTCGGAGACATTTCCAATAAAGGATTTGAATTTGTAATTGGCGGTGATGTGGTAAGCAAAGGTAAATTTAAATATACCACCGATATTAATTTTAATATGAACCTCGGCCGCTTGGAAAAACTAAATGGAGGTTCAGCTACTGTATTGAGAGATCTTAAGGAAGGCGATGCTTTAGGTAGTGTTTTTGGCTATCGGGTGGCAGGAATTTTCCAAACACAAGCCGAGATTACTGCACTGAATCAGGCTTCTCCAATTGGCCGGTATCAATCGCTCAAGACCGCACCTGGCGATTTTAAATTTGTAGATGTCAATGGAGATGGAACTATTTCTGATGCTGACAGAGTGAAATTAGGTAATGCCGAGCCAAAATTCTTTGGCGGATGGAACCATGTCCTTCGTTATGGTGGATTGGAAGGTTCCTTTTTGTTCTATTTTGCCTGCGGTCAAAAACTACAAAATGGAGCAAAAGCCAGCGGAGGAATTTATTCGTCTAATAAAAACTATTACCGCTCAACTTTGAATGGATGGTCTGAGGATAATAAAAATACGGATCTGCCTAGAAATGTGTATGGCGATCCAAATCAAAATTCACGCGCATCTGATTACTTCATTCAGGATGGATCATTCCTGAAACTGAAGAACATCCAGGTGGCTTATTACATCAATCCTGCCAAATGGATGAAACAGCAGGTTAATCAAATCAAATTGTATGCCGGAGTAACTAATCTGTTTGTTTTGACCAAGTACGATGGCCCGGATCCGGAAATCGGTACATCAACAGGTTCCGGCCTCTTAGCGGGAGGATATGATGGGGGAGCTTATCCATCAACAAGAACATTTAATTTTGGCTTTAACATTACTTTCTAACATGAAAAAGAGATATTTATCATATGCAATGGCATTTCTTTTTGCCTTATCGCTACAAGCCTGTAGCCCTGTCTCTTATACACATCTAAAAAGGGGGGGGGGGGGGGGGGGGGGGGGGGGGGGGGGGGGGGGGGGGGGGGGGGG
>NZ_JAELTV010000322.1 GCF_016429005.1 Pedobacter sp. ASV19
CTTTTACCTTGTTTTTCTATTTTACTATTAGATACTTTTTGAGTTCTGCAGCAACCTGATTGAACATAGTCTTAGTTTGTTGTATTTCAGTAAGGGCATTCAGTAAACCAAAATCATGAATTGTACCATTATATCTTACTGTGGTAACTGGTACTCCAGCTTCATCCAATTTTCTACCATATGCTTCGGCCTCATCTCTTAACACATCATTATCCGAAGTAATTATCAGAGCTGGAGGCAAACCCTTCAATTGATTAACTGTGGCTCTTAAGGGAGATGCATAAATCTCCTTCCGCTGTACTAGATCAGTGGTATATTTGTCATACATCCATTTCATTAAGGATGTGGTTAAAAAACGGTCTTCGCCAAACCTTTTGTAAGATTCGGTTTCAAAATCCGAGTCTACTATTGGCCATAAAAGTATTTGCAGCTTTATTTTTGGACCATTTTTCTCTTTTGCTAATAGGGTTGTAACCGTTGACATGTTTCCACCAACACTATTACCTACAATTGCTATATTATTTCCATCAACATTAATTTCTTCTCCATGTTCAGCAATCCACTTGGTTGCAGCATAAATTTCATTAATTGCCTGTGGATACTTTGCTTCAGGACTAGGTGTGTAATTAATAAAGACACCAGTAAATCCCGTAAGTACACATAGATCGCGAACCATACGTTTATGAGTTGGATAATCTCCAAGAATCCACCCACCCCCATGAATAAATATAAATACAGGTAATTTCCCATTGATACCTTCTGGGCGAACAATGTTCAGCTTAACCTTTAGATCTTCTATTACAATAGTTTTCTCAGATTCTTCAATGCCAGAAAGGTCGACAGCGACAGAAGCCTGCGCTTGAACTAGTACGCTTCTTGCCTCCTGATCTGACATTGTTTCCAGTGGATTTCCACTTGAATTAAGAGCTTTCAAAAAGGCTTTCACTTCTTGAGATAAATTTGGATCAATTCTAAAATCCAATACTTGTGTTTTTTCCTGATTTGAGTTCATAATATAACTTTTTATTATTAAGTGTTTCTATTTTTATTGCACAACACAAAGGTCTGATCATTACTTTTGGATTAACTATAATAATTAAAGAAATCCCTTCAATTTTTAAAGCTTTGATGCTTTGGATGATTTATAAATGCAACACCATGGGCATTCAGAAAGATAATTCTGAACAGATTGCTGATTTTAAAATGTTAGAATTTTACAGTCAATTCTATAATAGTTACACTTTTTAATGGGAGTAAATATTCAATTTTACATGTTGTAGTTAAAACAGATTAAACTGTAGATTCTATTACCATTTATCATCTAATTATGAAATTTACATCCACACAAAAAAAAGAGTTCAAACTCTTTCATGATATTAAGGAGCTATATGAGCACTTAAATCTTCCTACTTCTGATATCCACGAAGAAAGTGATTTTGTAATTCAGGATCTAAAGGATGTACATTCAAAGCTACCTTATTCTTCAGGCCTATTCAGACCTGACTTCTTCTCATTTGTTTTTGTGAAAGATTCGTTTGGAAGTTTTAAAACCGACACCCTATCGCTGGCGGCAATACCTGGTTCGGTATATTTTGCCAAACCACGACAATTGAGATCGTATATCTGGACAAAAATTAATCACGCGAGTCTAATTACCGTAAATGAGAAATTCTTAAAGGATAATGTAGACAAAAATATTTTCAGGGAGTTTCCCTTCCTTTTGACCGAAACTGTGGGATATAAAGTATTAGATCAAAAAGATTATGTTGATTTTGAAATCCTTTACGAGCAGATTCACAAGGAATATAGATCGGAAAATCCGTATCGAAAAAGAGTAATTGGCCGCTTATTTATTGTTTTATTGCTAAGATTAAAAGATCATTTCTGGAAAGATCTTCCTGAATTAAAAACGAATCAGGAGCCAAAAATAGTTTCCTTATTTAAAAAAGCATATCAAATGTTTTTTAAAAATAAAAAACATCGAATCATTGAACGCTTTGAGGAAATACCTTAAGATGTGAGAGATAACAAGTTTCCAAAACTATTAATTTTGGAACATCTGAAATTCAAAATATAAAAACATGCACCTTTTTAAGGTTTAGAAATATCTTGTTGCTTTCTATAAAGTGCGGGGGTAAGTTCAGTATATTTTTTGAAATAATGGCTAAAGTAATTAGACTCAGAAAAACCTAATTTAAAAGCAATCTCCTTTATAGAAATTGTTGTGTTACGAAGTAAAAATTTAGCCTGGGCAATTGTTTTTTCCGTAATCCAGGCGCCAATTGGCTTACCAGTCTTTATTTTGATCACATTACTGAGATAATTAGGGTGCAGTTGTTGCGCATCAGCATAATCCTGAACACGAAATGCCTGGTCTACCAAACCTGCCCCCAGGTCACGGTAGTGTTTTTCCAACATTTTCTTGAAGGCTAATACAATCCCTGAACTTCGGTCTCCTTCATAGATGAGATTATAATCTTTCCAAAAATACTCTTTTATCCGTAACAACAGAACCACAAAAAGATTTCCTATAATCTTATTCCGATATCGACTGTTTGAAGTGTATTCCTTTAGTATTTGATGATAAAAATTCTCAAATTCAACAAAATCATCTGGATCGAGTACACGAGGATTAACCGTTTCTGCTAAAAGGAAGGGAAATTCTTCAAAAACATCTGGGTGAACATTTTCTTTTAAAAAAGATTCAGTAAAAGTGATCAGGTAAGCTTCATTAATTTGCTGCCAGACATAAGACTTATAATGTCCCGGATTAGTGAAATAAATGGTCCCTGGCACAGTTTCAAAAATCTGCTCGTCTGTTGTATATCTGCCATATGCATCTTTTACAAAAACGAATGAAAAGAAGTTTGGACGAAATACTGGCGATGAATAAGGAAATTCAGAATGGATATCTTTAAGATTATGAATAGAAAAATCTGTTAGTCCATCAATTCATTCAGTAGGAAGATCGGTATGCAAATAAAGATCTTTTACAGAATTAAAAACGGGATGCTGATTTTTTTTTGAAGATAAAAAAGACATATCGCTATTGTGATTAAATGAATTCAAAATAATTTGATGTTTTTATTTCTATTGATGTAGTCCAATCTCCTTAGTATTTAACTGTAGATAATATATATTGCTACACAAGGAGCATGAAGTATTTTATCAGATTTTTAATTATAATGTAATCACTTATGATTGCTTTCAGATTCATTTGCTCTGTTAAATCGCAAGTACAAATATAAATATATCTATTCACCATCAGCAAGTAAAAATTCGTTATTTTTTGAATTAGGGGGCCATGGCTTGATTTTTTTACTTTCAGAACAGCAAGTTGTTTAAAACCTACTAACCTACCTGTTTTTAATACAGGCAAATTAGTAGGTAACAAAGTATGTCTATTAAACTACGACATTGATCTCCACGTTGATATTACCCCGCGTTGCTTTAGAATATGGACAGGTCTGATGGGCTGCATCAGTTAAAGCTTTTGCAGTTTGCTCATCGAGTCCGTGCAAATTAACATTTAAACGTGCTTGAAGAAAATAATCTCCTGAAGTAGTTCCAAGGTCTACTTCTGCATCAACTGAAAAACCTGATGGAAGAAACACTTTCATTTTGCTGGCGGCAATACCCATTGCACCAATAAAACAGGCAGACCAGCCTGCAGCAAATAGTTGCTCTGGATTCGTCCCCAATCCTGTTGATCCAGGTATTGAAAGCTTGATATCTAAGCGTTCATCTGAGCTTTTAGAAGCCCCGTCACGTCCGCCTGTAGTATGGGTTTTCCCAGTATAAAGTACTTTTTCAATTTTGGTAATCCCATCTTTAGAAGGATTGATTTCTAAATTTTCCATTGTTTTATTTTTAATTATTATTTTAATGACTATTTTTTTGCTTAATGATGGCCTGATCGATCTTCAGGCCATCATATGCTTTATTGGATTGATGTTTTATTTGCGTAGTGTTTTGAATGCCGCACGAAGTTCTTCAGCAAATAGCTGTGGCTCTTCCCATTGAGCAAAATGTCCTCCCTTGTTCACCTCGTTAAAATAGATCAGGTTATGATATGCCTTCTCTGTCCAGCTTTTTGGCGCCTGATAGATCTCTCCTGGGAAAACCGTTACTGCAGAAGGAATCGAGATATCTACTGCATTGAAGTTATTGGCGTTGTTCTCCCAGTAAAGTTGAGCAGAAGAAGTTGCTGAATTTGTTAACCAGTATAAAGTAATATCGTCAAGGATCTCATCACGGGTAAGCGATTTTTCTGCATCTCCGCCACTATAGGTCCATTCGTTCATCTTGTCATAAAAGAATGCGGCTAAGCCTGCTGGAGAATCAGATAATCCATAACCCAAAGTCTGTGGGCGGGTAACCATCATTGCAGCATAGCCGCCTCCTTTAGTGTATAAATGGTTAAGCGATTTAAATGCGGCCAGCTCTTTAGCTGATAATCCGGATGGCGCTGGTTCTCCGTTTTTTAGGGCTGTGGCAATATCAGCTGGTACCGTAGCTGGCATGTTTACGTGAATACCTAATAACCCTTTCGGCTGCTGTATAGCCATCTTATCGGCTACAACAGAACCCCAATCGCCCCCTGAAGAAACATAGTTTTTATATCCCAAACGTTTCATCAAAATATCCCATGCTTTTGCAATATGGTCTGCATCCCAGCCAGTATCGGTAGGCTTTCCTGAAAAACCATAACCTGGCATCGATGGAATCACCACATCAAACGCGTCCTCAGCTTTTCCTCCATATTTTGTTGGATCGGTAAGTGGACCAATGATTTTAATCAATTCGAATACAGAGCCCGGCCACCCATGGGTCAGAACCATTGGAAGGGCGTTCTTATGTTTTGAACGTACATGTACAAACTGAATGTCAAGCCCGTCAATCGTTGTTATGAATTGAGGCAGGCTATTAAGCTTAGCTTCTGCTTTTCTCCAGTCATAATCTGTACCCCAATATTTAACCAGTTTCTGGATCCGGTCTAGTTTAACACCCTGGCTCTGGTCATTAACAGTTTCCCTTTCAGGCCATCTTGTTAATTCTATGCGTTTGCGAAGATCCGTAATCGCAGACTGAGGAACGCTAATATGGTAAGGACGGATAGAAGTGGATGACAATGGTGCTGCTGTCTGTGTAAAACCAGAACTGCTTAGCAGCAGTAAGGCGCCGGCTATAATGGTTCCGGCAAGGCTTTGTGTTTTCATTTTCATAATTTTATTTTCTTAATTTTTTATTTAATTGTTGTGATTGTCTTGTTCAAAAGTACCCTGGTTATTGACCTAAGCCAATGAATAAATACTTCAAATAGTCAAAAAGCAGATTGAGTTGGTCATTTTAAGACTTTAATACAATCGTCACGAATGCGTATCCATAGACCGGGTAAACGGATAACAAGTAAAGCTATTTGTTGGGTTGATGATCTCATTTCTGTCTCTTATACACATCTGACGCTGCCGACGAACGTAAAAAAAGAGTTTTTTTGGGGGGGGGGGGGGGGGGGGGGGGGGGGGGGGGGGGGGGGGGGGGGGGGGGGGGGGGGTGGGGGGGGGGGGGGGGGG
>NZ_JAELTV010000323.1 GCF_016429005.1 Pedobacter sp. ASV19
GCTAACGTTCGTCGGCAGCGTCAGATGTGTATAAGAGACAGGTCAGGGGTGGTGACGCCTCTAGAATAAAGATAGACAGAACGACCAAAATCCCAACGATTGATATTCAGGACTGGACTTCAAACTTCACAGAAAACTTTGGACGATTTGAGATTTTCCAGATTCAATAGATTGATAGGATCCAGGCTGCCGGAGAATAGATGGAAGACTTTTTTAAGGGTAAAAGTGAAGCCAGTACGTGCGATTTCAGCACGATTATAGTCGTTTTTCATCTCTCCTTGATAGAGAATATTAAACCGATTTCCTGTATGGATTCCAGCGAGTAAATGTGTTCCATATTTTTTAACTAAATCTGAAGTACTTAGTAATTGAATGTCCCGGGTAAAGCTAGGAGTTAAATAAGACTTTAGAAGATCAGGATAGTTCATTACTCTTATGATTTTTTGCCTTGCTATATAGGAATAATATGTATAAACATATTTTTTCGAAAGAGCGTCCTGGTTTGGAAAGGCAGAGGTAATAGTCGCCCTAAAGAAATTATGACCGTTTGTTGCTTCCAGACTTGAAGATAGCTGATTAGACAATTCTTCTGCATTATCTGCGCTAATGACTTCAATACCAGATTTAACTGCTTGAAACGACATTATTCTTTGGGGATCATTTATCTTAAGAGTAGCAATATCAATTATTGGATTTCGTACAGCGCTGGTATCGGCATATTTACCTGTTATATCATAGCCATAGCCAAGTAGATTGTAGTTTACGTCACCCTGAATGCCGGTGTAATTGGATAGGAGTTTTGTACCTGACACTACAATTTCATGCTCAGCAGCAATGGTTTCCGGTGTTTTGGCAATAAGATTTTCATTTGATTTTTTACAGGATTGGCACAGCAGTACAGCAGCCAGTAGGGGCAGATATTTATTCATAGAGCCTTAATTTGTTTTATTTGTGTGTTTTCAAAAATAATAAAAACGAACTAGAAAAACACGAATACCATTTGGATAATATGCATAAAAAGGAAATTAGTTCAAATGCAAACTTGCCTGATAGAACAAAAACCTGTAAGTTTGAAAACACACAAATAAAACAAATTAAGGCTCTATGAATAAATATCTGCCCCTACTGGCTGCTGATCAGAAATAGCCAGGGCAAGACAAGAACAATACAACTAGGCGCTACAACAGAGAATAATCCTTTAAAACCTGAGCAAAAACAGGCCCCTGAACAGAAAAACTGGACAGAAGCCAGCAGAACAGACTATTTACCTCTCCGGTTTTCCAACACCAGTTCAACAGCGTGGTTTGAGGTCAAAACCTTTCAATATGCCGATACGCTAATTTACGAGCAGGCTTTTAAGCAAATACGGGTGAAAGACATTAAAAATCTCATTATCGACCTTAGACATAACACCGGAGGCGATATCAGAATTGCGGCGAAACTACTCTCCTATCTCGCAGATTCATCCTTCCATATCATCAAAGAAATAAGATCCAGAATCCCTGATCCGGCAATCAACCCTTTTGAAAACTACTTTGATGCCAACCGGACAGAAAGCTTTAAACTCGGCTTTAAACCAGGGCCTAAACAAGGAGATGGCTACCATATTGATTTTCGACCCGTATTCGGATTGTCCTACCAGGCACTCCCGGTTGACCCGCTATGGCATTTTAAGGGTAAGCTATTTGTTTTGATTGACGGGGCAACTTTTTCTTCAGCTGCACATGCTGCTGCTGCAATTAAGGCACAGTGTAAAAACGCCAAATTCATTGGCAGAGAAACTGCTGGTGCAGAAGAAGGCTGCAGCGGGGGCACAATTCAACACCTCACCTTACCAAACACGCATATTGTTGTTGAATTTCCATGGATGCGCGTCGTCTCTGTTGCTAAAAACCCTGTATTTGGACATGGAATTTTTCCTGATTATACGGTGTTGTACAGCCCCGAAGACATCATCAATAAACGAGACCTGGACATCAAAAAGGCGTTGAGTCTCCTCCAATAGAGGAATTATACGTTATACCCGGGCTTCCAGTTTTCTATCGCATTTCCAAAAAGGGCGTTATTGATCATGTGAACACTAATTGCAGTTTTAGATCCCGTAAATACATTTGAAGTGGGCATTTGTCCGGTCGTCACACACTTATGAAAATCAGTTAATGCATACCAGGATCCATCTTTGATTGGTTCTGTAAGAATCGGAATACCACCATCTTTATTCCATGTAATTTTCGTTGCGCCCGTTACACCATCAACAGTCTGATTGTATTTTTTTAAAGTTTCCTTTTCCGGATAATATATCCCCTCGTCCACCAACAGAGAAATACTTCCTTTTGATCCCTTGATCTTAAATAAGTAACCATCATGACTATTTGCGCAAGTAGCTCCAAAATTTCCAATCATGTGCTCTTTACTGTATCGCAACACAGCTTGTACGTTATCATAGGTTTCTCTTCCATCTTTATAGAAATCAATACCCCCTGTTGCAATGACTTCATCAGCATGCGTATCAAAAACCCAGTTGATAAAATCAATCTGATGGGATAATAATTCTGCCGGGAGTCCACCAGAATACTCTTTATACATCCGCCAGTTGATCTGTCGTTCCAGCGAAGGGTCAGGAACAGGTCTTCTCCAGCTTCCATTACGGTCCCAGCGACAGTCAATCTGCGTTACCTTGCCCAGATAACCCTGATCAATCATTTCTTTAACCTTGAAATAAAGTGGTGTATATCTGTATTGATGTCCAACCTGTAAGATCTGTTTCGGTTTTGACTTGACCAGAGCCACCAATTCTAATGCCTGGGGAATATTGTAAGTCATTGTTTTTTCAAGATAAATGTGTTTACCAGCCAGTAAAGCATCTTTAGCGATCTGAAAATGCATGTTTAAAGGTACAGAGATCAATACAGCATCAATATCTTTATGCTCCAGGATTGTTTTATAATCCTTAACAGCCAAAGCTCCAGGTACTATCTTCCGGCCATTTTCCAAACGAAAATCAAGGACATCACAAATGGCCTTGATCTGATACAGGTCAGGAATTTGTTTTAATACCTGCATAAGCCCCGTTCCCCTGTCTCCACAGCCGATAACTGCAATATTAATTTTCCTGCTTTCAAAAGGTAAGCTTACTGCCTTAAGCAAGGTATTGTGCAATAACAAACCTCCTGCAGTAATCCCCGCTTTTTTTATAAAACTCCGTCTGATCATATTTCTCTTATTTGGTACGGATAAATTTATAAAAATATCAACTTGATACCACCCATGTGATACATATTTTACTTAAGCAACCTAATTAAACCCGAATACTTAAAATATCTTTCACCGCATGCGCCGCTTCACGAAAAAGAAATGGATATCCCGCATCCAGAAGCCGGCCAGGCATAACCCAGCGGCTTTTTAATATCAACTCTGTCTCAGTTCCAATCACTAATGCCCCTACCTCCAAAAACCAGGCTGGCGCAGGCAAGCCAAAAGGAATTCCATATGCTTTGCGAATGATTTTCATTAAATCTGTATTTTTTACGGCCTGTGGCGCCGTACAGTTTACCACCCCCTCTATCTCCGTATGTTCCAATAACCACTCTGTACACCTTGCCGCATCCTGTTCATGGATCCAGGAAACATATTGTTGCCCATCCCCCTGTTTTCCTCCCAAACCAAACTTTACAAGATTGAGTAAACGGGGAAAAGCACCGTCACTTCTTCCAAAAACAATTCCCATTCTCAGCGCAACTTTTCTTGTTTGTGGTGTCTTAGCGTCAAAAAAGACATCTTCCCATTGTTTGCAAACTTCTATAGAAAAACCATAACCAATATCTCCAGCCACTTCATCTTGCGGGCAATCTTCCGCATGACGGTAGATGGTTGCTGAGGTAACATTTATCCATAAAGCAGGTGGCTGAACCAATTTACCAATTACCTCTGCCAGAAGCATAGTTGGAACCACACGTGAAGAAACAATAATTTCACGATTTTTAAGCGTATATCTGCAATTCACATTTTTTCCACAAAGATTGATAAGCAGATCCGTTCCTTCCAGTTCTTTAGCCCACCCTCCCTCTTGCTTGCCGTCCCATAGCACAGTTCTAACATTTCCTTCGGCTATCTGCACTGTCCGGCTTAAAATAATCACTTCTTTAGCAAGAGGTTTATAGTAGCCTGTCAATATCCGCCCAAGATATCCATTGCCTCCAGCCAGCACAACTTTATTGTATTTCATAACAAAATAATTAGAAGAATTAACACACGATAAATGACCCAGCTGATACTCAGCGTCCAGCCTATTCCCAGAAGTCCACTCCTGCGAATGTGTTCCAGAAACATGAGTCCAGCAACCACTAAGAACCATCCTGCATAAAAAATGGCCGGAAGGCTCATCCAATGGGATAAGGTTAAGACCGGCAGCAGCAACAGTGCACCAGCAAAAGAAATGGTCATCATATTTCCAAGATAATTCCAGCACTTGTCTTTATCAACAGTACAAATAATAAGACTTTGAAAAAGAATCTGACCACCACAAACCAAATACTCACGATAAAAAGGCGATGCAGGTAATAAACCACTCATCAGGCCCGTATAATGAGAAAGAATGAAAGAGGCCGCTAACCAGGTAAAGACCAGATAGGCAAGCCGATACTTTAGTTTAAAAGCTGGCTGATAGGCAAAAGAATTTGCCTGCTCATTAGCAGGAACAATAACTCTCCGATTATAAGAAATAAAAGCATACACCTTTGCCATTAACCACAGGAAAGGCTTAAAATTAAGCAAGGGTCTAAGCAGAGGAATTGCAACCGCAATAATTTTAAAAAGACTTTGAACACCATACGTTATCTCTCCCGTTTCCTGGTTCAGCAATGCTATTTCATTTACAGCCCTTTGTCGGTCAAGCTGAGGACAGGCATTTTCCGGAAAATACTGATAAGCAGTCCTACCCTCCTTTTCCAACAAACCAGCACTTACAAATGCATGGGTATATATATTGCACATTGGGCATTCCGCATCAAACAAGATCAGGTGTTTTTTCAATGTTTTCATATCGTCTGTAACTATTTATTTATATTTATTGAATTTTCAGAAAAAACTGAAACATTAATTCCAAAAAAAATCTTACTTGAAGATTTTAAAAATAGAACCCCAAAACCAATTTTCTTCCGCTTTAAGCATCGTATCCAAGGTTTTATCTACATTTTTCGCCAACTTATTAATATCAGTTACAGACTTGTTAAAAGTTCTAAATTCAGGATCCTTAGCATCCCCTTCTATTTTAGTCAGCTCAGCAAGTACTTTTAACACCGGATCCAATTCCCGTTTTCTACGTTCCTTGGCCACCTGCCGGGCAATATTCCAGGTATCCTTATCTGCATAAAAAAATTCTTTGCGTTCCCCAGGCCTGTCTCTTATACACATCTAAATGTGGGGGGGGGGGGGGGGGGGGGGGGGGGGGGGGGGGGGGGGGGGGGGGGGGGGGGGGGGGGGGGGGGGGGGGGGGGGGGGGGGGGGGGGGGGGGGGGGGGGGGGGGGGGGGGGGGGGGGGGGGGG
>NZ_JAELTV010000324.1 GCF_016429005.1 Pedobacter sp. ASV19
CCCCCCCCCCCCCCCCCCCCCCCCCCCCCCCCCCCCCCCCCCCCCCCCCCCCCCCCCCCCCCCCCCCCCCCCCCCCCCCCCCCCCCCCCCCCCCCCCCCCCCCCCCCCCCCCCCCCCCACCCTTTTAGATGTGTATAAGAGACAGCTTTTATGAAGATTTGCGACATAATGGAGAATGAGTGGCAGTCCAATCGCAAAAAACAGCAAATAGATGATCAGAAATATATTAAAACCTTTCCAAAAATTCATAGAAATCAGTTTTTAGAGATTAAAATAAAGCTTCATGTTAATTGTATAAAGATAAGTAATTATTTATTTGCAGAAATGCGTCATTTTATATCGATGAATGTGTGGTAAGATGAAAGGTGAGGGCAATATATAGTGCAGGCGGTGAATAATATCATTTCGAGTGGGAATATTTTTCCTACAAATCTTAATTTTCAATTGTTATTTTAGAGATGAGATAAATTAAATATCATGAGAGCAATTAATCCCTGGATCAACTTTAATGGCAATGCCGAAGAGGCGTTCACTTTTTACAAATCGGTTTTTGGCGGTGAGTTTACAAAAATTATCCGTTTTAAAGATTTATCAGGACCTGAGTTTCAGGTGGCGGAAGAGGAGGCCGATAAAATAATGTATATCGGTTTGTCGCTTGGCAAGAACAATGTGTTAATTGCCAACGATGTTCCTGGATTTATGGGACGGGTAAGCGAAAATGAAAACCGGTCTAAAATATATGTGGATGCGGAAAGCCGTGAAGAGGCCGATAAAATATTTAAGGGATTATCGTTAGGTGGAGAAGTGGATGGGCCAATTGACGAGAGCCCTTGGGGTACTTATGCCGGAATGTTCAGGGATAAATATGGTATTGAATGGATTGTTGAGTTTAACCCGGAGTATAAGGGGTAAGGTTAACTTTAATCCTTTCTTTGAATCAGATCATAGAGGGTGCTTTGCCAAATTTTTGTTTGAACGAACGTGAAAAATGAGGCAGACTTTCGAAGCCGAGATCTAAATAAATGGCTGAGGGTTTTTGATTTTTCTGTTCGATCAGATGCTTTGCTGCCTGAAGACGTTTATCTAACAGCCATTGACGGGGCGGCATGCCAAACGTTTTTGTAAAGTCGCGTTTAAAACCTGCCAGACTGCGTCCGGTGAGCCGTGCAAATCTTTCAATCGGGACATTGAAATGAAAGTTGGTCATCATAAAGCGCTCCAGATCAATTTTATAAGGCTCTGCAAAATCGAACAGGTACGACTTCAATTGCGGCAGACTATGTAATAATAGTTTAACGCCTTCTTTGACTTTGAGCATGCCCATGTCTTCTGTAAGCGGCCCTGCTATGGCGCGTGCATAAGGAATAATGGATTGAAAATAGCCAACAAGAAATGGATCTGGTGGAATAGGCACATTAGATGGGCCGACATATTTAGGACTGCTACCGATCTGTTCTTCCAGCGCTATTTTGCGTAACAGATCTTCCTGAAGGCAAATGACGATGCTTTCATAACTTTGGCCGGGAAGAGGTGTTTTTGTCAGTGTTCCCAGCTGATTTTTACCGACCAGCATCATTTCGCCTGCTTTGACCTCCATGCGCTGTTCGGCCGTTTCTAAATGAAGTTGCCCGGAAACCATCAATACCAACGTATGATGGTTCCAGAAGCATACTTTATCTTTCCGCTCTGCGGAGAGATAGGAATAGAAGATTACACCGGGTAGTATTTCAGCTGGATTGGTCATTTATCTCTGTAAATAAGTGCCGCCTAAGATGGCGCCCGGTGCAAAAGTAGTGTTTAATAATTCTATTTCAGCCGTTGTAAATTCAATACTCATGGCAGCTATATTTTCTGGCAATCTTGAACGGCGGCTCATGCTTACTAACGGCATCATATGGTCGCCTTGCGTATTTACCCAGGCGATGGCGATTTGTGTAGGTGTAGCTTGTTTATCTTTTGCTAAGGCTTTCAATACTTCTACTTTTTCCAGGTTTTTGATGAGGTTATCGCCCTGAAAGCGTGAGAAGTGCAGGTGATAGTCATCAGCTGGAAGCGGCGCTTTCATATCGCCTGTTAACAAACCTTCGGCGGTGTTGGCGAAGGCGACTACTGCGATACCCAATTCTTTAGCAGCCGGTAACAATTCGCTTTCTATTTGACGGTCTGCCAGTGAATAGCCAATTTCCAATGCGCTTATCCGATGAACCTTATTTGCTTCGCGCAATTGATCGGCCGTAATCTCAGAAACACCAATGTGGCGCACTTTACCTTCTTTGATCAGGTCGGCTATGGTACCTATAATATCTTCTACAGGTACGCTGCCGTCCATCCGGCAGGGCTGGTACAGGTCTATGGTTTCAATGCCTAAACGGGTAAGCGAATAATTGATGAAATTCTTAATCGCCACCGGGCGCAGGTCCAGGCCCAGCCACTGGCCATTATGAAAGAAAGCACCAAATTTAACACTGATGAAAGCATCGTCCCTGCGGCCTTTAATGGCTTTGCCAATCAACATTTCATTGTGCCCTGCACCATAAAAGTCGCCGGTATTTAAAAAATTGATGCCGCTGTCAAGCGCAGATTGTATGGTAGCTATGCTTTCAGTTTCATCTGGTGTTGGCCCTCCCCATACGGAAGACATGCGCATACAGCCCAAACCTAGTTTGGACACGGATGGACCATTTTGGCCCAGTTGTATTTTTTTGATCGTTGTCATGATACAAATATCAGTGTTCCATCAGTATTGAGCTTATCTGTAAGGCTCAAATTAATTATCCTGGTAGCTCATTATTGGATTGCAGAGCTTAAAGATAATCTATAGTATTATTGAAAAATTTATTTACATTTTAACATATCCTGCATCAGGTTTTTTTTATCATACCAAATGAAGTACTTTTTAGGAACAAGTTTATTGATCATTTCAATTGCAATCCCTATTTCTGGATGGTAAAAATTACTTAGCTGTACCTGTTTCTCTGTACTGTCTTTTTTTATTTCGACCGGTTTTAACTGCCAAAAGGTGATTGTTGTTAATAAGTTTACAAGGGTAGAGGATTCTATCTACGTGTGTAACGACTTAAATAGTTTCGATTATAGATTTGAGACTAAGTTTGGCAAAACAGATTTTATTGTCTAGTCTTACGCTCATATGGGTAAAACAACTCTTGTATATACAGTTGTAAAGGCAGAAAAAGTAGATGTTCCTTTTGATACTTTTATTATTCCTGCTGATTTTATTCGCTTTGAGAGTAGGGAAGAGTATGTAAAGTGGTCAAAAAAAGTACAGGAGCATTAGTATTTCTCTTCCGAGGCCCTGAAATGAACTTACTATGTAGTATTCCGCTTCGCTCCAGGTTAGGGTGACGAGGTGGGGATAGCTATGGGGTATGGGAACGGAGTTTTTGTTTTTAGATGTTGATTTAGTTGGCAGGATTTATCTATTCCGCTAATTTTAGTGCGTGAAGAAATTGTAAAAAGAAATGGCAGCAGTCTCGAAAATTAAAACTTATCATTTTCTCCCATATAAATATGGTTCGGAGCTGTTATTGGATATTGGACGTATCGAAACATTGAATCATTATGTATTAGATAGTACGTTACATCAGCTTAGTTTTTACGAAATTATTTTCATCGAAGAGGGAGCGGGCACTTTTACATTAGACGAAAATAAGACAGTTATCGCCCCACGAACGATTATTTTCACCAGTCCTGGACAGGTGCGTTGCTGGGAAATTGAGCAGGAGGTAAGTGGCTATGTATTGTTCTTTGAAAAAGACTTTCTCCATCTTTTTTTTTCGGACGAACTATTTCTATATCGGTTTCAATATTTCCATCAATATTCACGTCCAAACGACATGCAATTATCCGAGTTGCCATTTGTAAAATGTCTGGAGCTTTTATATGGAATAGAAGGGGAGTTCGGGCAGCTTCAGAATGATAGCAATCATTTGATCAGGTCACTTTTATATCAATTGCTCGTACTTCTCAATCGATATTATGCGGGTGTTTATAATGTTCAAAGAGACACCTATGTCCATCCAGATTTTTATAGGTTCCGATCTTTGCTGGAAAAGAGATTTGTGAATGACCAGAGTGTTGTAGCCTATACAAAAATGCTGAATGTCAGCTCGGGGTTCCTCAATAAAATTTGCAGGCAATTTAGCGGATTGTCAGCTCAGCAAATGATTCATTACAAGCTGATTTCAGAAATAAAGAAACAGCTTTATCAAAACAAATCCTCCAAAGAGATTTCTTACGAGTTTGGCTTCTCAGATCCGTCTAATTTCAACCGTTTCTTTAAAAAATTTACAGGTACCACACCTCAGCAATACCGAAAGAAGATTTAAATGACCATTTTAAAGAGAAAATGACCATTTTAATGGGATAAGCATGTTCTAGTTTTACAAAAAAAATAAAAGAACATGATAAAATACATATTTAGTCTTCTCCTGTTCATCATGAGTGTACTGTTTGTACAGGCAGAACAGTTATATGTTAATCCCCAGACTGGTAATGACACAAATTCCGGAATCAAGGCACGTCCGTTAAAAACAATTATTGAGGCAGCAAAGCGCGTAAACTTAAATAAAGAGCCGGGAGCAACCACAATCTTTCTTTCAGAAGGTGTACATCTATTAACCCAAACTGTTGTATTCACCAATGACAAGTATACCCTTAAAAACCGTCTTGTCCTTCGTGCGGATGTGATGCCGGACGATGCAGACTGGACTCCTCAAAAAATGCCGGTTGTCGTAACAGCCGTTCCACTTGCACCAGGTATTGGGGGAGAAGAAGCAAAAGGTATACAACCGGAGGTTAGCCACGTGACCATTGAAGGCCTAAGATTTACCGGCAGTCCAGATTACTCTTATATAGATGGAACGAATCTACGTCGTTCCTATCCAATATGGCGTGATGGAAAAAGATTGGACGATCTGCTTGTAACACAATGCCTGTTTGCCGGAGATGTGAATGTATTACCCTTGCATGTGGGGGTTATAGCCAATGGCTATGGCCTGGTTATCGACCATTGTGTTTTCTTCAACTGCAAAAATCCAGTTGTTTTCTGGCAAACTGATGGAGGGACTGGTAGCCGTAATGCGATGCGTTATTCGCTGGTTTATGGCTGTTATTTCAGCGGCGTTTGGACTACAAAAAGTACCAATGGAGACGATTTCGATTTTCACAACAACATCATAGCAAACAGTAGCACAGTATGGATAAGAGAAAAAGGAAGTACACGCCGATACAAAGCTTCTGATTGCATTTTTGCTGACAATACCAATCTGGCAGGATATGGAAGCGGACCGCTAAGCGGCAATGATGCAACTTCAACAGATTTTCTGGAAATGAAAAACGTACAAACTATGGGAACTGTAAAAATTGAAAAAGATCAGAGTAAACGCAATTATCTGCAATTAGCGGAAGGTTCGATAGGTTCGAACATACAGGCAGGACTTTTTAAAAAGAACCTGTAGTTGCTACTACTATTAGAAATGAAACCATTATGAGCAAACGC
>NZ_JAELTV010000325.1 GCF_016429005.1 Pedobacter sp. ASV19
CCCCCCCCCCCCCCCCCCCCCCCCCCCCCCCCCCCCCCCCCCCCCCCTTTTTTACGTTCGTCGGCAGCGTCAGATGTGTATAAGAGACAGGGGATATTGATGATAAAGCATTTCTGATTTTTTAAGATAAAACAGTACGCTATCCAGCTCGGCCTTGTTTTTGGAAGTATTGTAGTTATATTCATGGGCAACAGACAATGCCGTGTAACAATTACTTAAATGATTATAATCGCTGGTTAGAAGTACATTTTCAGTAGCCTTTGAAGCATATAAATTTGCTTTTGCCTCATTGTTCCAGCCAGAATAAACGGCGTAGAGCCTGTAATATATTTTGGATGCGATATAGGGATCTGATTTTTTTTCCAATTGTTTTAAGGCAAGGCCGCAGAATTTGACCACATTTTGTGCATCGTCCAAAATTTTATAAACCAGGACCTGCGCATAATATGCATAAGCCATTGCAACGGGATCATTAGCTTTTTTAGCCAGCACTGATGTAGAATCACTGGTTCGTTTTGCCAATGAAAGTTGTCCGGTAGAGGTTCTGATATTGACCAGTTGCGTATAGGCCTTTACCGCATCGATATAATCTTTATTCTGCAAAGCAATCCTGGCGCTTTCGCTGGCCTTGCGCTCTGCAAGCCCATAATTTTTATTGGTCCTGTATATTTCGGCCAGTTGATTTAACAATACAGGTTTTTCTTTTTCGCCCAGAGAAGGACTCTTTAAAACAGTGGTCAGGCTATCCGTTAACTCCGTTTGAGCAAACCCAATCAGGGGTGTTGTGAAGCAAAGCAGAATAGAAAATAGGTAGATTAAATATTTCATAAGTTCTCAAATTTAATTATAAATTGATAAGAGCCTGTGGAATACGTAGAAAAATGTAGACTTGTAATTTGTTGTTGGTGAATTGTTTATGGGCTATGTAGACATATTGTAGATGCCTTTGAACTGGAGGTAGATACTTTGTATCCTGTTGAAGCTTGCTGCCTGTTTTTATGAAACTTAAATTAGCGGAAACCATATGAAGAAACTAAATCTTGTTTAACAAAAAAATCATGGCCATGAAATACGATTTCGATATCAGCAACTTTACCAAAATCATTAACTCAGATGCCGTTCCTACCCATGACAACAGTGGGCTGGATCTGGAGTTCGGCAACGCGGAAATCACGATAAAAAAACCATATATCGACGCGGATGGTGATCAGATGGGCAATAGCATTTTTATATTACACGATAATGGTCTTTGCGTTTCCATGCGAATAGAATCTGGCTTTTTGTTTACGTTTTACCGGGAGAAAAAAGAAGA
The DNA here is from genome assembly GCF_016429005.1 of Pedobacter sp. ASV19. GTDB lineage: Bacteria > Bacteroidota > Bacteroidia > Sphingobacteriales > Sphingobacteriaceae > Pedobacter. Next base: position 1,313 of record NZ_JAELTV010000325.1, read on the forward strand.
TAGCTTTAAAAGTCTGGAGGCCGCCAGTCCGGAGCATATTAAACAATTTGCCTGGCAAACCTGGACCGCCATTGTAGATTATATAGAAAAAGCAGAAGAGGAAGGTGATTTGGAAGAGGGTAGATACCCTGCATTTGAGAAGCAGTTTGGCATATATGGAGTTCCTTATGATCTGGAAAGATTATTTGAATTTGAAAACGAGCATGGCGGAGGGACTTACGCCGATGGTTTCTGTCTGACCACGATAGATAAAACAGGACTAAAGACTTACTCAGAAGAAGGAAGTTTCCTGCGTTCATTTATAGAATTTGCAACAGCAACAGCAGGCGGAAGTACTTATGCGATTTGGGTCATTAATGAAAACCTCGACAAATGCCCTGTTGTGGTTTTTGGCGATGAAGGTGGGATACATCCTGTGGCAAAAAATACCGAAGACTTCCTTCGGCTGCTGAGCTACGATGTAGAAATCACCGTGGGTTGGGATTCTGCCTATTTCTATAAAGGAGATTGGCGTGAGGAAGAAAGCGAAAACCGGGAAGCATTTGTACAGTGGTTGAAAGAGAACTTGAAACTGGATCCCATCACAACAGACGAAGAAGCTAATCTTATTCTCAAAGTTGCAAGCGATCAGTTTGCAGATAGTCTGTACGATTTTTTAATCAAATAGGGTATTGATGTGGATGAGGGATTTGAGGGCCTGCAAAAATACAGGAGTTTCAGTGCTTTTAAAAAGAATTTTCAGGGAAGGGAAATCCCCCGGGAATTGGTTTTATTATATGACTTTCAGCAAGACCACCCCAATTACGCACAATATTTCCTGTTGCGGGGATATGACCTATCCATTTTAAGAAACTGGAGTGAGAACGAAGCTTTTCAGAAATACATTATACCCTTTGCCAGGGCGACCAGTTTTGGTGCAATTTATGCCCTTTGGGACGATGGATCCGGCAAGGAAACTAAAGATATGCCTGTTGTAGTTTTAGACATAGAAAATGGCAGAGATGTGGTTGCCGAAAATGTATTGCAGTTCTTGCGCCTGCTCAGCTATGATATAGAGCCTGTGCTGGATAGTGAAACGGTTAAACTGAGTAATGACAGAGACAACTATGCAACAAGCAACAACATAGAAGCCTATACCGAATGGCTGATGGAAAATTTTGATGTAGAACCTGTAGAGGAGCCTTTCGAAGAAATTATTGGTCCGGCGGAGGATAAATTTGCAGACGCATTTTGGAATTGGTAAAAGACATTCCTCTAATAGTTGAAAGCTATTGCACTATAGAATTAATTGATTGTGATTGTCTTATCTAATGTTATAACTTTATATCAACTCAAAGAAGAGAATTAAGTATTTATCTAAAAATAGTATTAAAATGGAAAACGGATCAAATGACATCAGCAAATGCCCATTTCATAATGGCACCTTGAAGGACAACGTTGGCGGTGGCGGAACCAGGAACAACGACTGGTGGCCCGATCAGTTAAAACTCAGCATTCTGCGTCAGCATTCGCCTTTGTCTAACCCGATGGATGAAGACTTTAGCTATGCCGAAGCCTTTAACAGCCTGGATTTGGAAGCGGTAAAAAGTGATCTCCACGCACTCATGACTGATTCGCAAGACTGGTGGCCGGCAGACTTTGGGCACTATGGTGGTTTGTTTATCCGTATGGCATGGCACAGTGCCGGAACCTATCGGGTAGGAGACGGCCGTGGCGGCGCAGGCGCAGGGCTGCAACGTTTTGCACCTTTGAACAGCTGGCCAGATAACGTAAGTCTTGATAAAGCCCGCAGATTGCTTTGGCCAATTAAACAAAAATATGGCCGTAAAATCTCATGGGCAGATTTAATCATCCTTACTGGCAATATCGCTTTGGAATCTATGGGCTTTAAAACCTTTGGTTTTGCCGGTGGACGTGAAGATGCCTGGGAGGCAGATGAATCCGTATACTGGGGTTCAGAAACGACCTGGTTAGGCGGCGACATCCGTTATGCACATGGCTCGGACGGTGCAGATAAAGCACATGGCGTAGTCGTTACTGATGATGATAAGGATGGTGACATTCACTCCCGTAACCTGGAAAATCCACTTGCTGCTGTACAAATGGGATTGATTTATGTGAATCCAGAAGGACCAGATGGCAATCCTGATCCAATTGCTGCAGCTAAAGATATCCGCGATACTTTTGGTCGTATGGCCATGGATGATGAGGAAACCGTTGCTCTTATTGCAGGAGGCCATAGCTTTGGTAAAACCCATGGAGCTGCTTCTGCAGACCACGTAGGTAAAGAACCTGAAGCAGCCGGCCTGGAAGCTCAGGGATTTGGATGGAGCAACAGTTATGGTTCTGGTAAAGGCGCAGATGCCATTACAAGTGGTCTGGAAGTGATTTGGACAAAAACACCAACCCAATGGAGCAATAACTTCTTCGAAAATTTGTTCGGTTTTGAATGGGAGCTCACCAAAAGCCCGGCAGGTGCGCACCAATGGGTCGCAAAAGACGCGGAATCCATTATTCCTGATGCATTTGATGGTTCGAAAAAACATCGTCCGGCAATGCTCACTACCGATCTTTCTCTAAGATTTGACCCTGCTTATGAAAAAATATCAAGACGTTTCCTGGAAAACCCAGATCAGTTTGCTGATGCTTTTGCCCGTGCGTGGTATAAGTTAACGCACCGTGATATGGGACCAAAAGAACGCTACCTGGGTCCTGATGTACCACAGGAAGAATTGCTATGGCAGGACCCAATTCCAGCAGTGAACCACCCACTGATCAATGAGAACGACATTGCTGCATTGAAAGCAAAAGTATTGGCTTCCGGACTAAGTGTTGCTGAACTGGTTTCTACCGCATGGGCTTCAGCTTCAACTTTCCGCGGTACTGATAAACGTGGTGGTGCCAATGGTGCTCGCATTCGTCTGGCTCCTCAGAAAGACTGGAAAGTTAATAACCCGGCACAGCTACAAAAAGTACTGAACGTACTGGAAGGAATTCAAAAAGACTTTAACGGAGCTCAGGCAGATGGCAAGAAAGTTTCGCTTGCGGATCTGATTGTATTGGGCGGTGATGCAGGTATCGAACAAGCAGCGGCAGCTGCGGGCAGTTCAATTACTGTCCCTTTTATACCTGGCCGTATGGATGCTTCTCAGGAACAAACTGATGTAGAATCATTTGGTTACCTGGAGCCGGCAGCAGATGGCTTCCGTAATTATCGTAAATCAAGATCTGCAGTTTCTACAGAAAAATTCCTGATCGATAAAGCCAATTTATTGACGCTAACCGCTCCTGAATTAACTGTACTAATTGGTGGTTTACGTGTGCTGGATATCAATTTCGACGGTTCAAAGAATGGAGTATTCACTCAAAGGCCTGGCCAGCTGACCAACGACTTCTTTATCAATTTACTTGATATGAATACGGCATGGAAAGCAGCTTCAGAAGATAAGGAGTTATACATAGGTAGTACCCGTTCCACCGGACAACCGAAATGGATGGCAACCCGTGCAGACCTTGTGTTTGGATCCAACGCTGAGCTCAGAGCCATTGCCGAAGTATACGGAAGTACCGATGCTCAGGCTAAGTTTGTAAAAGACTTTGTGGCCACCTGGAATAAAGTGATGAACCTGGACCGGTTTGATCTTCATCAATAAGATCGACCCCAGTAATATATTTAAAAAGGCACCCAAAAAAGTACGGTGCCTTTTTGATTTGTTCTATCGATAGATGTATCTTCATTTTAATTTTAAAGCTCGATTCTTATACAGCTAAAATTGAAAATGATGGCTTTGTGGTTATTCCGAATATCTTTACGGAACAGCAGATTAAACAATTGGTCCAGGTGATTGATCAGGCAGATACGTCAGGAAAAACATTCAGGAAATCTGCCGATTTGTTTGCCATTAGGCAATTTTTAAAGGAATTGCCAGACGCAATCGAATTGATCTTTACTGCAGATTTTAAAGCTTTGATCCAAGGTCTTTTTGGTAAAGACTACTTCATTGTAAAATCAATCTATTTTGACAAGCCTGAACAATCAAATTGGTTTGTATCCTACCATCAGGATCTCACCATTTCTGTTGCTGTCTCTTATACACATCTAAAAGGGGGGGGGGGGGGGGGGGGGGGGGGGGGGGGGGGGGGGGGGGGGGGGGGGG
>NZ_JAELTV010000326.1 GCF_016429005.1 Pedobacter sp. ASV19
CCCCCCCCCCCCCCCCCCCCCCCCCCCCCCCCCCCCCCCCCCCCCCCCCCCCCCCCCCCCCCCCCCCCCCCCCCCCCCCCCCCCCCCCCCCCCCCCCCCCCCCCCCCCCCCCCCCCCCCCCAAAAAACTTTTTTTACGTTCGTCGGCAGCGTCAGATGTGTATAAGAGACAGGATTGTTTCTGGTGCAATGCCGAAATATTTTCTCTTGCAATACCAAATACATTGTTATTGTAATTGTTGTTAATGGTTCTGCTCCATACAATATTACTGTTTGCTGCAAGGTAATCTTCGTTTAATGTAACACCATTCTTTAAAGCAAGATAGGTGTTAACTCTCGATTGCTCGTTGGCCGTTAAAGTACGTTTGTACCAAATAACTTCCATAATATCCCCTGGGAAAGCACCAGAAACGTCCCATGCTGCATGACCGACTCTTAAATTGCGACCATATATCTGAAATTTGTTTGATCCAGTAAACGAAGTTGTTTCGTATGAACCATTTAAACCTAATGTTTTTTCTCCTCCGGGTGAAACTGAAGTTCCTCCGTTAGCGGAGTTATTATTAGCTACTGCAGAGAATATATTGGAGACACCAGTATTGAATGCCGTTGAAAAATCTGTTGATGTTGTGATATTAAAAAATTCATATTGTCTTGGTCTTCCTACAGAGGTTATAGAAACACCAGGTTCAGCAGCATAAGTTGCGTCGTCATCAATCCCCGTAATACGCCCTCCTGTCCCTGCTGTTATAGGCCTTACTGCTGAGAAAATAGAAGTACTGGTATTGGGCAATTCTACATTACCCAGCGGGTTCATCACCGAAGCAGCATTATAAAAGAATTTAGAAGTGGTATAGCCGGTAGTGTAAGGATTGAAGTTATGGCTTCTGTCTGCTGGTGAAAGCGTCATTCCTCCAACATTAGGGATATGATCTGCATTGGTAGAATTATCTTTCCAAGCCGTGGCAATAGGGCCTACATCATCTGATTTTATCCAGAAATCAGGACTTGAAACCCCTCCCGGAGTAGGGACGGGGGTTAAAGAAGCAGAGAAATTATCAAATAAATAATAAGCCGAATTTGAGGCAGCAAGAGTTGTGGCGCCAGGTCTGAATTGTCCTATTGTCATAAATGTTTCGCCACCAACCGCTGTATATTTTAAAGTAACAGGCACCCAGGCATTTCTAGAACCAGCACCGTAAACAGCGGTATTTGTTGATGGAATTAACGCTTTTCCTAAACCGAAATCGTTTCGGATAGAGTTGTAATATGGCGACCCGCCAGAACCGTTTCCCGTATTTGTTTGGGCAGGTGCTGCGGTAGAAAACACCGCACCTAAAAAACCTTGTTCTGCAACAGGCAAATCGGTATAGTTTAATGTATTAGGTATAAATCCAGCAGGGCTCGATCCATAGATATGAGCGACGTAAAAAGAAAATGTATAAGTAACACCAGCTACCAAAGGAGTTGAAAGCTGAGTTGTTATGTACTCTTTGTAGTCAGTAAAAGTATTATTAATCTCCGCAAAGATTCCTGCGAAACCTGTTCCGCTCTGAGGATTGATAGCAGTTGTATAACCAGAGAGGTTGAACCCGCAAGTATTAAAATAATCAGGTGAACCTGCAGCTACATTTGTAAGGACGGTCCAATCGGCTACTTTATTTTTAAATTGCGATTGAGCCGTTGGGCATGGAGTGGTAAACAACTCGAAGCTTGGATTGGAGATGTTTTGTCCATTAGCCGATAACCCCAAACCAATTAATAAAAATAAAAATGCGTTAAATATGAAATTTCGAATACATCTACCTACCCCATTAGGCTCGACAGGATGCAACAGAAATTTTGAAAATATGGATGAAGTAGAGCTTTTCATAATTTACACTTTAAGTTGCTCTTCCCAAATTATGGGGAAGAGCAAAAGAATTGAATACGTTCTGAACTGAATTGCTTAAGGTTTAATTAATAAGCTCTCTAATTTTTTCAAGCGTTCTTCCAATTCGTTGGTTTTGTTTTGAAGCGCCTTGATTTCTTTATCCTTTTCACTTAATTTATCGTTCATTTCGATGACATGCAGGTAAAGCTCTTCCAGTTTTTCTAATTGCTGCATAGAAAGTTGGGTTAAATCTATGGTGTAACCATTTTTACCTACGTTGATTTCTGAAATTGGCGTTATTCCTGGCAAGTGTTTCTTAGCTTTGATAAACTCGGCAACTTCTTTTAAAGATTTGAATTTGTAGTCTTTATAGATTTTTGAAAATCCATTGAAATAATCTTCAAACACATAATCAGCATAAACACTATTTGTAGTCCAAATTTTACCTGTAGTTGAGATATCTCCCGCCACATGTAATTTAGGTTGAATGGTTGTAGCACCTACTACGAATGATGGAGCCGAAGTTGCACCAATCGCTACTTCGCCAGTAGGTGTTACCGTCATCCTTACAAGTCCTGGCGCACTAGCTCCAGGACTTGTGGCAAATTCTATTGGCGACGGATTAAGGGTTTCATGTGTTCCGATAGAAAGCTTACTTACTTCATCCGTTGCATACATCTGCATTATATTATCAGGAAACAGCTGCATATCAAAATTTGATTTAACTCCATTCCCGTTCCCATCTGTTGTGCTCATTCTCATAAACGAGCTATTGCTACCCTGTGCGTTAATTCCTACCCAACCCGCACTATTAAGTGTGAAAGTTTGTTCCGTTCCTGTAAAACTTAATGGGAAACCACCTAGCGTTAAAGTCCGGTTACTTGTTAATATACCATTGGCGTTATAGACATTTGAAGCAGTTGGAATAACTGCTGTTTTTAAGATACCTGTTGCATCAGCAACCACCATCTTATCTGTAGCGGTATTACCTGCTAAACCGTTAATATCTCTAATTCGTACATTTCCTGTACCAACATCAAGTTTTTCAGTAGGATCATCGGTATCAATACCCACTAAACCCGTACCTGTAATTCTCATTTTTTCTGTTCCAGAAGCATTGCTACCTGCACTTGTTGAAAATATTAACGGTGCTGGAACTGTTGTTGCGTTGGTACCTATGGTCATTTGCTCCGCCCCTGCGCCAGTTGTTGTTAAATTGATCTGACCATTTGGAAAAGATTGAATATCAAAACGGCTGTAAGTAGTACCTGAACCTGAACTAAGATATATATCTGCATCATTAGTACCTTTTGCTTCAGTACCAATACGACCATTAGGATCGAAATAAATATCTCTTTCTGGTGAAGTGAACCTTAAGCTTTTTCCATTTAAAGTTACTTGCCTGTTACTTGTGAGTGAACCGTTTGCATTGTATATATTAACAAAAGATGATGGAGAAATTGATTTTAATACACCTGTAAGTGGATCTGTAACAACAAGATTATCGCTATTTGAACCAGTTTGTAAGCCTTTGACAGCTAAAGTATTAGTAGCATCTGCTACTATAGCAGTTGCTTTAATTAAGCTGCCACCTAATTGAATATTATCAACAGTTTTAGTTAAACCATTATCTGCGGTTACCGCAGCTGTAGTTCCTGCAGGACCTTGAATACCTTGAGGACCCTGAGCACCTGGGGCACCATCTGTACCATTTGCACCATTTGTACCTGCATCACCTTGTGGACCTTTGATATTGCCATTTGAAACCCAGGTCGTACCATTGTATACATAAGTCTCACCTGTAGTCGTATTGATGTAAGTATCTCCAGTAGCTCCTAAGCCAGTTGGGTTAGTAGTACCACTTGTTACTGAGGTACCGTTTGTTCCATTAGTTCCGTTAGTACCAGCAAGACCTTGAACCCCTTGTGGACCAACTGCACCTTGCGGACCAGCAGCACCTGCATCTCCCTGTGGTCCTTTAATGTTGCCATTTGAAACCCAGGTCGTGCCATTATAAACATAGGTTTCACCCGTAGTCGTGTTGATGTAAGTATCACCAGTAACTCCGGTACCTGTCGGAGCAGTAGTACCACTGGTTACTGATTTCCCATCAACTCCATTGGTACCGTTTGTTCCATTTGTCCCTGCAGCACCTTGAACCCCTTGCGGACCAACTGCACCTTGAGGGCCAGCAGCTCCTGCATCTCCCTGTGGTCCTTTAATGTTGCCATTTGAAACCCAGGCCGTGCCATTATAAACATAGGTTTCACCCGTAGTCGTGTTGATGTAAGTATCACCTGTAGATCCTGTACCTGTCGGAGCAGTAGTACCACTGGTTACTGAGGTACCGTTCGTGCCATTTGTGCCATTTGTCCCTGCAGCACCTTGAACCCCTTGTGGGCCAACTGCACCTTGAGGGCCAGCAGCTCCTGCATCTCCCTGTGGTCCTTTAATGTTGCCATTTGAAACCCAGGTCGTACCATTGTAAACATAAGTTTCACCTGTAGTGGTATTGATGTAAGTATCACCAGTAGATCCTGTACCCGTTGGAGCAGTAGAACCACTGGTTACAGATTTTCCATCAACTCCATTGGTACCGTTTGTTCCATTTGTCCCTGCAGCACCTTGAACCCCTTGCGGACCAACTGCACCTTGAGGGCCAGCAGCTCCTGCATCTCCCTGTGGTCCTTTAATGTTGCCATTTGAAACCCAGGCCGTGCCATTATAAACATAGGTTTCACCCGTAGTCGTGTTGATATAAGTATCACCTGTAGATCCTGTACCTGTCGGAGCAGTAGTACCACTGGTTACTGAGGTACCGTTCGTGCCATTTGTGCCATTTGTCCCTGCAGCACCTTGAACCCCTTGTGGACCAACTGCACCTTGAGGGCCAGCGGCACCTGCATCCCCCTGTGGTCCTTTAATGTTGCCATTAGAAACCCAGGTCGTACCATTGTAAACATAAGTTTCACCTGTAGTGGTATTGATGTAAGTATCACCAGTAGATCCTGTACCCGTTGGAGCAGTAGAACCACTGGTTACAGATTTTCCATCAACTCCATTGGTACCGTTTGTTCCATTTGTCCCTGCAGCACCTTGAACGCCTTGCGGACCAACTGCACCTTGAGGGCCAGCAGCTCCTGCATCTCCCTGTGGTCCTTTAATGTTGCCATTTGAAACCCAGGCCGTGCCATTATAAACATAGGTTTCACCCGTAGTCGTGTTGATGTAAGTATCACCTGTAGATCCTGTACCTGTCGGAGCAGTAGTACCACTGGTTACTGAGGTACCGTTCGTGCCGTTTGTGCCATTTGTCCCTGCAGCACCTTGAACCCCTTGTGGGCCAACTGCACCTTGTGGGCCAACTGCACCTTGAGGGCCAGCAGCTCCTGCATCTCCCTGTGGACCTTTAATGTTACCATTTGAAACCCAGGTCGTGCCATTATAAACATAGGTTTCACCCGTAGTCGTGTTGATATAAGTATCACCTGTAGATCCTGTACCCGTTGGAGCAGTAGAACCACTGGTTACAGATTTTCCATCAACTCCATTGGTACCGTTCGTGCCGTTCGTACCATTTGTACCCGTTGCACCTGCATCTCCTTTCGGTCCTTTGA
>NZ_JAELTV010000327.1 GCF_016429005.1 Pedobacter sp. ASV19
CATTAAAACATTTTAATCTGAGTATGACACCCATCTTATAAGTAGTGTTTCTTCCCGGTTAATCTGAATCTGATCTGCAGAAACAATTACGCCTTTTTTATTGGCATACCATAGAATGGGTTTAAGGTTTTCCAGGCCCTGGACAATGATGTCCTGACTTTCCTGAGATTTATTGACAAGTATACTCAGGTAGTCCTTTTCATTTTGCAAGGTTTTCATCAGTAAGCCCGGTTGTTGCTTGCTAAAGCGAAAAACCTGTTGATCCAGAATGTGCCTGAGCTCTCTGTTCAGCAATGATACCAGAGCATGGTAATTGTCGGTCATTCTTGAGCCCAGCCCGATCAGGGAAGGAATCCACAGTACTCTTCCTTGTCCAAAAGTGTTCCTTAGAGCAAGGACTTCTTCTTCATCATTCATGGCAATAGCTTGTCCGGTAACCGGATGTATGATACCGTACCACAAGTGCGCCATATGCGTATGGTCTTCAATCTCTAGTTCAAAAAGCCGGTCCTTTAAGATGAATTCCTTAATTACCCCGCCAAAGAGGTTTTGAAATGGAAAGTCTTTACCCATCAGGGTAAAAGCATTTTCATCATAGTAGCCTGTTAGTCCCTCTGCGATCAGATGACCACCTTTTTCCACAAAGCTTTCCAATGCATTCCAGTACCTGGACGGAATACTGATCTGGTGAGCCAGAATAATTGCCTCACCGGCATAATCCTCGCGTAAAAAGTCAAATTCTCCAATTTCATTAAAACAGGGAGATACGCCCATTTCAGTGATGGCCTCAAACCAGGCCAGGGCAGATTTCATCACACCTCCTATATCACGTCCAGGCTCAGCGGCATCGCTTTTCACCTGTAACGCCTGTTCTATCCACATTGATTCCCTGGTATAGAGGATATGGATTCCTGATTCAGCTACACTGGCTTCAGAGAAAAAATCAGCATGCTCATTGATCACCTTGATCACCTCCGAAGCAGCCCTCATCCGACAGGATGGTTCATTTAAATAATTCAACATTGCCCATTCTCCCGCTTCGAATCCGGAACGTCTGGGATTAAGGCACCAGAATATAGAACCCTTGCTGCCTGAACCTATAGTAATCCACAGCCACTGAGCAATTTCTTCGGGTGTAGGGCAAAGTGGATTAAAAGCACTGTAGATGTTATTTCCCCCCTGCAGTTCAGTCATCAGCCAGGGAAGAGGTCCTGCACCTGAACGCAGCATTTCTGAATTGGCAGACATGGCGACAGCATACTTGTGACGGCTAAAATAACCAAAATGCCAGCTCGCATGCGCTGAACCTCCAAGACTGCTCAAAAAACTTCTCCATTGCGGGAAGTCATATTCTGCCGCATGCTGAAAGATCGCGTGATTGTTGACATGAATTAGGGCATCCGGATCGTACAAATGGATCTCCTCCGTGAGCCAGTTCAGAAACCAGGTGTTATAATAAAGCAGGAACTTTTCCTTTCTAAAATCAAGCGTCGTAAAGCCCTGGCTATTGTACAATTCTTTGACTTCTCTGGCTTTCCAGTCTTCAAAACTTTTCAGACTATGCTCATCTTCTGGGAGTACACCGGAACCGGGTTCGTTAATTGGCACCCATCCATATAAAGAAATAAATTGCTTGAAATGAGGCACCAGATGCTGGATGTAACTGGAAATTTCCTCCAGGTTGGCTTCGCTCTTAGGAAACTTAAATCCTCCAACGTCGGTAAAATCTGTTGCTGGAAATAGATTGGCATAGATCTTTATATCATATTTCTCACCTGCCCTGAAGGCTGTGTCAAATAAACTAAAATCCCAGCTGCCATCTGCTTTATGCATATAGCTTTCGAACATTCTGATCCGGGTGATCTTCATCCCATTTTTCTGAAGTTGCTGAAACCATAAATCGATCTCCTCCGAGCTTTGTCCGGGTTCAATAAATACTTCTGCCCCGATCATTGGAATATGGGAATTTTCTGTCTTATCCATTTCAATACCTCTAAACTATAACTCTTAAACATATTGTACCCTGGTAATTGTTTGAATTTTGCAAGCATTAGTTTGATTAGCGTACAGAACAAGGACTTCGCCCTGTGTAATTTTGATCTATCAAAAGATATTAAACTATGAAGACAAGAAAAGTTTGGCTGGTCACCGGTGCCTCAAAAGGCTTGGGACTAACCTTAGTAAAACAATTACTGGAAGCTGGTTACCTCGTTGCAGCAACTTCCAGAAACCGCAATGATCTGCTGGAGGCTATAGGATCTAAAAGCGAGCAATTTCTCCCATTGGCGATGGATTTGAAAACAGAGGCCAGCGTTGCGGCGGCGGTAGAAAATACCTTTACCCACTTTGGCCAGCTGGATGTAGTGGTCAACAATGCAGGCTATGGTCTGGTTGGAACGGTAGAAGAACTCAGTGACTGGGAGGCGCGTGAAAATTTTGAGGTCAATGTGTTTGGAACTTTAAACGTAATCAGAAGGGCAATGCCTTATCTACGGGAACAAAGATCCGGGCATATTTTTAACTTGTCTTCCATTGGGGGTTTTAACGGAAATTTCCCAGGATTCGGAATCTATTGTGGAACTAAATTTGCCATAGAGGGCTTATCGGAATCTCTTGCTGCTGAGGTTAAACCCTTTGGTATTGATGTGACCATTGTGGCACCAGGTTATTTCAGAACAGATTTCCTTTCTTCCGAATCGCTTCAGGTACCAAAAAACCCAATCACAGCTTACAAACAAGTAAGAGACTTGCAGGACGCACATCAAAATGACATCCATGGCAATCAGGCTGGCGATCCTGTAAAGGCTGCCCAGGCGATGATACGCGTGGCAACTGAAGAAAATCCACCGCTTCACTTGTTTCTTGGAGAAGACGCCTATAATCTTGCTTATACAAAGATTGATGCCGTAATAGAAGATCTGGAACAATGGAAAGCGCTTACTGTATCTACGGCGATTGAAACCAGTGTTCCTGTTTAATTTATTTTTGTAAATTTAATATAGAAAAGAACATTATGCCAAAACCAGAGAGTTTAGAAGATTTTTACAGGAGTAAGTTTGACCTGGTTCCGGCTAACCTGCAAAAGGACACCGGACATTTCAATGTGTTCAGGGTAGAAGATTGCTTTCATAAAAAAGTCAGTCCGCCAGTGTATGCACGAAGAGATTTTTATAAGTTCAGCCTGCATCGGGGAGAAACCATCTATCATTACGCAGACAAAAGCATTCGTGTGTCTGGAACAGCATTGATGTTTTTTAACCCGTGTGTACCTTATACCGTTGAAATTCTTTCAGAACAGAAAAGTGGTTATTTCTGCATTTTCAAAGAAGCCTTTTTCACAGAGAACATTCGGGGCAGTATCCGCGACCTGCCTATGTTTGCCCCTGGTGGCAAGCCTTCTTATGTTTTAAATGAGCAGCAAGATCAGCATGTGAGCCAGATCTTTGAAAAAATGCTGGAAGAGATTGATTCGGATTACCGCTTCAAGAATGATCTGATCCGTAACTATGTTACTGAAATGGTGCATTATGCATTAAAGATTGAACCTTCGGAGACTTTGCATCAGCATAATGACGCCAACTCCAGGATCACCGCTGTATTTAATGAGCTTTTGGATCGTCAGTTCCCTATAGAATCTCCGGGGCAACGCCTGGCCATGCGTTCTGCTAAAGATTTTGCAGACCAACTTTCAGTTCATGTCAATCACTTGAACAGGGCAATCAAAGAAACCACAGGTAAGACTACCACAGGCCATATCACGGAAAGGATTGTTAGTGAAGCAAAGGCTTTACTGAAACACACTAATTGGAATATTTCAGAGATCAGTTATTGCCTGGGTTTCGAAGAACCTTCTCATTTTAATAATTTTTTCAGAAAGCAGGCAGATTTGACCCCGACTGCTTTCCGTTTGTATTAATGTTTTAATGGTTGTTATCAAGAGAAATTAGCTTATTCTCCTATCTTTGTCCTTCATGTTAGAAGAAGTCATCCTTGTCGATCAAAATGATCAGCAAACCGGTACTATGGAAAAAATGGAGGCGCACCAGTTGGGTTTGCTGCACCGGGCCTTTTCTATATTTATTTTTAACAGTAGTGGAGAATTACTCTTACAACAACGTGCCCTGGATAAATACCATTCAGGGGGAAAATGGACAAATACCTGCTGCAGCCATCCAAGACCAGGCGAAGAAACAATTCATGCGGCTCACAGAAGGCTGATGGAAGAAATGGGTATGAGTTGTGCGCTAAATTATGGATTTAGTTTTCTGTACAAAGCCGATTTTAGCAATGCACTTACCGAGCATGAGTATGACCATGTGTTTTTTGGGGCGAGCGATGAACTACCTGTACCAAATCCTTCAGAAGTAGCCTCTTTCCGTTATTTAAACCTGGAAGATCTTGCTAGAGAAATTAAAATCAACCCGGAGGATTATACCCCCTGGTTGAAAATCTGCTTTAGCAAAGTACTTGATTTTAAGAGTTGACAGGCAACACGCTGTTTGCGCTGCTCTTTCCTTCCTTAATACTTTTTATATTGCTTAGTGTTGTTTCAGCAATTTCAGTTAATGCTTCTATGGTTAAAAAGGCCTGATGTGCCGTAATGAGTACATTAGGAAAGCTCATCAGCCTCAGGATTTGATCGTCAGCAATCACACTTTCGGAAAGGTCTCTGAAAAACAGCTTTTCTTCCTGTTCATAAACATCGATCCCCAGATATCCTAATTTCCCTGTTTTTAAGGCATCGATCGCATCAGCAGTACAAACCACTGCTCCACGGCTTGTATTGATCAGCATCACGCCATCTTTCATTTTGGCGAAGCTTTCTTTATTCAATAAATGCCTGGTTTGTGGCGTTAAGGGACAATGTATAGAAATGATGTCACTTTCCTGGAAAAGTGTATCTGTATCTGTTAAACTGATATGTGAAGGGACGTTCTTTTCATAGGGATCAAAGGCAATTACCTTGCAGCCAAAGCCTTCCATAATTTTCCCAAATGCCAGCCCAATCTTGCCTAACCCAATAATTCCAACTGTTTTTCCATAAAGGTTAAAACCGGTTAGGCGTTCAAGGGAAAAGTTTCCTTCCCTGATCCGGTTATAGGCTTTGTGGGTTTTCCTGTTGAGTGTTAAAATCATAGCTACAGCATGTTCTGCAACAGATTCAGGTGAATAAGCGGGCACACGAAGCACCTTCATATTTAATCTGGTGGCTTCTTCCAGATCAACCTGATTAAATCCCGCACACCGAAGTACAATATTGTGGATTCCAAGTTTGGCCAAATTTCTTAAGGTCTCCGCGTCGGCCTTATCGTTTACAAAAATACAGACGGCATCACAACCTTCAGCTAAGATATAGGTTGTAGCATTTAAGGAAGCCTCCAGGTCTGTCTCTTATACACATCTAAAAAAGGGGGGGGGGGGGGGGGGGGGGGGGGGGGGGGGGGGGGGGGGGGGGG
>NZ_JAELTV010000328.1 GCF_016429005.1 Pedobacter sp. ASV19
CCCCCCCCCCCCCCCCCCCCCCCCCCCCCCCCCCCCCCCCCCCCCCCCCCCCCCCCCCCCCCCCCCCCCCCCCCCCTTTTTAATTACGTTCGTCGGCAGCGTCAGATGTGTATAAGAGACAGGTACAAACTTAAGCTGCGAAGGGTGCTTTTTATATAAAAGAGACACCAGAATGGAATTTATCCCTACAGATTTACCCTGGCCAGTCGCCCCGGCAACAAGCAAGTGTGGCATTTTAGACAAATCACCTATATATACCTCATTTGAAATGGTTTTACCCATTGCTATCGGCAGATCCATAGTAGTTTGCTGGAACTTTTCTGTAGCCAGGATACTTCTCATAGAAACCATTTCAGGATGCATATTTGGCACTTCAATACCAATGGTTCCTTTTCCTGGCATGGGAGCAATAATACGTATACCTAAGGCTGCGAGGCTTAAAGCAATATCATCTTCCAGGTTTTTGATTTTCGAGATCCTTACACCTGGTGCAGGTATAATTTCATAGAGTGTTACAGTTGGACCAATGGTTGCCTTGATCTTATCAATCTCAATATTATAGTGGTTCAGTGTTTCTACAATCTTGTTCTTATTTGCCTCCAGCTCTTCTGCATTAACAGAGATCTTATTAGATCCATAATTCTCCAAAAGATCCAGATGCGGATACTTATAACTGGCCAGATCCAATGTTGGGTCATAATTACCAAACTGCTCCACCAATTCCTCAGACTTTTTCTCCTCTTCTGTTTTCTCTATAGTAAGCTCCGGCTCAGCTTTAGGCTCTTCTGCCACCACTTCCATTTCAAATAATTTATTGGGCTGTATAGCCGAAGGAGGTGGCGTAGACGGGCTTGGTGAAAGTACAATTGGGGTATTAGATACCGGCAAGGCTACTGGAATAATTTCTTCTGGTTCCTCAGCCTTTCTTTCTTCAAACCGGTTTGGGTTTTGTACAATATTTTGTTCTTGTTTTCGCTGATTTGGAAAGCGGTCTCTTAAAGGAAATTCAACAGGCTCAGATTTGAGCTCATTTTCAAGTTCAACATGATCTGGAACTTCAGGAACAACATCCTTTTTCCGTTCCGGCAGTTTAAAGTCAATATTATAGGCAATAATAAGAATGGTTAAGGCCAGGAAAGCAACCAAACCACCTACGCCGGCCACACCAATCTGAGCGACCAGTAATTTATTAGTCCAATAACCAAACTCACCTTCAATGTAATGAGGAGCTTCTCCCATAAAGGAATGTGCAAAGCCAAGTGTTAAAGAAGTAAACAGCAGGAAGAACAAGCTGTATCCAAGAGTTTTCTCCATTGGGAAAATCCGAACTTTGAACAGCAGGCGGTATCCAATTACAAAAAACACAAAAATAAACAGGAAAGAGGCCAATCCAAACCACTCATAAATAAACTGATGAGACAATAATGCGCCAAACTTACCCAACCAGTTCTGTACAACCGGAGTTACGTTCATCGCTTTGAGCTCATCAAAAGTTTTAAATAAATTGTGCCATCCACCGTTCGCATCAATCACATAGCTGTAATCGTCCTGCCATGTAAACAAGTAGGAAGTAAATGCGATAAGAAAATATAAAGACAGGATTACAAAAAACAACCCCAGAATTTTAATGACACGTTCATTATGAAAATCAAAACTGGGCATTCTTGTCTGAAATCGCTCCCGCTCCGGTTTGGCCGACCTTGCTCCTTGTTTTTCCGCGGATTCGTTCTTGAATGAATTAGATTTAAATTGGTTTCCCCTTAGCGCCATTTTACTTTATTCGTATTAATCATCAGCAAATATAAAATATAAAAATTGTATGTATTGAGGATTGCAAGTACATCTATAATATATTTGAACATTACTGATCTGTTAGAGATTTTATACATCCCAGATTCTGAGTCTTATTTTTTTGACATAATGCCTTACATCCAGCACCAAGGCAGCAAGTACATAAAAGATTATTGGAAAACCTACTGCCAGAAAAGAGGAATAAATAAAGAACAATCTGATCTTGCTGATGGATATATTCAGTTTATCGGCAAGGTAGGTACATACACCAAAACTTTGCTTTTCAAAAAAAGTAACCACTCGCTGAAACATGTCAATTCCTTTAGTTTTTATTCTGGTCATACAATTTAGACATTTTTTTTGATTGTGAGTGCTATTATTTAATCAAAAACGTACAAAAACCAGGAATCGGTATTGAATCGAATATTTTATAAACTTCTATAGCTTATACTAATCCTGCCTTCACCAGAATGTCTTCCATTTCTAGCTGAAGTTTTTTTGCTTCCTCCCTTGCCTTTTCTGCAAAGTCCAGGCCCTTACCGGCATATATAATTCCACGGGAGGAATTAACGAGTAGTCCGCATGTAGAATTTAACCCAAACTCACAAACATCAGACAAGCTTCCCCCTTGTGCGCCCACTCCTGGAACGAGTAAAAAGTTATCTGGAGCAAGTCTTCTAATATTTTCAAATTCTTTTCCTCTTGTCGCACCAACCACATACATCAACTGTTCTGCATTCGCCCATTGTGAAGAAATCCGGATCACTTCTTCGTATAATTTACCTTCCGGTACTTGCTGAGTTTGGAAGTCACTATGAGATGGATTCGAAGTTAATGCCAGTAAGATCACCCATTTGTCCTGATATTCCAGAAATGGTCCCACTGAATCTTTACCCATATAAGGAGCAACGGTAATCGAATCAAAGCTCATTCCTGATTTCTCCGCATTAAAAAAAGCATCTGCATACATTGCTGATGTATTTCCAATGTCTCCCCGTTTTGCGTCAGCGATAGTAAAAATATTTTTCGGTATATATTTCCAGCTCTCTATTAAACTTTCCCAGCCTCTTAAACCCCGGGCCTCATAAAAAGCAGTATTGGGTTTATAAGCAACACAAAGATCTTGTGTCGCGTCAATGATCTGTTTGTTAAATTCCAGTACCGGATCTTTATACTTAAGCAGATGTTCTGGAACTTGTTCAAGTACGGTATCTAGGCCTACACACAAAAAAGACCGTTTTTTCTGGATTTCTTCAAATAGCTGGGTTTTGTTCATCTGGTAAAATTTGTGCAAATATGTTAATTTTAAACAGGTATCGGGAAGGGATTTCTAAACTTTCTTGTAATTTATTTCTAAGATTTTCCTTTTTTTCTTGGAGATTAATTTACAAATACATACAATTGCAACATAATTCTCTAAAAGTTATCTGACCATTCCAGAAAATCTCAAACGTTTTGTTTCAAAATAACACTTACTCTTGCATTTTTTGCTTTGCTCAGTTGATAATTACTTTTAACAAAAATTCGCTACATACTACATAAATGTTTAACAAAACAGAATTAAATGAAAAACTCACCGCTGAATTGCGTGAGCTGGCAAAAGCTCAGGGCATCCTAAATGCTGATGAGTTACGTAAAGCCGAACTGGTAGAAATCATGGCTCAAATTACGAACCAGGATACTGCAACACTCTCACCTGGAACAGAAACTGTTCTGGAAAAAGTTGCTAAACCTAAACTAACTAAAACTGCAGCAACTGGTGATAAACCTGTAAGAAAACGCACACGCATTCCAGCGAAGGATGAGAAAGATACGGCAGTTCCAAATAAGGCGACTTTATTTGACACACCCTCTGCTGAGCCATTGGAAAGCCTTCCTGAAGTGCCTGCAGAAGAGCCGGCGGTAAAAACAACTTCACCTGTCGTACAGGCTGCTGAAAACAAAAAAGTAACTGAAGCGCCAACTCCTGTTTCTGCTCCCGCACAAAACAATCCAGATCAGAAGAGGAACAAACCTGATAACAGACCTAAAAATCCAAATGCCAACAATGGCAATAGCGGGAATAATAACGGAAATAACAATAAACAACCACAGAACGAAAACAGCTACTCGAATCTGGACTTCGATAACACCATTACCAACGAGGGTGTTCTAGAAATTATGCCAGACGGTTATGGTTTCCTTAGATCTGCGGATTACAACTACCTGTCTTCGCCTGATGATATTTATGTATCCCAGTCCCAGATCAAGTTATTTGGATTAAAGACAGGAGATACAGTGAATGGAAGTATCCGTCCTCCTAAAGAAGGCGAGAAATATTTTCCACTGGTTAAAGTAGAAACTATTAACGGCCGTTTACCGGCAGATGTGAGAGATCGTGTTCCTTTTGACTACCTGACACCGTTATTTCCTACAGAGAGATTAAATCTGTTTACAGAGACTAATAATTACTCTACCCGCATCATAGACTTGTTTACTCCAATTGGTAAAGGTCAGCGTGGCTTAATTGTAGCACAGCCTAAAACAGGTAAAACCAATTTATTGAAAGAGGTTGCTAATGCAATTGCCAAAAATCACCCTGAAGTTTATCTGATCATTCTTTTGATTGATGAACGCCCTGAAGAGGTTACAGATATGGCCAGAAGTGTAAGAGCAGAAGTTATTGCTTCTACCTTTGATGAACCTGCAGAAAGACATGTTAAAATCGCTAACATTGTTTTAGACAAGGCTAAACGATTGGTAGAATGTGGTCATGATGTAGTTATCCTGCTGGATTCAATTACCCGTCTGGCAAGAGCCTACAATACTACAGCTCCTGCTTCAGGAAAAATTCTTTCTGGCGGTGTGGATGCGAATGCTTTACATAAACCAAAACGTTTCTTTGGTGCTGCACGTAATATAGAAAAGGGTGGTTCATTAACGATACTTGCAACAGCTTTAACCGATACCGGTTCAAAAATGGATGAAGTGATCTTTGAAGAATTCAAAGGTACAGGTAATATGGAACTACAATTGGATCGTAAATTATCTAACAAACGTATATTCCCTGCAATTGATATTACAGCTTCAAGCACCAGAAGAGATGACCTGTTACATGACAGAGATACCCTGCAGCGTGTATGGATCTTAAGAAATCACTTGGCAGACATGAACTCTCAGGAAGCTATGGAATTTGTACAGGCACAAATAAAAGGCACAAAATCTAATGAAGAATTTTTAATATCTATGAACAGCTAGATAATGAAGAAACACATTCCTAATGCGTTAACCTGCGCGAATCTTCTTTCCGGATGTATTGGGATTGTTTTTGCTTTTAAAGGTGAGTTTAACATCACTGCCTATGCGGTCTTAATGTCTGGAATTTTTGATTTCTTTGATGGGTTTTCTGCAAGATTACTGCACGTAAAATCAAATATTGGTAAGGAACTGGACTCACTGGCTGATATGGTGAGTTTTGGTTTTCTTCCGGGAGTAGTCATGTTCCAGCTTTTAGCCCAGAGCGACTACTCCTCACCGTATTTGCCTTATTTTGGTTTCATCATCACCATTTTTTCTGCACTCAGGTTAGCAAAATTCAATATAGATACCAGCTGTCTCTTATACACATCT
>NZ_JAELTV010000329.1 GCF_016429005.1 Pedobacter sp. ASV19
CCCCCCCCCCACCCCACCCCCCCCCCCCCACCCCCCCCCCCCCCCCCCCCCCCCCCCCCCCCCCACCCCCCCCCCCCCCCCCCCCCCCAAACCCCAACTTTTTTACGTTCGTCGGCAGCGTCAGATGTGTATAAGAGACAGGCTATATATATTCAATTTGATTCATCACTTGAAATTCCTCTGGAGTATACCAGTTGCCATTCTTCAATTTATTGTAAAGCCATACCTTGTGCAATAAGGCTTCCTTTACCATAGGCATTAATTTCTTTTTATCCCCAACTTGTTGTTGATGGATGCTCAGGTGAATTTCTGAATTTACAATTCTCATGGTTGTTTATTAATGACGCTTCTATTTTATCTGGGGTATCCATATAAAATACACCGGTTTGAGGACACTGTTTCTTTGCAATTTTGTTTGCGATTTTCGCCAGAGTTTTTGTTGCACCGATGCCGATACAAACTGGAACTCCGGTATACTGGAGGATGCGCTTACGCAGTCCGGTTGCGATTTTTTCGAGATCATGGTCATTTATTAATTAGTTCGATAGACTCCCCCTTCTGATAGATCAACAGCTCCTTCATGTGCTTCAAATTTAAGTGACTACAAAGTTAAGCTAATGAATCCAGTACAAACAAATATTTACTAATATATTTAGTAATTTAAATTAGAAAAACGAATTGATTGAAGTACTTCAGAATTTTGTATATTCATTTAATTAACGTTAATTATAAAGCTTACTTTTACTTTACTGCTTGTACTTATTGTTGGAAAAGCATCTTTCTGTGAATCAAAAGGTGATCCAGTTGTTCAGAAGAAAATCAAGACTATGATTCAGCGATCCTGGAAATGGAGGCTGGAGTTTTATAAAATTAAAGACGGCGGAAAATCAGCCTAAAGTGAATCCGATGTTATTAAAAAGATGGATGAGGCAGATCAAATAGTTGTAGCCGATGCCAAAGCGATTATTCTTAAATATGGCCTTCCGGGATATTCCCTGGTCGGAAAACAATCCAGTGACAGCTTCTCAACTCTTATAGAATTTTTTTCTGATAAACCTTTCCGACAACAGGTTGTGAACTTGATGGAAAAAGAAATGAAAAGACATAACGCTTCTGCTGAAGATTATGCACGTGTCGTCGATTCAATATTATTTAGCGAGGGAAAAATGCAAACTTATGGGACACATCTAGAGGCAGGTAAATCACGACGCCTTCAAGCCAAACCTATTCAGATCCCCAGGGTGTTGACGCCCGCAGGAAAGCCATTGGTTTACCGACCACAATAATGAGAGTGTATATGTAAGATCCATCTACAGTAAAATTGATGGCCATTGGGCACACGCTCAATCCTATTTTATTATAAATTTCCATAGTAAGCGGGATAATATGAACAAATGTGCTATTTATTTAAACAAGAGTAGCACGAGGTAAAAATGGACAAACATATGTTTGTAGCATAAACTAAATATTAATTATGCTCTACAAAAACCATTCTTCAAATATTTTTATTTGCCCCACCTTATAATAAAGGCACTAGCATCACTGCATTCAATGTAGAAAATCTAGAAAGCAAATATTTATCCTTTCCTAACGCATCTCAAATTTCTTAATCGTGTATGAAACCTTATTCTATACTAATCTTTCTTCTAATCTTATTTAGTTCATGTGCAGATATTCCAGCAGATGTGCAATCGATTTTAGATTCTTCAGATAGTAAAAACTCTGATTTAAAGGATGTTATTAAACATTATAAAAATGATATAAGAGATTCTTTAAAGTTGAAAGCTGCCTACTTTTTAATTAGAAATATGAAGCACCACTACACTACAAGCGGAAACGATGCGGAGATGTATGCGTCTATTTATCGTGGAATGGGGTCTGTTTTAGTTGATAAAAGAAATGAACTATATAAACAATATGTTGATTCTATAGGACTGAAAAACGATCTCCAGACTGTAAATGATATTGAAGGTATCAAAGCTAAACATCTGATAGAAAATATTGACAACGCGTTTAAGATTTGGAATAAGACACCGTGGAGTACCAGATACAATTTCGAAATGTTTTGTGAATTCATCTTACCTTATCGGGTTTCCTCTGAAAAATATTTACCTTGGCGAGAGACTTATTACTCCAAATATCACAGAATATTCGACAACATTAATTTTGTCGCAGGAAATATTTACGAAACAGATAGTGCGTTACTAAAAAATTGCCAGGTAAAAACACTTCTTTCTGCCTCAAATAGCAAAGGAGTTAAAATGTTGGCTTCAGCAAACAGTAGCTTGGAAATTACATGCGTTAAGAGTTTCAGCGAACGAAAAAAAATACTATTAGTACGATATTTTAATGGGGGTCAGAAGGCCGAGCAGCAACTAATTATCAATCAAAAATATGTGGCTACCCTATACTTCCCAGAAACGGGTAGTTGGGAAAAGCCTGCTGTGAATGCATTACAAATACCCATTGTCTTGAATTCAGACGTAAACTCAATCAAGCTTCTCAGCACTAAAAATCAGGTCATTCTTGACCAATTAGAAATAGTAGAAGCTATAGACTACAATTTAAGCATTGCAAATAATATCGAGTCAGGGTCTATTTATAAAATACAAAATAAGGCTAGTCGTACTTTTTTTACTATCAAAGACAATAGATTGGAAAAGGGTATTCCGCTCACATCTGAAAAGAATAAAAACGAACCTGGCCAAGGCTTTAAAATTATATATAATGATTTCGGATTTTACAAAATATTACCCTATCATGTAAAAGGTAAGGTACTTGACCTGAATAACTTTTCCAGGTTGAATGGTGGCGAGGTGAAAATGTGGGATGATCATAATGGCGATAATCAAGAGTGGGCAATCGTCCATATCGGAAATGGATATTATAAAATTATCAACCACTATAGTGGTAAATGCCTTGAGATCGATGAAACGAAACTGGACAAAAGTTTTTCGGTTACGCAAAATGATTACAAAGGCGATGAACGACAAAAGTGGAAATTTGAGTTGATAAAGAGAGTACCTGACTCGAAAACTAATTATCTTTCAAAAAGAAGTGCAATAGATGCTGCAGCGAGACTTACAGATGCCACCTTAGACTTTCAGTGGTTTTTAATGAAAACAATTCCTCCAGTTAATGCTAGAGATCTTGCTTCCACAATGACTGGTGATTGTAGGGAAGAAGCTCAGTTTTTTACCTTTGCAGCCCGAGCATTGGGTATTCCAACCGCAGTAGATTATACTCCTCAATGGCCTTTCCGCTCAATGGGCCACGAATGGAACGTGTTATTTGATCACCATGGAAAAGCAATTCCCTACTATTTTCGAACTAAGCCAGGTCATGAGGTTATTTATGATGGATATCGTAAAGCAAAGGTTTTTAGAAAAATGTTCTCTGACAATCCTAGGAGCTTGCCGTTTTTGAAAAGTAAAGATGAGGAAATCCCCCCGGTATTTAATGATCCTCATGTGCGAGATGTTACATCTGAATATGTAAAGACATCAAAGTTGATCGTGAATCTTCATAAGATTCCAGAAAATGTACACTTCTCCTATCTATGTATTTTTAATAATAGAACATGGGTTCCAATTTTCTGGAGTAAAATACTTAACTCAAAAGCTGTTTTCGATAATATGGGCAGAAATGTAGTTTATCTTCCTCAATATTATATTAATAATTCATATGTGCCTGCCGGTCCCCCATTCCTACTTAAGGACGATGGGTCAATTCAATATCTCAATGGGAATGGAAAAAAGGAGACGATCATTCTCCATAGAAAGCATCCATTTTTGGCTGAAGATAACTTGTCAAAAACAAGAATGAATGGGGGAAAATTTCAAGCAGCTAATAAAGCTGATTTTTCTGATTCGGTGACTTTGACCAGTTTTAAAGGTGATACACAAGGGAAGTATTATGATTTGAGAATTAGCAGTAAAAAAAAGTTTAGGTATTTAAGATACATTGGCCCGGATAACTCACATTGCAACATAAACGAACTTTCATTTTTTGATGAAAAAGGAAATGAATTATTTGGGACAGTCATAGGAACATCAGGTAGTTTTCAAGGTGGAAAATCAACTTTAGACAAGTGTTTTGACAAAGATATCCTGACAGGTTTCGACGCTCCAATATCTAGCGGAGCATGGGTAGGACTTAAGCTTAACAAACCCTCGAAATTAACTAAGGTCCGTTTTATGCCACGGACAGACGGTAATTGTATTGAGCCTGGAGATGATTACGAGTTGGTTTATTGGTATAAAAATTCATGGAAAATATTAAATTCCCAAGTTGCGACGAATGACAGTATTGTTTTACATGGCATTCCTTCTAAGGGTTTGTATTTATTGCATAATCGAACCAAAGGCTCCGCTGAACGCATCTTCACTTATAAACAACACACACAATTATGGTGGTGATATAAAAAATTTTCTGCTATCAATATAAGACCCAGAGCGGCAACTGTCGCACAACCATAACAATTAAATTAAAAAAAATGAAAAAAATAATTTCAAAAACCAAGCAAATTCTTACAACTATGTTAAGTCTTACCATTATTTTAACCACAATTCCTCAAGCCAAAGCTAGTGTAGGTTCTGGCGAGGATAATGGCGGAGGTGGGACATTTATTTTCGACGCTGAGCACCCAACTACTGTACAATGTGGCTCAGTTAGTTTCACTAATACAACCTATTATAATGAAAAAGGAGAAATCGTAGGAGTGACAATAGTTGAAGGCGGAATGATTAAAGTTAGCTATTCAGGCTCTTATTCCAGCTCAACGACTACATCCGGGACTATTTCAGGGCGCACTGCAGTCGCTATAGCATGCTATGGTTGGGGCTTGGGATGTCGTACTATTACGGCTTCTGAAGCATGCAGATAGTAATGTAAGACATATATGATAGTAGCTCAATCGCGCTTACCATTCTCAATTATTACGATAAAACTTCTTTAAAGTTCGATTATGTTCTGCTCTGGGTTTATTTTAAATTTTAATTTCAATGAAAAAAAGTACGCTCGTTAACTTTGTTGTAGCTGGTAGTATTCTAACTATAATATTTTTCTTTTTAGAAGGTTGTAAACATCCCGACGGGAGCCTCAGAAAACAACGATTACAAGATTCAATTACAATTGCTCATCTTCAACAAATCATTTTGCTGAACGGTGATGCAATTGATGTGGGAATGCAAAAAAAATTTATGGTAACTGACAGTAACGGCAACGTGATCTCTCTAGGGACTTTGATAAAAGATAAAAAAATTATTTACAGGTTCAGCGAAAATAATTGCATGCAATGTGTAGAAAAATATATTCCCTATATCAATCAATTCGTTAAGCGTTATGGAAAGGGTAAAATCTTGATAATTGGTTCCTTCAGCAAGGCAGAAAATCTATTTTTAACATTAAAAAAATACCAGTTATCAAATATTAATATATTT
>NZ_JAELTV010000032.1 GCF_016429005.1 Pedobacter sp. ASV19
AGATGTGTATAAGAGACAGGGAGATCACCAGGATGAACATTCTCCTGGAACAAGACAACCAGGAACTGCAAACTAATGTTGAGAAGGTAACCCGCGACAGGGTTATGTCGGCTGATGTGGACTTTGAAGAATTCAGCAGGATCTATCCAGATAAAGAAAGCTGCAACCTCTTTCTGGCAGAACTGAAATGGAAAAACGGCTATACCTGCCGTAAGTGTAAAAACACACATTTCTATGCCGGCCATATTCCTTACAGCCGCAGGTGTAGCAAATGTGGCTATGAAGAATCCGTAACCACCTACACCATTTTTCACAACACCAGGATTCCCATCAACAAAGCATTCTATATGGTATTCCTGATCTTTTCTTCAAAAGGGAAAATTTCATCACACAAGCTTTCAGAACTGCTGAACATCAGGCAAAGTACCTGCTGGACCTATGGAACCCGGATAAAAACCGTTATGGAAGAACGAAAATCCAAACTCAAAAAGACCAATAAAAATGGCTGGAGCGAACTGGTTTTAGATTAAACGATGGCTGTTTCTCCATAAAAAACAAGAATAGTCAGGTCCGTTATCTAATAAAATGCCTTTTTTTTTGATAAAAAACAACAGGGTATCGAACCGTATCGTAGCCCCATACCAATCCAGGCCACCAGGCAGCCTTATGTACTGTTTATCAGTCGATAAGCAAGTTATTGAACTACGGTATTAAAGCGTATCGAAATCAATACAACTAACTAATTATCAGATAATTACAATAAATATTTTTGACGATTTACTTGGATTTAACCTTAAAGTCGGCTTAACTTTATCCATCAATTTAATTTAAACAAAGCAAAAAATCATGACAAAAAAGTTTACTCTTTTTATTGTTTTTCTCTTGTGTTCTTTCGGTATTGCGATGGCACAGGACATTACCATAAAAGGTGAAGTTAAGGACCAGCAGGGTCTTCCTTTACCTGGTGTTTCGGTAAAAGTCAAAGGCACTTCCCAGGGAGCCATGACCGGAGCTAATGGATCTTTTCTCCTAAAAGCACCTGCCGACGCTACCCTTACTTTTTCATTTATTGGTTATAAAACCACAGAGCAGGCTGTTGCTGGCAAAACCACACTTAATGTAACCTTAACGGATGACAACAACCAACTCAATGAAGTGGTTGTAGTTGGTTATGGTACCCAAACCAAGAAAGACCTGACCTCTGCAATTGTCTCTGTTTCTTCAAAAGACATAGAGAATCAACCCATCACCAATGCTGTACAAGCCATACAAGGTAAAGCAGCGGGTGTACAAGTGAGTTCTCAATCTGGAAAACCAGGTGCAGGGATTACGGTAAGTATACGTGGTAACACCTCTATTCTGGCCTCAAACAGCCCATTATATGTTATTGACGGGGTAACCTCACGCGATGCAAGTTTCATCAACCCAAATGACATCGAAAGCATGACCATCTTAAAGGATGCATCTGCAGCAGCTATCTATGGTTCCAGCGGTGCAAATGGAGTTGTCCTGATCACC
The DNA here is from genome assembly GCF_016429005.1 of Pedobacter sp. ASV19. Classification (GTDB taxonomy): domain Bacteria; phylum Bacteroidota; class Bacteroidia; order Sphingobacteriales; family Sphingobacteriaceae; genus Pedobacter. Next base: position 1,519 of record NZ_JAELTV010000032.1, read on the forward strand.
ACTAAAAAAGGCACTCAGAAATTAGCTGTCGGTTTCAATGCTTTTACAGGTTTCTCTAATCTTTGGAAAAAAGAAAAAGTTTTAAACAGAGATCAATACGTTGCTCTGATGGAAGAGTTGGGCTATGGTGTAGAAGGTCTAGGTAAGGAAAATACGGACTGGCAAAAGAAAACTTTTGGAACGGGTATTCAAAACAATTACCAGCTATCGCTTTCAGGCGGTATAAAAGGCGGTCAATACGCTTTCTCTTCCGGCTATCAGCAGGACAAAGGTGTTGTTGCTCCGGCAAAACTGGATAAATACACCATGCATTTCAATGGTTCCCAAAGCCTCACCAACTGGTTAAAATTATACGCAACTGCAGCTTTAACTTCAAAAAATTCAATTGATGTTACCGACAATGCAGGTGCAGCTAAAGGTGGAACAATCATCGCTGCGTTAGCCACTCCACCAACTATTGGTGTATATAACGCTGATGGCACTTACGCATCCAATCCTTACAAAGCAGGTTCTGAAAACCCATACGGTGCTGCTTTCGCAGCCAAGAATAACACCAATGAACTAAGGTTCCTGGGTTCCTTTGCTGCAGAGATCAAATTTACAAAAGACCTTTCTTTTAAATCCAGCATCAGTGCCAACAACAGAGATGCTTATTATACCTATTTCCTAGATCCATACATGACCACTTATGGTCGGGATCAGAAGGGTTTATATAACAACAACAAGACCAAAGACCATGTATGGTTGAATGAGAACATTTTAAGCTATGTTAAAAATGTAGATAAAAATGCCTTCACTGCAACTGCCGGTATGACTCTGCAATCTTCAGATTACCTGTATACGCCTTACTCTGAAAGCAATTTCCTGGGTCCTAACAAACAATTACTGGCTCGGGGATCAAATGTTCCTGCACAAGTTGTAACGGCGGCACAATGGACCAAACGTTCCTACCTTGCCCGTGTAACCTATGCATATGACAGCAAATACTTATTTACTTCAAACTTCCGTGCCGACGGATCTTCCCGTTTCGGAAAAGACAACAAATATGGTTATTTCCCATCAGCTTCCGTAGGATGGAGAATCTCAGGAGAAAATTTCCTGAAAGACAGCAAATCAATCAATGATTTAAAATTACGTGCAAGCTGGGGTAAAGTTGGTAATGATGAAGGCATTGGAGATTATCCATACCTGGAGCTTTACCAGCCGGATGCGCAAGGAAATTACACCCTTAGCCAATTGCCAAACAACCAGCTGCAATGGGAAGCTTCTACCCAAACCAACCTTGGTCTGGATCTGAGCATGTTCAACAGCCGCATCACCTTTACTGCCGATGCTTACCTCAAAAAAACAAACAATTTACTAATCAACCAACCCCTTCCAAACAGTGTTGGATTTGGTAAAATCGTAAAAAATGTTGGTGCTGTAGAAAACAAAGGTCTTGAGTTTGTACTTTCTACAAAAAATGTAGAAGGAAAAAAATTCACCTGGAATACAGACCTGAATTTCTCTCTTAACAGAAATAAAGTAACCAGTCTTGGAGATAAAGTAAGCTCTATCAGCTTCGGCGGAATTTATCAGCGCGACGATGCCATCAGAGTAGAAGTTGGCCGTCCATTGGGCAGTTTCTATGGTTACGTTGCTACAGGAGTTAACCCTGAGACCGGCATGGAAACCTATAAAGATCTGGATGGAGACAATCAGATTACCGCAGCTGACCGTACTTTTATTGGTTCTGCACAACCTAAATTCACCTATGGTGTAAACAATACCTTAACATATGGAAATTTTGGTCTGACCTTCCTTTTCCAAGGTGTTCAGGGAAATGACATCTACAATGCGTCCAGAATGGAACTGGAGAGTTTAAATGATTCCAAGAACCAGCTGGCTACTGTTCTGAACAGATGGACACCACAAAACAAGATTACCGACATCCCTAAAGCCGTTAAAGACGATACAGACAATACCAAGACGTCAAGCCGGTTTGTAGAAAACGGTTCATACCTGCGTTTGAAAACGGCCACACTGTCTTACAATTTTGGACAAATGGCATTGGGTAAATTAAAAATGAGCAAAGTAATGATTTATGCTTCCAGCTATAATCTGCTCACCTTTACAAAATACAAAGGATTTGATCCGGAAGTGAATCAGTATGATGCCAACGGTCCTTCAATGGGCGTAGACTATGGAACTTATCCTCAGTCCAGAACATTCTTATTTGGTGTTAACGTAGGCTTTTAATTTAAACAGAACATGAAATTCAAATTATATTCATTAATCGCAGCAGGCACATTAGCCATGACACTTGGAAGCTGCAAAAAAGATTTCTTAGACAAAACCCCAATTACACAGGTCGGTCCTGATCAGGCTTTTGCCGATGCGGCGGCAGCAGAAAAACTGATTGCAGGAGCTTATTCCGGTATGTATGTCGATTATCACATCTGGGATTACATGACCAATGGAGATGTAACTGCAGACAATTGCTATGCAGGTGGAGACAATGCCGATAACATCGCTATTGACAAATTTACCATCATTTCCACAAACGGTAACGTTAAAAGAGACTGGAATGGTTTGTATGGTAATATCAAAGACTGTAACATCATCCTGAACAACGTTGGGAAAATCAGCGATCCTAAACTGGACGTAAATAACAGAAGACAGCAGATCCTTGCAGAGGCGAGCATCATGAGGGCTTATATGTATTTTAACCTGGTGAGAACCTGGGGCTCAGTACCATTGGTTCTTGCTCTTCCAAGCACAGATGCAGAATACTATCCTAAAAAAGCATCAGTTGACGAGATTTACGCACAAATCATCAAAGATTTGGAATTTGGTGCTGCTAATGCAGCCTCAACTGCCGCCAACAAGGGAATCGTAACCAAAGGTGTTGCCAATGCCTTATTGTCGAAAGTGTATGCAAGCATGCCAACACCGAACTGGGCTAAGGTACAGCAGTATGCAGACCTGGTCATTTCCGGAGGTTATTCTTTAATGAGTAATTACGATAACCTTTGGGATTCCAACCACAAAAACAATACTGAAGCCATCTGGGAAATGCAATATGATGGCTGGGGAGGTGTTCATGGGAACTGGATGCCGAGTGTGATCGTTGGTTTAGGATGGAAAAAGTTCAATACCCCAACCAATGATCTTGTTGCCGCATTTGACGCAGAGGGCGATGCTGTACGTAAAAACTCCAGTATTTCATTTCTGAACGTAAGTGCAGAAGGCTGGACAGATAGTTACTGGTCAAAAACAAGCTATCCTTTCATCAACAAATACAGAGCTGATGACAAATCGGATAGCTATATCCTCAGACTCGCAGACATTATGCTGTTGAAAGCTGAAGCCCTGAATGAACTTAGTGCAGGTGGATGGTCATCTGCTAAAACCATTGTTGATCAAATCAGATCGAGGGTTAAATTGGCAGGCACGCCAGCCGCAGACCAGGCATCTATGCGTTTAGCTATAGAAAAAGAACGTCGTCTGGAACTTGCTTTCGAAGGACACAGGTGGTTTGATTTGCTTCGCACCAATCGTGCAATTGCTGTTATGAATGCACAGAAAGATGGCAGCGGCGCATCTCTGAATTACAATGTTACTGCTGGCAAACTGCTCTTCCCTATTCCACAGGAAGAACTGGACAGGAATCCTAATGTAAGATAATCATAAATTACCCAACAAAGGCTGTTTACACAGCCTTTGTTATACACACACACTATGAACCATAAGAAAAGTTTAATTCCGATCCTCTTATTTTGCAGCATTTTTACCGCTGAAGCACAGAACAGCAAGGAAGCTAAAGTTGAGGCTTTGCTTAAAAAGATGACCCTTGAAGAAAAAGTGGGCCAAATGGCACAGATCACCCTGGATGTGATTGGCAAAGGTAAAGACCGCTTTACCAGCTATGAGCCATTTACCCTTGATCAGAAGGAAATGGAAAAAGCCCTGATCCAATATAAAATCGGCTCTGTCCTGAATACCTCGAATAACCGGGCAAGAACAACTGCCGTATGGTATGACATTATTGGTAAAATCCAAAAAGTAGCCATGAGTGGCAAAAACCGCATTCCTGTGATCTACGGTATAGATGGTATCCACGGAGAAACCTATACCGCAGGAGCAACTATGTTCCCTCAGGAGATTGGACAAGCAGCAACCTTTAACCGCAAACTTGTGCGTGAAGGTGCAGAGATCTCTGCTTACGAAACCAGGGCAAGTTCTATTCCATGGACTTTTTCTCCACAGCTGGATCTTGGGCCTGATCCCCGTTTCCCACGTCAGCAGGAAACTTTCGGAGAAGATCCTTACCTGGCTGGAGAACTTGGCAAGGCCATGGTCAAAGGATTTGAAGGAGAAAACAACGATGTTTCCAGTCCATTTCGCGTAGCCACCTCAGTAAAGCACTTTCTAGGCTACCAGTCTTCAATTTCCGGAAAGGACAGAACGCCTGCCGTAATCTCAGACCAGGCCCTTAGAGAGTATCACCTTCCTCCCTTCAAAGCGGCTATTGATGCAGGTGCAAAAACCATTATGATCAACTCTGGTTTGATTAATGGGGTACCCGTACATGCCAATTATGAAATCCTGACCAAAATGTTGAAAGAAGAACTGGGTTTTAAAGGCCTGGTAGTTACAGACTGGGGTGATATAGAAAATCTGTATGCCAGAGATCACGTAGCCAAAAACAACAAAGACGCAGTTAGGCTGGCTATTAATGCCGGTATAGACATGTCAATGATTGCCTACAATTATGAGCCTTTCTGCGATGACCTGATTGCGCTGGTTAAAGAAGGCCAGGTTAAAGAAGAACGCATCAATGATGCAGTAAGAAGGATCCTGATGGTAAAATATGACCTCAACCTTTTTGAAAAACCGACCACCAATCCAAAAGACTACCCTAAATTCGGAAGTCCGGCTTTCGAAAAAGCAGCTTACAACACCGCAGCAGAGTCAATTACATTACTAAAAAACACCGATCAGGTTTTGCCATTAAGCAAATCTCTTAAAGTTTTGGTTACCGGACCAAACGCCAATTCCATGAGAACACTTAATGGCGCATGGACCTATTCATGGCAAGGTGAAAAAGTAGAGGAATTCGCTGCAAAATACAACACCATTTTAAAAGCCATTCAACGCAAAGCCGGACAGCAAAATGTAAGCTATATCCCTGGAGTAAGCTATAAAATGGATGGAAAGTATTATGAAGAATATGCAGACAAGATGGATGAAGCTGTAAATGCAGCTAAAAATGCAGACGTCATTGTACTTTGTTTAGGAGAAAATACCTACACAGAAACCCCTGGCAACTTAAATGATCTGTATATCTCAGATCTTCAAACAGAACTGGCACAGAAATTAGCTGCAACCGGTAAAAAGATCATTCTTGTACTGAATGAAGGGAGACCCCGTGTGATCAGCAAATTTGAAAACAAAATGGCTGCCGTGCTGCAAACCTACCAACCTGGCAACTTTGGTGGAGATGCCCTTGCAGACATCTTATATGGTGATGTAAACCCCTCAGGAAGATTACCGTACACCTACCCTCAGTACCCTAACGCCTTATTCACCTATTACCACAAGCCATCTGAATCCCGTTCTACTACAGAGGGGGTATATAACTACGATGCAGATTACAACCCTCAATATGTTTTTGGACAAGGTTTAAGCTACACCACTTTTACCTATAGTGATATTAAACTCAGCAGTAATACGCTTAAAGCTGGTGAAAAATTAACTGTTTCTGTAGACCTTACCAATAGCGGTAAAGTAAATGGAAAGGAAAGCGTACTCCTGTACACTTCACAACTGGTGTCCAGTCCAATTAGCCCGGATGCTAAACGTTTAAGAGCCTTTGATAAAATTGATCTGAAGCCTGGAGAAACCAAGACGGTAACTTTCCACATCAGCCCGGAAGATCTTGCTGTAGTGATGCCTGATCTCAAAAAAGTAACCGAGCCTGGGGAGTTCACTATCCAGATCGCAGATAAGAAGATTAATTTTAACTATAGCCTTTAAGCCCTATGATGAAACCGATTTACAGTCTTTGCCTGCTTGCCGCAGTGACTTTAGGAGCCTGCTCTGCCAGGAAAGACCTACAACCCAATATTACAGGAAAGGCAGAGCTTTGGCTAACAACACCTGATCAGTCATCTCTGCTGGCCAAACAAAATACCCAGTTGAACTTTGGAGATTTCAGCAATAGTAATCCCTCCATTGAGGTCAATGAACAACAGACCTATCAAAGTATTGATGGCTTTGGTTTCACCTTAACTGGTGGAAGCGCCACATTGATCAATGGCCTTCCTGCAAAAGAAAAGGAGGCTTTGCTTCAGGAACTTTTCTCCAGCAAAGGAAACGGCATTGGCATCAGTTACCTGCGCATCAGTATAGGCGCATCAGATCTGAGCGCAGATACATTTACGTATAATGATCTTCCCGCTGGACAGACTGATATAAACCAGGAAAAATTCTCTCTATCCAGAGAAATGAAAGACCTGGTTCCAGTGCTTAAGCGCATTGTAGCCATCAATCCATCTATTAAAATTTTGGGCTCTCCATGGACGGCACCAACCTGGATGAAAGACAACAACAGTTTTAAAGGAGGCAGTTTAAAACCTGAGTATTACGAATCCTATGCTAAGTATTTTGTAAAATACATTCAGGCTATGAAAGCACAAGGGATTATTATTGACGCGGTGACCATTCAGAATGAACCTTTACATCCTGGAAATGTACCCAGCATGTATATGGAAGCTCCAGACCAGGCCAGGTTCGTTAAAACAGCACTTGGTCCTGTGTTCAAAAAGGAAGGCATCAAAACCAAAATCATTGTCTATGACCATAATGCCGACAGACCAGACTATCCCATTACGATCCTGAATGATCCGGAAGCCCGTCAATATGTAGATGGTTCAGCTTTTCATCTGTATGGTGGTAAAATTGATGCCCTGACTGAAGTTCATAATGCCCATCCGGATAAAAACCTGTATTTTACAGAACAATGGGTTGGTGGACCGGGTAATTTCCCTGAAGATCTGAAATGGCATGTTTCTACCCTGATCATTGGTGCCACACGAAACTGGGCCAGAAATGTACTGGAATGGAACCTGGCTGCAGATCCTTCTTATGGTCCTCATACTGTAGGTGGCTGCGTAACCTGCCTTGGTGCCTTAACCATACATACAGCGGTAAAAAGAAACGTTGCTTACTATATTATTGGCCACGCTTCTAAATTTGTTACTCCAGGCTCTGTAAGGATTGGATCCAATTCTACAAGCGGACTGGAAAACGTGGCCTTCAAGACACCTGAAGGCAAGAAAGTGCTCATCGTAGCCAATACAACTGACCATACTCAAAATTTCAACATAAAAGAGGCAGGCAAAACCCTGGAGACTAATTTACCAGCCGGGGCAGCGGCTACCTTTGTATGGTAATACGTTTTGTTAATTGTTTAGAAAACCCCGTCCAAAGCGGGGTTTTCTGTTTAATTTCAACTTTGCTCAACTATTTTGTACCTTAACTGTTGTATACCTTATTGAAGAACCAAGAGATGAAACATTACCTTCTTTCGCTTTTCGCACTTACGGGCATGCTGAGCTCCTGTCAGAACGCCACTGTAACCAACCCAAAAGCCGATAGCATAGTGCACGCAGAAAGTGAGCACATTACCCTTCCCGGGCAAGAATGCTATTCCTATATTAAAGATAAGGATACCATTGCCCTTTCCCTGCATACTACCTCGGGCAAGATTACCGGAGATTTAACCTATAGTTTGTATGAAAAGGATAGAAATTACGGAACAATATCTGGTGAGATGAAAGGGGATACTCTTTTAATCGATTACACCTTTGATTCTGAAGGCATGCATTCAGCAAGACAAATCGCCTTTCTCAAAAAGGAAAACCAATTAATGGAAGGCTTCGGCGATGTGGAAGACAAGAATGGAGAAATGGTATTTAAAGATCCGAAAAACCTCCAGTTCAGCAGTGCCATTGTACTGACCAAAACAGATTGCAACTAAAAATCTTCAAAACGCTCCCAGAAACCATCTACCGGCAATTTAGCAAAGATATCAACAGGCTCCTTTTTTACCGGGTGTATAAACTGCAGACGACGTGCATGCAGGCAAATACTGCCTTTCCTGCTCCCCCTTGGATAACCGTATTTATTGTCTCCAACAATGGGGCAGCCTAATGTGGAGAGCTGTACCCGGATTTGGTGGGAACGGCCGGTTAATGGGTCTACCTCGATCAGGTAATAGCCCCCAAGCTCGCCAATCAGCCTGTAACTCAACTCGGAGCGCTGACTTCCGGGCACTTCTTTATTATGGGGGGTAACCACATTTTTCTGAGGATTCTTGATCAGCCAGTGTACTAATGTACCTGAAGGTTGGGCCGGCTTGTTTCTCACCACCGCCCAATAGGTCTTTTTGACTTCCCTGTTCTTAAAAAGCGCATTCATTCGCTCCAGTGCTTTACTGGTTTTGGCAAACAAGATCACTCCGCTAACGGGGCGATCCAGGCGGTGTACCACGCCCAGAAAGGCACTGTTAGGTTTATTGTATTTTTTAGCAAGATATTTTTTAACCATATCTTCCAATGGCTCATCTCCTGTCTCATCAATCTGAACAATATCGCCGGCGCGTTTATATACTGCTATAAGGTGATTGTCTTCGTAAAGTATATCTTTATCGGTTACGGGCATTTCTTAATATTGTTCTTTTTCATTTGGAAAATCATTGCCCTTCACATCTCTGATATAAGATTCTGCGGCATTTTTTATTCCACTATATAAATCCAGGTACTGACGCAGAAAACGAGGCTTAAAGCCTTTGGTCAGACCAATCATGTCATTAACCACGAGTACTTGCCCATCACAATCCGGACCGGCGCCAATTCCTATGGTTGGAATATGTAAACTTTCAGATACTTCCTTTCCCAATTTTGCGGGTATTTTTTCCAGCACAACTGAAAAACACCCTGCCTTTTCCAGAATCTTTGCGTCGCTTTTTAATTTTTCTGCTTCCAGATCGTCTTTAGCTCTTACTGTATAGGTTCCAAATTTATAAATAGACTGTGGGGTAAGCCCGAGGTGTCCCATCACTGGTATCCCCGCAGTGATAATACGTTCTACCGATTCCACAATCTCCGCTCCACCTTCCAGCTTTACGCCATGTGCTCCGGACTCTTTCATAATTCTGATGGCAGAATTCAGGGCTTCTTTTGAATTTCCCTGATAAGATCCGAAAGGCAAATCTACAACAACGAATGCTCGTCCAGCTCCTCTAACCACACTTTGAGCATGGTAAATCATTTGATCCAGCGTAATTGGAAGGGTTGTTTCATGCCCCGCCATAACATTAGATGCAGAATCTCCAACGAGTAATACATCCAGCCCTGCGTCTCCAAGGATTGTAGCCATGGAATAGTCATAAGCTGTTAACATGGCTATTTTCTCGCCACGTTGTTTCATTTCTTGCAGAATATGTGTAGTAATGCGTTTTACTTCTTTATTTACTGACATGCCTATTAGGTTTAGATTGACAAAATTAGGTTTTACAATCGAAATAAAACGCAAAAACAATAACCTTTACGTAAAAATAGTAGGATAGTAAGCTTATTGAAAAATCAATATACTCTTCGAGGACTGGAGTCCTTGCCCCGCTTCGCTCTTGTGGCAAGGCCCCCTGAGGTCCTCTCAGAGTAGTATTGATTTTTTTAGGCGCTTAGCTGGGGGGGAGGATCCGGGCAGGGTGCAGAGTAAGTTATGGAATTCGACGAGGTTATTTGGTTAGTCTTTGTATGGAACTTGCCTGTTCCAGTCCTGGTTTATACTAACTCCTGAGTTACTCCTGAATTAGAGCAGCATAAGTCCGGGTTTTTCTGCAAAAACCCGGACTTACTCCGGACTCACACCGGACTAACTCTGCCGGGACTATACACCAGTACACAATCTTGTCCGGAAGAATTAGGAACAATACCGGTTCCTGTTTCATAACCTATGCGCCCTGCCCGGTCACCTCCCCCCTCTGCAATTGCTAAGGAAAATTCTCGTACGCTGCGGAAAGACCTCAGAGATCTGTCCGCTTCTTCAGCGGACCTGATATCGTTAGTCTTGAAGCAGCTGTACAGAATTTTCCTCTAAATTCCCTTAATCTACCCTTTCTTAAAATTACTGTTAAAAAAATATTGAAATGAACACTCAAAAACCTATCTTTGTATCCCGAAATGAACGGGTTAGATAACATCACATTTGTTAACAGTAAAAATGGCCAAAATGCCAGTACTCCCCATTCTTTTTTCTCTTTTTTCCACATAATTTCTGATTATTATCATCATGACTAACTACACCAAGTTACCCGCGATCTTGTTATTGGCAGACGGAACCGTATACCACGGTAAAGCAGCCGGAAAAATCGGTACCACAACCGGAGAAATTTGTTTCAATACAGGAATGACCGGGTATCAGGAAATTTTCACTGATCCTTCTTATTTCGGACAGATCATGGTTACCACCAATGCTCATATCGGAAATTATGGTATACATAAAGAAGAGATTGAATCTGATTCCATCAAAATAGCGGGTCTGGTTTGCAAAAACTACAATATCGGATTTAGCCGTAAAGAAGCTTCAGAGTCAATTCAGGATTACTTCCAGAATGAAAACATTGTTGGTATTTCAGACATAGACACCCGTGCCCTGGTGCGTCACATCAGACATAAAGGTGCAATGAATGCCATTATCTCTTCAGAAATCACTGATCTGGAAGAATTGAAAAAGAGATTAGCAGAAGTTCCTTCCATGGATGGCTTAGAACTTTCTTCACAAGTATCCACCAAAGAGCCTTATTTCTACGGTTCACCGGAAGCTACTTATAAGATCGCGGCACTGGATCTGGGTATTAAGAAAAATATCCTTCGTAATTTTGACGACAGGGATATTTATGTACAAGTATTTCCTGCAAAGACAAGCTTCGAAGAGATGAATAAATGGGGTGCTGATGGCTATTTTATTTCCAACGGCCCTGGTGACCCTTCCGCAATGCCTTATGCAATTGAAACCGTTAAGCAAGTATTAGCTGCAGACAAACCTCTATTTGGAATTTGTTTAGGTCATCAGCTGCTGGCAGAAGCCAATGGTATCGGAACTATGAAAATGTTCAACGGACACAGAGGGCTAAACCACCCGGTAAAGAACATCATCAAAAATCATTGTGAAGTAACTTCACAAAACCACGGATTCGGTGTGATTCCAGAAGAAGTGAGAAGTTCTGACAAAGTAGAGATCACCCACCTTAACCTGAATGATCAGTCTATTGAAGGTATCCGTGTCAAAGGCAAAAAAGCTTTCTCTGTTCAGTATCACCCGGAGTCTTCTCCAGGCCCTCATGATTCACGTTATCTTTTTGATGACTTTATTGAAATGATCAAAGGCGAACTGGCCTGGTAACCTTATTCACAGGTTTAAAACATCATTTTACCGACATATTGCAGGTTTTAAGGGATAGATGGTTTTCTATTCCTTAAAAACCTTCTTACTTTTACACCATGGATAAAACGAAGGCCATTATCAGTGTTAAAGACCTGGTAAAGAACTATGATGATTTCAACGCGGTAAAAGGCATCAGCTTTGACGTGTATGAAAACGAAATCTTTGGATTACTTGGTCCAAATGGCGCAGGAAAAACAACTACCCTCGAAATTATTGAAACCCTGAGAGAAAAAACATCCGGAGAAATCACTGTTGATGGTTTATCAGTAGATCATGATGCCGGGAGGATCAAACAGATCATAGGAGTACAGTTACAAGCCGCAGGCTATTACCCTAACCTCAACCTGGTTGAACTGATGGAACTATTTTCCGGACTGTACGGAGTAGATATCAAGCCTATGGAAATGCTGGAAAAAGTAAATCTTCAGGACAAAGCCAAAGCCCGGTATAAAGCACTATCAGGAGGGCAAAAACAACGCTTTTCCATCGCCACTACCCTCATCAACAATCCTAAAATCATCTTCCTGGACGAACCTACAACCGGTTTAGACCCACAGGCACGACGCAATCTATGGGATCTCATCATTGAAATCCGCAAAAGCGGCACCACTGTGGTGATCACAACACATTATATGGATGAAGCAGAGCAGCTTTGTGACAGGGTTGCTTTTGTAGAACACGGACAGATCATTGCACTGGATTCACCCGACAATTTGATTGACAACCTGGTCAACAGCGGCTTTGAACGAAAAAAAGAAGTAAAAAAGGCTAGCCTTGAAGATGTATTTATTAACCTGACCGGCCAGCAATGGCGCGAAGGATAATCTGAAAACCATGAACAAACCCTACAACAATACCAAAGCAACTTTAGCGCTGGCTAAAGCCAGCTTCAGATCTATCATGCGCAGCCCCTCTGCTGTTGTATTCACACTGGCTTTTCCGCTGATCTTTATTCTCGTTTTCGGTTTTCTTGGCGGAGGTGGGGTTAAAGTAGATCTTGCTGTTGCACCCGGTTCTAATCTTCAGAACCCTGTAATCTATGCCCTGGAAAAAGTCTCTGTAGTCAGGCTCATAAAAGATAAAGCCCCTAAAGAAATTCAGGCCGACCTGGAAAAAGGAACCATAGATGCTGTCATTGATGTTAAAAGCAATCCATCGGGTACGCCAGCCTTTACAGCTGATGTAAAATATACCTCGGCCTCTATTGATAAGTCCAACATTCTTAAATCCATCCTGAATAACCTGCTCTATACGCTTAATTCAAGAGATATGAAGCCAACCGTTGCCGAATTGAATGAAAGCACCGTGAAAGGCCGTATTTACAGAACTATAGATTTTATCCTCCCTGGACAACTGGGTTTCTCTTTACTCAGCACTGGTGTATTTGGAACGGCATTCGTCTTTTTTAGCTTACGTCAAACCCTGGTGATCAAACGCTTTTTTGCCACGCCTGTGAAAAGATCCAGTATTGTACTTGGCGAAGGACTTGCCAGAATTGGTTTTGCTTTACTAGGCGCCTTGTTTATCATCCTGATTGGTCATTTCTTCTTTCATTTCACCCTTATTCATGGTGTCATAACAGTAATCAATATGCTCTTACTGGCTACTATTGGTGTCATTGTTTTTATGGGATTTGGATTTGTGGTGTCTGGTCTGGCCAAAAGCGAAAGCACCATCCCTCCAATATCCAATATTATTACTTTGCCACAATTTTTACTTTCGGGTACTTTCTTTTCTATAGATGCATTCCCAAACTGGTTACAACCCATCAGCAGGGCCCTGCCTTTAACTTACCTGAACGACGCGATGCGAAAGGTTGCATTTGAAGGTGCAGGTTTATGGGATGTCAAGCAACAAATCCTGATCATGATTATCTGGGGGTTTGGCATCTACGCTGTAGCTGTTAAGGTTTTTAAGTGGGAGTAAAAAAAACTACTTTACTGAAATTTTATTTGTGTAAATCATAATTATTTATTGTAAATTACATATATGATCACTCCCACACCAAATAAAAATTTAAACACCGTAAAGTATGAAAAAACTAGTAGCAGAATTTATTGGAACATTTTGGCTGGTATTGGGCGGCTGCGGCAGCGCTGTCCTTGCTTGTAATTATCCTGGGGCAGGCATTGGTTTTGCCGGAGTAGCCCTGGCATTTGGATTAACTGTTGTGACTATGGCCTATGCCATAGGACATATCTCCGGTGCTCACCTTAATCCGGCCGTTTCCGTTGGCCTGTGGATTGGAGGACGCTTTGACGGAAAAGATCTGATTCCCTACATTATTTCCCAGGTACTGGGCGGCATTGTCGCTGCAGGCATCCTTTATGTTATTGCTACTGGTAACGGAAGCTCCATTGGGGGCTTTGCAACCAATGGCTATGGAGATTTATCTCCGGGAAAATACAGTCTGACAGCCGCGCTGGTCTGCGAGGTTGTGATGACCTTTATATTTCTTATTGTGATCTTAGGCGCTACTGATGACAGGGCACCTAAAGGATTTGCAGGATTGGCCATAGGACTTAGTCTTACCCTGATACACCTGATCAGCATTCCTGTCACCAATACGTCTGTTAATCCTGCAAGAAGCACCAGTCAGGCTTTATTTGTTGGTGGCGAGGCCCTGAGTCAGCTTTGGCTGTTCTGGGTTGCACCTATTGCGGGGGCTATTTTGGCAGGTCTGGTTTATAAAGCGGTTTTTGCTTCCAAATCTGAAACAGCCTAGTCATTTTAGAAGATAAAATACTATACCTGGGAGATAATTCTAAGAATTATCTCCCTTCTTTTTTTGGCAACATTTTAACTTAACTATTTCTTAGCTAAGGCTTAATTCAAAAAAAAACATTATCAAAGCCTATAATTTAAAATTTATTATAACTTTGGATATTGCCTTAGTAATTGTAATTTCTACACTAAGGCTTATTTACAAATAAAAACCAATAAAAATGAGTTTAATAATCGATGTTCATGCGCGGCAAATACTTGACTCCCGCGGCAATCCTACAATTGAAGTAGACGTAATCACAGAAAATGGTGTCCTTGGCCGTGCGGCCGTACCATCTGGTGCTTCTACGGGTATGCACGAGGCTGTAGAGCTTCGTGATAACGATAAGTCTGTATATATGGGTAAGGGTGTTTTAAAAGCCGTTGCCAATGTAAATGACAAGATTGCTGCTGAATTAAGAGGTATCGATGTATTTGAGCAAAATGCCATCGATAACCTGATGATCAAACTGGACGGAACAGAGAACAAAGGTAATTTAGGTGCAAACGCTATTCTTGGTGTTTCTTTAGCCGTAGCTAAAGCTGCCGCTCAGGAAAGCCGTCAGCCTTTATACCGTTACATCGGCGGAGTTAATGCCAATACTTTGCCTATCCCGATGATGAATATTGTGAACGGTGGTTCGCACTCTGATGCTCCTATTGCTTTTCAGGAATTTATGATCATGCCGGTTGGCGCTTCTTCTTTTTCAGAAGCTTTGAGATGGGGTACTGAAGTATTCCATAACTTAAAAGCAATCCTGCACAGCAGAGGTCTTTCTACAGCAGTAGGTGACGAAGGTGGATTTGCACCTACTTTTGAAGGTACTGAAGATGCCGTTGAAACCATTATTAAGGCGATTGAAAAAGCAGGTTACAAAGCAGGTGAGCAAATTTGCCTGGCTTTTGATTGTGCAGCTTCAGAATTCTACAAGGACGGCAAATACGACTATACTAAATTTGAAGGCGATAAAGGTGCCATCCGCACCAGCGCTGAGCAAGTGGACTACCTGGCCAGTTTAGCGGCTAAATATCCAATCATCTCTATTGAAGATGGTATGGCGGAAGATGACTGGGCTGGATGGAAATTACTAACTGAGAAAATCGGTGATAAAGTTCAGTTGGTTGGTGATGACTTGTTCGTAACTAACGTTAAGCGTTTGCAAACTGGTATAGACCAGGATACTGCAAACTCTATCCTGGTAAAAGTGAACCAAATCGGTTCTTTAACTGAAACCATCAACGCGGTTACTTTAGCACAAACGAATGGTTATACTTCGGTAATGAGCCACAGAAGTGGTGAAACTGAAGATACCACGATTGCTGATCTGGCTGTAGCCCTAAACTGTGGTCAAATCAAAACCGGATCTGCTTCACGTTCGGACAGGATTGCAAAATACAATCAGTTGCTTCGTATTGAAGAAGAACTTGGTGCAGCTGCACGTTTCATTGGTAAAGATTTTAAATTCTTCAAGAAATAATTTAAAAGTTTATATAAAAGAAACGGTCCTTATTTTTCTATAAGGACCGTTTCTTTTTATGAATTTTACCTTATATTTGTGTCTATGAATCGTTTACTTGATCTTTTTCGCAACAAATACTTCATTGCAGCTGCTGCTTTTGTGGTATGGATGCTGTTTTTTGACAAGAACGATATGTTGTCTCAGTATGAATACCGCTCTGAAGTAAACAAACTTCAGGAAGAAAAAGATTTCTACGAGAAAGAAACAGCTCATGTAAAGAAAGACCTGAATGAACTGAATACCAATCTGAATACCGCAGAAAAGTTCGCCAGAGAAAAGTACTTCATGAAGAAAGACAACGAGGATGTCTTTGTCATTATCAAAGAAGCGCCTAAAGACTAATAGCCAAATCTTGGCAAAGTGAGCTTATATTTCACTACGATAATCCGAAATACAAAAATAAAGGCAATCACCGTAATCCTGGCCAGATCATTCCCTATCTTAAAATAGATTAGTCCATAGTACAGAATTCCACCAAGGATACAGGCTGTTGCATAGATTTCCCTTTTAAAGATAAGTGGAATTGTATTTAAAAGCGTATCGCGGATTACTCCGCCAAAACATCCGGTAATAGTGCCCAGAGCTACACAAATTCCAGGGCTCAGACCAAATAAAATACCTTTCTGAATGCCCAGCATGGTAAACAGGCCCAAACCTAGAGAGTCAAAGAGAAAGAGGGTTACCTTAAACTTTTTAATATGTGTTTTGAAAAATATGGTTGCAATACAGGTGATCAGGATCAGCAGGCAATAATTGACATCTTTCATCCAGGCCACAGGCGTATCTCCCAACAGTAAATCGCGTACGGTACCACCCCCAATAGAAGTGACAAAAGCAATGATCAGTACACCGAAGGGATCAAGCCGTCTTTGCATAGCTGCAAAAGAGCCGGATATTGCAAAAGCAATTGTACCCAGAATCTCAATGGTTTGTGACGTACTTATTTCCATACTATTCTAACTAGCGTAAACCGTTTCTCTTTCTCACAAACCATTCTGTACTTAGCAGGGCTAAGATCAGTACAAATAACCATTTAAAGTTAATTAATTCTTCATATTTCAGGTCTTCAAAACTTAAGGTCTTTATAGTCTCCTTGCTTTTGAGCTCACTGAACAGATCTTTAAGGTTTTCCGGTGTATACATCTTTCCTCCGGTTTGCGCAGAAATGGTGTATAACAATTGATGATTTGCCGTCGTTTGCTGATATTCGGCAAACAGAGGATTTACAAAGAATACGCCTTCAGCTGTATATTTCCGGCCACCCATTGAAGTTTCTGCAAAATAGGCATAAGTTCCAGGGGGCAACAAGCCTGCATCCAGCAAATAAGCTTTCTCTGACCTTGAAAAGGTAAAATTAAAAATCTTTCCACCTTCATTACGGATTTTAACGACAACATCTGGTGTATTTACGGGTTCATAATTGTCATTATACAGGCTGGCATTTAAAACTACAGACTCATTTTCGTCCAGGCTCATTTTTGACGGATAGACCTTAAACTTACGTTTGTCATCTTTGACAGTGAGGTATTGGACCGATTGCATTACCAGCTGATTTAGCATTTCAGGCAAATTATTTCTTGCTTCCGTCAACTTCCATCTCCATAGCCCTTCTCCAATGATGTAACACGATTTAAGCTCACCTGAGGACATAAAAAACCACAAAGGCAGATTGGCTTGTTTTTGATTCAGCATCGTTAAAGCCACTCCATTGACATTTAATTGTCCATAAGGTATCTGCAGCGGATCATAACTTTGAATGTTTTTTTTAAACGTTTCATTAAGCTCAAAGGTGGTAAAATCGGCATTGATTATTGGGGTGATTTCCTGAAGCCGGTCATTGGAGCTGTTAAAACGTACCTGTTGCTGTAACCGGTTAAAGGCAGCAAAGTCAGTTTGTGCACCAAGAATGTACCAAACTGGTCGTTTGGATGCTTGCAGTTTGCTGATCAAAGGCGCAGCCTTAAACTGCTGGTCTGGCAGCTGGTAAAGAATCACCAGGCCATAATCATTGATATTAACCACATCCAGGTCTTTGTTTAGTATGGTCTTTACCTCAAAGTGTTTGTTGGTTTCTATGGCTTGTTTTAAAACCGCCAGATCGGGATGGGGCCCGGCGGCAGCTATTAAAACTTTTTGCCTGTCGTCTATAACCTCTACAACAAAATTCTGCGCATTGTTTTGCGTTGACACCTCATTTTTCAATGGACTCAATACGACTCTATAAGATCTGAATCCTAGTTTACCTGCTTTTAGTTTAATCTGGATATTTTTAACATATGTATTTGCATCAATAATGATTTTCTGTTCATGAACTTTCCCGGCCCCCTCAAAAACAGAAAGCGTCAGCGGTTCACCTTTACTTTCAAAGGCCTGCAACTGTACATCGACAGTGAAGTCATTACCCAGGTAAACCATATTGTTATAATTCACATTCGCGACAAGGACATCACGCTTCGGAATTGTATCCCCGAGTGCAATGGTGTACACCGGCGCTTTTAGCTTATTAACGGCGTAGACCGGATTTCCGCCCCGGTTAAAAATTCCATCTGTTGCTAGAATAACTGCCCCAACATTCCTGTTTAGGAATTCATCATTCAGTTTGTCTATTAAGGCTGTAGCATTTGTTAGTTTCCCCTTGTTAGAAAAATCAAAACCTGTGGCTATATGGTCGCTAAAGTTGTACACTCTTACGTCATAAGCATCGCCAAGTTGATCTGCAAGTTGTTTCAGATCTTGCTCATATTTCTTTTTTACAAATCCGGGAGGTTCAATATGTCCAACTGACAACGAGTTGTCCTGGGCAAGCACAATAACTGGCTTTTCCAGGATATAGGAAATCCGTTTAACCAGTGGCGCACAAAGGAGCCATAAGATCAGTGCTAGTCCTAATCCACGTACACAGGCAAGAAAGAGGCGCAACTTTGGACTCAGCGATTTCGTTTTTCCATATAACAACCAGGCCAGGAGCCCGCCGGCTATCAGACAGCACACGAGCAGTAGCAAATCCTGTAAATGAAAAGAGTTCCCCATAGTATCAGATTCTGTTTAAAAATTAAACAGTCATTAGGGTAAAGATGCTAAAATTTTAAAAATTTGAATGTAACTTGGAAACATAAATGGGCATTACATGAATATTACGTTTAAAATCATATTTCTCCTCCTCATGTCGGGTTCTTTATTTGCACAAAACAGTTTTAAGCAGCAGCAACTTAATTTTGAGAGGGTAAAAACTGCCTACGCCGATAAATGGAATGGCCTGAAAAGAGATTTAAAAGCTAAAGGGATTAAGGAAGAATTTCAGATGTATATTGTTGCCTATAAAAATGAGGGGAAACTGGAAGTTTGGTTAAATAACAAAAACCAGTCTGCTTACAACTTGTTCAAAAGTTATGATTTTAGCGCGCATTCGGGTACACTTGGTCCTAAAATCAAGGAAGGTGACCTCCAGACACCCGAGGGCTATTATGCTATAAACGCTTTTAATCCGCAGAGCAATTTCTATTTATCTTTAGCCGTCAATTACCCAAACCAGGCAGATCTTTTCAGAAGTGGGAAAAATAAACCTGGCGGCGATATCTATATTCATGGAAACCAGGTGACTGTTGGCTGTATTCCCTTAACCGACGACAAGATTAAGGAAGTTTATGTATTGGCTACAGAAGCCCGCAATGCCGGACAGGGCGAGATTCCGGTATCTATCTACCCTTTCCGGATGACCAATGAAAATGTGAAATCAAAATTATCACTGTATCCACAGCAGAAATTATTCTGGACCAATCTGCAACAGGGTTATGCGTATTTCGTCAAGCATAAAAAACCCCCGGTTGTACAAATTACAAACGGGGGTTATCTATTTAAAAATTAGCATTATAGCATACCACCGCAAACCGACAATACTTGTCCGGTTACGTAGGCGCTCATATCCGAAGCCAGGAACAGACACACGTTTGCCACGTCCTCTGTTTCCCCAGCTCTTTTCAATGGGATGCCTTGCTCCCATCCTTCTACCACTTTAGGGTCCAGTACTTCTGTCATTTCTGTACGGATAAAGCCTGGTGCAACAACATTAGTTCTGATATTTCTGGAACCCAATTCTTTAGCTACTGATTTAGAGAACCCGATAATTCCGGCTTTAGAAGCGGCATAGTTGGCCTGTCCTGCATTTCCTTGTACACCCACTACTGAGCTCAGGTTCACAAAAACACCTTTGCGGTTTTTCATCATGATTTTAGACGCAGCCTTTGTAATGTTGAATACAGACTTCAGGTTCACATCAATCACTTCGTCCCAGTTTTCTTCGCTCATTCTCATCAGCAAACCGTCTTTGGTAATTCCAGCGTTGTTAACCACAATGTCAACTGTTCCAAAATCGGCTACGATATCACTGATCAGTTTTTCTGCCTGATCAAATTTAGAAGCATCTGAACGGTAGCCTTTAACCGTTGTTCCATATGCTTTTAACTCCTGCTCCAATGCTTCTCCCTTTTCAACAGAAGACAAATAAGTAAATGCAACGTGAGCACCTTGTTCAGCAAACTTCTCCGCTATCTTGCGGCCTATTCCTTTAGAAGCACCTGTAATCAGTGCTGTTTTTCCTTCTAGTAATTTCATCAGTATTTATTTATTATTTATCGGTGATGATGCTATCATGACTATTCATTGTGTTTTGTGAGTGTACACTCATGATGGTTTCATTACAAATGTTAGGTTATATGAATTTAGTTCTAATTTGATTTTATGGCTGGTTCTTGCTGACTTAAACAATGAAAACTTCCCAGACCCCAGATAATATCTGTTGAATCTATGCCGACTACTTTTCTGTCCGGAAATGCTTTTTGAATAATATCCAAAGCTATCGGATCGTTCACATCTCTGAAAGTAGGTACTACAACAGATTTATTAGCAATATAAAAATTAGCATAAGAGGCTGGCAAGCGCGTATCCTCATGAATCACCGGTGAAGGCATAGGCAGCTCGATAATGTTCAGTGGCTCACCATTGAGCAAACGCATTTCTTTCAGCGCCTCCAGGTTTTCCTGCAACAGAAGGTAGTTTTCATCGAGCGGATTACTTTCTACAACGGTCAATACCGTATTCTTATTTACAAACCTGGTGATATCGTCAATATGTCCATCAGTGTCATCTCCAATGATCCCGTCTCCAAGCCATAATATTTGTTCCGCGCCATAAAATGACTTGAGGTATTCTTCTATTTGCTCTTTATTTAAATGAGGATTACGGTTCTCATTTAATAAACATGCGGTTGTCGTTAAAATAGTACCTGCGCCATTAAATTCCACAGAGCCGCCTTCCATTACAATATCCGGAGTATACAAAGGCAAGTTGAAATGCTCAGCTATCTTAGTTGGAATCACATCATCAAGATCAAATGGCGGATACTTACCACCCCAGGCATTATAACCCCAGTCTACAACAGCTTTCTGCGTACCATTATTATTCAACAAGAAAGCCGGTCCGTGGTCACGGCACCAAGCATCATTTGTAGGATGAAAATAAAATTCAACGTTAGCTAAATCTGCCCCTGCTTTATTTAATTCTGCAATGGCAAAAGCTTTTGTAGCTTCATCATTAATATTAATCCGTACTTTCTCTCCTTCTGCAACGATTTTTATAAATTCGCAATAAGGAGCATAAATTGTTTCTATTTTTCCTGGCCATGAGGCTTCTTTATGTGGCCAGCTTAGCCAGGTTGCTTCATGCGGAGCCCATTCAGCAGGAAAGGTAAATCCTGTTTGCTTTGGGCTATCCTTAAATAGATTCGTCATCTATATATCTTTTTGTAATTTGTGAATAACTATCAATTCGTCTGTCTCTTAAAAAAGGCCAGTGCGTTCTGTAGCTGTCTGACTTGGACAGATCCAGTTCTACTACTTTTAATTCTTCTGCATTATGAGAAGCTTGGTACAATAGGGTTCCAAATGGATTGGATACGAAAGATCCGCCCCAGAACTCCACTCCAGCCTCTTCTCCAACCCGATTAATGCTAACTACTGGTACACCATTGGCAATTGCATGGGAGCGCTGTATAGTCTGCCAGGCATTGTATTGTTCTTTATTGGTTTCACTATCTTGTGTTGTTGCCCAGCCTATTGCGGTTGGATACACCAGGAAGTCTGCCCCCATTAATGCGGTTAAACGGGCCGCTTCCGGATACCATTGATCCCAGCATATTAAAACCCCGATCTTTGCAAATTTGGTTTTGAATACTTTATAGCCTAAATCACCTGGGGTGAAATAGAACTTTTCATAAAAGCCAGGATCGTCTGGAATATGCATTTTACGGTACTTACCCAGGTAAGTTCCATCAGCATCTAAAACTGCAGTTGTATTGTGATACAAACCTTCAGCTCTTTTCTCAAACAGAGAGGCAACAATAACCACATTCAGTTCAGCTGCTACTTTAGAAAGCACATCTGTTGAAGGACCCGGAATCGCTTCTGCAAGTTTAAAGTTCTCGTAGTTCTCTTCGTCACAAAAATAAAGAGAGGTGAATAGTTCCTGTAAACAAACTACTTGCGCACCCTGTGCTGCTATTTCACGGATTTTAACAATCGCTTTATCTAAATTTTCCTGTTTATTACTGGTACAGCTCATCTGCACCAATCCAACTTGTACTTTAGCCATTCTTCAAAAAATTATACTGCAAAGTTAACCAAAAAGGTTGAAGCTAAAAGGATAAACCTGAAAGCCTTGACCTGCCCAGGAGAGATCACATCTTCAAATGGATTATAGTAAGATCTATTACCTTTTCTGAAAGACTATCCTATACAATACTTTATTTATTTCAAAATTAACAATAAAGAAAATAAATACCACAAAAGAAAAAACACATATACAGCTGTATTTCAGATATAAAAATAAAAACACCGATTTCAATAAGAAATCCCTTATTTTATATTTTACCCAAAGTAAACCTTAATAAAAAAATAAATAAGAATTTGTTTCTTTTTTATTTTTTTATTAAGTTTAATCAACATAACCAAATATAGGTGATTAGATATGCCTGCGCCTACCGAAAAAAGTCAACAACTGAGAGCAGAGATCATTAAAGAACTCTACCATAAAAAGGTGCTCTCTCTAAAAGAATTAAGTGAACTTACCAGGAAAAGTTTACCACTGGTCACCTCTGTGGTGAATAGCCTCATCGAAGAAGAATACATTACAGAGCAAGGTTTAGCACCTTCTACAGGAGGACGAAGACCACATCTCTTCTTGCTAAATCATCAAAAACAAAAATTCCTGGTGGCTGTTGCGATGGACCAGATGATCAGCCAAATGGCGATCTATGACCTTTCCGGACAGCCTGTTTATGGTGTAAAACAGATTAGTCTGAATATCTCATCGCCTGAAGCGACAAACACTTTGACAGAATTTATTGAAAGGAACATACAGCAATCGGGACTGGACTCTAAAGACATCTTAGGTGTAGGAATTGGTATGCCGGGATTTGTTAATGAAGCAGAGGGAATAAATGAATCTTATTTAATTGTAGAAGGCTCCAATCTCCGGGATCTGCTCACTCAAAGATTGAGGTTACCCGTTTACCTGGATAATGATTCCAGTTTAATAGCTATGGCTGAACTGCGTTTTGGGGCCTCTGTAGGCAAAAAAGACGTCATGGTGGTTAATATAGGATGGGGTACCGGACTGGGGATTATTGTTGATGGAAAACTTTATAGAGGTAGTACGGGTTATGCTGGTGAATTTAGCCATATCCCTTTGTCGAATTCCAACAATCTATGTGCCTGTGGAAAAAGAGGCTGCCTTGAAGTGGATACTTCTCTGCTGGTGATGGTAGACAAAGCTAAAAAAGAGATATCCTGTGGAGCTGCATCGAGCATGCAGCAATTATTTAATGATAATGCGAAAGAGGCAGCAGAACATTTCCTTGATGCGGTAGTCAAACAGGATCCGCTGGCGGTATCCATATTATCAGCTGCTGCCTTTCAGATTGGGAAGGGATTGGCTGTGCTTATTCATATTATGAATCCGGAGCAGATTGTTTTAAGCGGAAGAGGTGCCCGGGCGGGAAAAATGCTTTTACCCGCTATACAGCAAGCTATTAATGAATTTTGTATTCCAAGAATTTCTGAACAAACGCAGATCGCTTTGTCAAAACTTGGAGACCAGGCAGAATTGCTCGCCGCGGCAAGTTTACTGGTAGAAAAAAGTCAATTTAACTAAACACATAATCAAAGTTAAACCAATGCCTATGCAAAAATAAAAACTCACCCAACACATCCTATCTGTTACAACAAACTAAAACTAAACTTAACCTTTAAAGCAATGAAAAAAATATACTTAATGTACTTAAGCGCCATGCTATTAAGTTTTCTAACTATAGCTGCTTATGGACAAAATAAGATTACCGGAACGGTAAAAGATGCTGCAGGCCCCTTACCAGGAGTAAGTGTGTTGATCAAAGGTACCTCAAATGCAACTGAAACGAATGCCACAGGAAAATTTTCGATCTCGGCGCCTCCCAATTCTACTTTAATATTTAGCGCCATCGGATATAAACGACAGGAAGTTACACCAACAGGCAATACAGTAGATATTTTACTTGTAGAAGATCAGAGCACATTGAACGAAGTTGTTGTAACAGCACTGGGCATTAAGAGAGAGGCCCGATCCATAGGTTATTCTGCACAAACGGTTTCGGGTGCCACGATGAATGAGGCAAACCCGCCTAACCTTTCGAACGGACTCCAGGGAAAGGTAGCCGGGCTCAACATCTCCCTTCCTAATGGCATTGAAGGAAGTTCATCCCGGATTGTTATCCGCGGTAACAACAGCTTCCTGGGCAATAACCAGCCCTTGATTGTTGTAGATGGTGTGATGGTAGACAATGAGCCGATCATGCAGAAGGGAAATAATCTGACGGCTCAAAATTTTTTGGGAGCAAACAATGACGTAAAATCTTCCCAGGGCACAGATTATGGCTCATTTCTGAACACAGTAAACCCGGATGATGTAGAAAGCATTAATGTACTGAAAGGACCTACTGCTGCTGCACTATATGGCGCGAGGGGAGCAAATGGGGTAATCCTTATTACAACGAAAAAGGGAGGAAAAGAAAAGGGCCTGGGGATAACCTATAACTTTTCCAACCGATGGAATGATCCTTACAGATTTGTAAAAATGCAGGACCAGTATGGAAGCGGCATGACAGAAGCTCTGTATTCTGCAAATCCATCCTTCTATAAAGATGCAAATGGCAACGACAGGGAATTTAACGAAAATGATCAATATGGCTCGCGTGTCAATATTCCTGGCGGAAATCCGTTTTATACTTACATCGGCTTTCCTGGCGATGGCGCTTCCTGGGGGCCAAAAATGAACGGACAACCTTTAGTTTGGTGGGACGGCTCTACCCAGTCTTACACCGGGAATTCCAATATCTTTAAAAGTTTCTATAAAACCGGTCATACAACCACGCACAACGTTTCTTTTTCAGGAGCAGGTGATGTCGGTACACTCCGGTTTTCTTATACCAATACCTCCAATGATGCCATAACCTATAACAGCAATTCCAATCAGAATGTATTTAACCTGGGTTCCTCCATTAATGTCAGCAAAAAAGTAAAAGTAGAAGCAACTGCTAGCTATACCAATTTGAAAAGACTTAATGTTCCCAATACAACGGGTTACGACCAGGATGGAAATGCGGTACCGAGTACCGGTTACATCACGATGTATGGACTACCAGCAGATTACAAACCCCTCGAAAGAGGCCTTACTTACAATGCAGACGGGTCACAGAATACAAACACGGTGAACAACGGCCCCTATCCAAGCATGGGTATGCAGAATTACTGGTGGACAACGATGGAAAATAATCAGATTTATACTCAGAATCAATTGCTGGGATCTGTCAAGCTAACCGCCGAATTACTTCCCTGGTTAAATGCAACAGGCCATGCGGGAGTAAATTATTACACCAATCAGTTTGACACCAGGAATAAACCTACAGATGCAGCAGGACTAACCGGCGGCTCTTATTCCAACGACTTATCTAAAGTCACAACAGTCAACTTTGATGGAATGTTTACCGCCCATAAAGATGAGCTGTTTAAAAACTTTGATGCGAGCTTTACTGCTGGTGCCAGCAACTACCATTATAATTTATATGATTTGTATGCTAAAAATCCAGGTCCGTTTCTCTACCCTTTTACCTATAATTTAACCAATTATGCCGGCACTAATCCCTTTCCGCAACCTACGGAAAACCGATCGGAAAGTGAAATCAACTCCGTCTATGGGATTATGAATTTAAATTATAAAAAATACCTGTTCCTGGAACTGACTGGCCGGAACGACTGGTCTTCCACTCTCCCTAAATCTAACCTTTCCTTTTTCTACCCTTCCGCCAGTTTAAGTTTTGTCTTTACAGATGCCTTAAAAATGGATGCTGTAAAAAATTGGTTAAGTTTCGGAAAACTTCGTTTCGCAGCTTCCAGCAGCGCCAACGGAACTATCCCTTATCAAACGGTATTCAATTTTACCCAGTCTACACTTGGCGGCTTTACCAGCGGCCTGAATGTACCTACGATATTACCCGCACTATTGCTTCCTCCCCAAAAATCGAGGTCTTTTGAGATAGGTACAGATCTTGGCTTTTTGGGCAACAGAATCAATCTGAACTTTTCTTACTATAATATCTATTCTTATGATCAGATCTTGCCTGTTAATATAGCCACTTCTTCTGGCGCCGATCGCGTGGTGATCAATACCGGTGCACTGAGAAATAAGGGTTTTGAATTTGTGATCAATGCAAAAGCAATCCAAAGCACCAATTTCAGCTGGGACATTACTGTTAACGGCGCGCACAATCAAAACAAAGTTGTTTCTATTGCAGAGGGTGTAGACCAAATCCCGCTTGGCTCCTGGTTTGGAAGCAATGGTGTTAGTATGAACGTTAAACTTGGCGACGACTATGGAACCATTTATGGTAATGATTATACCTACGATAAGAACGGACAAAAGATTGTAACCAACTACACTGATGGAAACGGGAATGTAATCGGTTCCCAGTATGCCCCAACCGCCTCCATGGTTAAAATTGGAAATTCAACACCCAAACTTACCGGAGGAATATCCAATACGTTCCGCTACAAAAACTTTAGCTTATTTGTAGCTACAGACTTTAAAATAGGCGGCCAGATCTGGTCGGCAGATTATTCTTCTATGATGGGACAGGGAATGGCGCCGGAAACCTTGGTTGAAAGAAATGGCGGGGGACTTCCCTTTACCTTTCCCGATGGCACCAAGGCAAATGTGGGAGTTATTTTACCTGGTGTAACTGCCGATGGCAACCCCAACACCGCAGTGGTGAATTCCTGGTGGAAATATGCAGGTAATTACCAATCCTGGAGCAATGTTCCTCTGGTAAGAAGCAATGCCATATTTACCAACAGCTGGGGCAAACTAAGAGAAGTAAACTTTACCTATAAGATACCTGACAAAGTGATTCAGAAAACGAAAGTGGTACAGAATCTTTCCATTTCCTTGATTGGAAGAGATCTGTTTTATTTGTTCACCACCTTACCAGACCATCTGAACCCGGAAGGAATTAATGGAACAAGTAATGTACAAGGAGTACAATGGGGACAGTTACCAGGCGTACGCTCATTTGGACTATCTCTCAAAGCAGGTTTTTAAGCATACTCATTAAATAACTTATTTTATGAAACATACAAAAAATAGTACCACCTGGAGGATCCTGGCTATCCTCATGGTCTTTGGAACTTTTGTATCCTGTACTAAAAATTTCGAAAAAATAAATACCCCCTGGACTGGCTCTCCAACAGCCAGCCCCCAGCAGTTGTACACTGGCTTTTTAAATAATTTATTCACCACTTACGGAGATCAGGCCACAATGAATGGCTGGTGGTACCCCATTTCGCAGCAAGGTATAGTTTATACTAGAGGCGATTACTCCTATAACGGCGGTCCGGAAAGCGAATGGAGTAATTTTTACCACAACCTTTCCAATTACAACAAGATGATGGATATCATTTCAGCGAGACCGGATTCTGCGACCTTCACCAATTTAAAAGCCATGATGAAAGTTCTCCGGGCTTATCAGGCTATTAAATTGTCTAACTTTTATGGAGACATGCCTTATTTCAAGGCAGGGTTGGCTTACAGTGGTAATTCTATCGACTATAAAGTAGCTTACGATAAACAACAAGCTATTTATACGGCTTGCCTGAACGACCTGGCTTGGGCAATTAGCCATTTCTCCGCTTCAGACGGATCACAGGTCTCACTCGGATCAGCAGATTTACTTTTGCAAAACAACATACCTCTATGGATAAAATTTGCGAATTCTTTTCGCTTACGTGTCGCCTTAACAATGTATGATAAAGATCAGGCCGATGCTACTCCACACTGTCTCTTATACACATCTCCGAGCCCACGAGACAGGCAGCTCTATCGCGTATGCCGTCTTCTGCTTGAAAAAGGGGGGGGGGGGGGGGGGGGGGGGGGGGGGGGGGGGGGGGGGGGGGGGGGGGGG
>NZ_JAELTV010000330.1 GCF_016429005.1 Pedobacter sp. ASV19
GTTCGGCTGTAGAAGTGCATACCTATATTTCTATGATGAAACAGGAACTGTCTAGTGCAAATGAGCTTCTGGAACATCTACTCACCTGGGCCAAATCTCAGATTACTGGTGGTAGTTTTAATCCTGTTAACATTGAGGATCTGGCCGCTCAGTTACAGAAGTGTTTACTCAGCATTTTGCCTATGGCGGAAAAGAAAGGCATTCGTATTGTGCAGTCAGTGGAGCCGGATTTAGAAGTCAATGCAGATAAAGCGATGCTGGATACGATTATTCGAAATTTGGTTTCAAACGCAGTTAAGTTCTCCCATAGAAATGGGGAGGTATTAATTAAAGCAATTAAAAATGATACTGGTGTGCAGTTTTCTGTGAGTGACAGCGGAATTGGCATCCCTAAAGATAAAGTGCAGGAATTGTTTAACAGCAAATCAAATTACACCACTTTTGGAACGCTGGGAGAAAAGGGAACCGGGCTTGGACTTAATCTGGTCAGTGATTTTGTAGCCAAACATGGAGGAGAAATCTGGCTGGAGAGCGAAGAAGACAAAGGAACTACATTCTATTTTACTATACCCGCAGGTATAGGTACGCTTAGAGAAAGCAAGGGTGAAGAATAAGCTGAAACATCACCTGATCTGAACCTCCTTTTTAGTATATTTTGTTATTATGGATAGATTTACGCATTTTAGTTAAGAATAATGCTGGCTTATTAAGCAAGAACAGATGGCCTTGGTTTCTAACCTATTAACCTCCGCTGAA
Source organism: Pedobacter sp. ASV19 (assembly GCF_016429005.1). Taxonomy (GTDB): domain Bacteria; phylum Bacteroidota; class Bacteroidia; order Sphingobacteriales; family Sphingobacteriaceae; genus Pedobacter. The sequence continues at coordinate 757 of NZ_JAELTV010000330.1, forward strand.
AATGGCTGGATTGCCTCTTTACCTACCAGTGCGGGAGGCTGGTATGGTTTTTACGTGAGTTTTGATAAAGATCAAGATGTTAAAATGTATGCAGACATGACCGACCAAAGCGCTGCCCAGGTAGGCAAGTCGTACTACAGGATTAAACAGGATATGGGTACCGATCTGGTTTTTGATACCTATGACTGCAATAGACCTTCTTAATTCATCATAAATACAAAGGCCGGATTTTTGTCCGGCCTTTGTATTCTATAGATCTTAAGTTTTTGGTTTTCCTTTGCTGCTCCACCTTCTGGAACCACTGCTTTGCGTTCTTTTTGCTCCGCTTAAATTTGGTTCGCGGTCCTGACGCTGTCCTTGTGGTTTACCATTAGGCTGACCTTGTCTTCCGCCTTGGCCGCCGCGGTTTCCGCTTTTGGCCTTTGGCTTTTCCGCCGTTGCCATCAAACTTTGCCAGCTCATGGCAAAAGGATTGTCTTCGGCTACAGGAACCGAAAGACCAATTAGTTTTTCTATGTCCTTTAGATATTCTTTTTCTTCTGCATCACAGAATGAATAAGCAATACCACTTAAACCTGCACGGCCTGTACGGCCAATTCGATGGACATAAGTCTCCGGAATATTCGGTAGTTCATAATTGATCACATGAGTCAGCTCATCTACATCAATCCCTCTTGCGGCAATATCTGTAGCCACTAAAATGCGGGTGGTTCTGGCTTTGAAATTTGTTAAAGCCCTTTGTCTTGCGTTTTGTGATTTATTACCGTGGATGGCCTCAGCTCTAATGCCGGACTTGATCAGGTCTTTGACTACTTTGTCTGCGCCATGTTTGGTCCTTGTGAAAACCAATGCTGTTTCAATGCTTTTGTCCTGAAGGATATGGTTCAGTAAACTGCGTTTGTCGTTTTTAGTGACAAAATAAACGGCCTGTTGTATTTTTTCTGCAGTGGAAGAAACAGGTGTAACTTCAACTTTTGTTGGGTCCGTTAAAATGGTATTGGCCAATTTCTGAATTTCACCAGGCATGGTTGCAGAGAAAAATAAGGTTTGTCTCTGCGCAGGAAGTTTGGCAATTACCTTTTTAACGTCGTGGATGAATCCCATATCCAGCATTCTGTCGGCTTCATCCAGAACAAATATCTCCAGATCGCGCAGGCTGATAAAGCCTTGTCCCATCAGATCTAATAATCTTCCTGGTGTGGCAACTAAAATATCAACTCCTCGGTGCAGGGCATCCGTTTGTGCTTTCTGACCAACACCGCCGAAGATTACCAGATATTTTAAAGGAAGGTTTCTTCCATAAGCTTTGAAACTTTCCTCAATTTGAATCGCCAGCTCTCTGGTTGGTGTAAGAACCAATGCCTTGATGGTTTTTGGGCCTTTAGTATTGTTGTGGGGCTTATATAACAATTGAAGCATAGGAATGGCAAAAGCCGCAGTTTTACCTGTTCCGGTTTGTGCACAGCCCAATAGATCTTTGCCTTTTAATATAGTTGGGATGGATTGTTCTTGTATGGGGGTTGGTTGAGTATAACCTTCTGTTTGCAGCGCATTTAGAATCGGCTCAATCAGGTTTAATTCTTTGAATAACAATGTATATGTATTTAATGTTTAATGGAATGAAAAGAATAGATTTCAATTCGGTACAAATGTACGGATAAATTTAGGTTATTTTTTTTCTTTAAATCTGCTGAAAAAAAGCAGGGCAAAAACACAAAGGACAAAGCCAACAACTCCGTTCAAACGAAGTCCATAATCCTTTCCCGGGTCCTTGCCATAGATGGTGAGCATGGCAAAGACAGCAATACCAAGGGTCTGACCTAATTTGACAAACAGATATTTTACGGCAAAGAACATACCTTCATGGTTTTCTCCTGTTTCTTCTGTGTCGTTTTGAGCAATGTCTGCAAGGATAGCATTAGGTAAAATGCCAAGCGCTGCCAGGGGAAAAGAAGCACAACTGACCATGATATACATTTGTGCTGTGGATGAAAAAGGGAGCCTTCCAAGAAAATAGATAGTGACAAAAATAAGGCTGAGCACTGCAAAAGCAATCATAACCAGTGGTTTTTTTCCGAATCTTTTAGCGCCATAATTGATAAAGGGATAAAAAACCAATGACAGGATGACCATTATCCCCATAAACTTGCCGCCGTCAGAATCAGGAAGGCCAAGCAATACGGTAACAAAAAAAAGTAATCCGCTGGAAATAATGCTGAGCGCGATATAATAAGAGAAATCAGAAATCAGGTAATATTTAAAGTTGGAATTTCTGAATGTGTTTTTAATGGCTGGAATTAATGGAATATGCGTAGGCTTTGCTTCACTGTATTCTCTTTCATCGATGGCAACTACGGGTACGATCATGACCAGGCCGGCAAGAATGCAAAGTCCCCACATGGTATACTGAAGGGCGAGTGTCCTGTCAGAAATGCCAAAGATATCCTGCAGCAGATCAGCATAATTGTTGCATAGTGCAGCGATGATCATCCCAACAACGAAACCCACCTGTTGATAGGTCGACAGCCGGACTTTCTTTTCAGGATTGTGGGCGAGTTCAGGAAGCAATGCATTATATGGGATGATATAGGTTGTCAGCGAAATAAAGAATCCGGCCAGCATGAAAGTAAGCCACCAGGCATTGGAGGTACTTTCTCCGTTAACCAATGGATGAAATACCAGACCACAAAAAACAACCGCGGGAACAATAGCATAACGCATGATGGGGATTCGTCGTCCTCTCGGATTTTTACTGCTGTCGCTTAGAGAAGCAATAAAGGGATCATACAAGGCATCAAATAAACGTCCGGAGGCTGCAATCAGGGAAAGAATATTAAATGCACCGAACACTAACAGTTGCGGAACCAGAGGGCTCAAACCAGAGTTGTTTGGTGGCAGATAAAAATAAGGAAGCATGACAATAATGATATTAGTCATGATACTCCATCCCATCATGCCTGAAGCGTATGCGATTTCTTTTTTGAGTGGAAGTGTTTTGACAGGCATTGTAAACGATTTTCGCTAGGTATCCGGGAATTTTTGATGAAGATAATGTAAAATGTGTATTTGTTGAAACTTTGTGAAGGATAAGCCCTCCTTATTCATTAAATTTGTAGTTCTACACAATAAACATCATGGCAGAACCTATTTATAACGATGACAGTATACGGTCCCTCGACTGGAAAGAACACATCAGATTACGTCCCGGAATGTATATTGGGAAGCTTGGCGATGGCTCAGCTCAGGATGACGGGATCTATGTTTTACTGAAAGAGATCTTTGATAATTCTATTGATGAGTTTGTGATGGGCTCCGGACGTACAATTGAGATGACGGTTTCTGAGCATAAGGTGAATGTACGTGATTATGGAAGGGGTATTCCTTTGGGTAAAGTAATCGATTGTGTATCCAAAATTAATACAGGAGGAAAATACGATAGTAATGCTTTCCAAAAGTCTGTTGGTTTAAATGGGGTGGGTACAAAAGCAGTAAATGCTTTATCTACCAGTTTTGTTGTACAGTCATACCGTGATGGGAAAACAAAAAAAGTAGAATTCTCTAAAGGGGAAATTGTAATCGAACATCCGATCATTGATACCACGCAACGCAATGGTACGGCAATTACCTTTTATCCGGATGAAAGTATATTCAGAAATTATCATTATATATCTGCTTTTGTAGAAAGTATGGTTTGGAATTATGTGTTCCTTAATACCGGCCTTACTGTAAATTATAATGGACAAAAGTATTTATCGGAGCGGGGGTTATACGATCTTCTGCATAAAGTAGCTGATGTGGAAAGCATTCGCTATCCTATTATCCATTTGAAAGGCCATGATATTGAGATTGCAATGACGCATGGCCAGCAATATGGTGAAGATTACCATTCCTTTGTGAATGGACAACATACCACACAGGGAGGAACACATCAGGCAGCCTTCAGGGAAGCTGTGGTGAAAACGATCCGGGAGTTTTATAAGAAAGAGTACGATGCTGCAGACATCAGGGCCTCTATCATTGCTGCAATTTCCATACGGGTACAGGAACCGGTGTTCGAATCTCAGACCAAGACCAAATTAGGCTCACAAAATATGGGGCCTGAAGGACCTTCAGTACGTACTTTTATTAATGATTTTGTTAAAAAGGAGCTGGATGATTATTTGCATAAGAATCAGGAAGTTGCAGATGCTTTACTAAAAAGGATCCTGCAATCTGAAAGGGAACGGAAGGATATTGCCGGAATTAAGAAATTGGCCAATGACCGGGCAAAGAAAGCATCTTTACATAATAAAAAACTTAGGGACTGTAAGGTTCACTTTAATACCACACACGATAAAAGGTACGAAACTACCTTATTTATTACAGAGGGAGATTCTGCATCAGGGTCCATCACTAAATCAAGAGATGTGGATTGCCAGGCCGTTTTCAGTTTAAAAGGAAAACCTTTGAACTGCTATGAACTGACTAAAAAAGTAGTGTATGAAAATGAGGAATTCAACTTGCTTCAGCATGCCTTAAATACTGTCTCTTATACACATCTAAAAGGGGGGGGGGGGGGGGGGGGGGGGGGGGGGGGGGGGGGGGGGGGGGGGGGGGGGGGGGGGGGGGGGGGGGGGGGGGGGGGGGGGGGGGGGGGGGGGGGGGGGGGGGGGGGGGGGGGGGGGGGG
>NZ_JAELTV010000331.1 GCF_016429005.1 Pedobacter sp. ASV19
CCCCCCCCCCCCCCCCCCCCCCCCCCCCCCCCCCCCCCCCCCCCCCCCCCCCCCCCCCCCCCCCCCCCCCCCCCCCCCCCCCCCCCCCCCCCCCCCCCCCCCCCCCCCCCCCCCAAACCATTTTTTTACGTTCGTCGGCAGCGTCAGATGTGTATAAGAGACAGTTTTGATATCGATGGAAAGACCTTTAATCTGGAAAAGAATGATGGCGAAAATACAAACCACGGCGGGATACATGGATTCCATGCCAAAGTATTCGAGTTTAGTATCCAGAACGATAAACTTCATTTTCATTTAACCAGCCCGGATGGCGAGGGCGGTTATCCCGGCAATTTGAGTTTCGCTGTGACTTACTCATTTACGGAAGACAACCAGCTCCAGATTCAATATACAGCAGAAACAGATCAGAAAACCTTTGTCAATTTCACCAATCATGCGTATTTCAATTTAAATCATGAAGCCACCGGAATATTTGACCACCAGTTAAAAATCGCCTCAATAAAGATTTTAGAAAGTACAGCAGATTATATTCCAACGGGTCGGATCATTCCTTCAGGTCCTGTAACTTTCCATGGACAAACAGTTGGAGATTGTCTGGTCAACGCCAGGCTGAAGGGTTTCAATACCTTTTACGTGTTTGACCATTCCAGACAAGACGATACAGTAGCGGTATTATCACACCCCGGTTCTGGCCGCCGGATGGAAATAAGCACCTCCTATCCGGGGCTTATGCTCTATACCGGTGATTACCTGGAGCAATCCTACAAACCTTTTGATGGCTTATGCCTGGAATGCCAGTTTTTTCCGGATAGCCCCAACCATCAACAATTTCCCTCCACCATACTTGAACCGGGAGAACAGTATAAACAATATATTCATCTCAAATTTGACACCCAAGACCAAACTATATGAGCGAAAAATCCATTACATTTAACAGCCGGTATATTATTGGCATCTCCTTCATATCTGCACTTGGCGGGTATCTGTTCGGATTTGATTTTGCAGTGATTTCTGGTGCCCTACCTTTTTTGCGGCCTCAATTTATGCTCGATTCCCTATGGGAAGGCTTTCTGACAGGCTCTTTGGCCCTTGGTTGTATTGTAGGTTGCCTGATCGCCGGTAAACTTGCCGACAAATATGGAAGAAGGCCGGGTTTAATGCTTGCCGCAGTGATATTTGCAGTCTCGTCCATTGGAATTGCACTATCCTTTGGCCTATCCTTTTTTATCGTAATGAGGTTTATCGCGGGCATTGGAGTGGGCATGGCCTCCATGTTATGCCCTATGTACATCGCAGAAGTTTCTCCGGCAAAAGTTAGAGGAAGAAATGTTGCGATTAACCAGTTAACCGTAGTGATTGGAATATTGGTAACCAATATGGCCAATTATTTCCTGGCCGATACCGGCCCTGATGCCTGGAGATGGATGTTCGGCCTCGGGGCTATTCCATCCACCATTTTCCTTATAGGGGTAATTTGGTTGCCCGAAAGCCCGAGGTGGTTATTGAAAGATGGTCAGCAGGAAAAAGCCAAACAGGTTCTAAATAAGATTGGTTCGGCCTCTTTTGTGGAAACCACCTTAACGGCCATTCATAAATCACTGGAAGGCAGCCCTAAAAAACAAAATTACAAAGATGTGTTCGAGAAAAGTGTACGCCCGGCCGTAGTGGTTGGGGTTATTCTCGCCATATTTCAACAGTTCTGCGGAATCAATGTGGTCTTCAACTACACCTCTACGATATTCGAATCTGTAGGCGCGGATTTAAACCGTCAGCTTTTTGAAACTATTGCTATTGGTGCAGTTAACCTTCTGTTTACCCTATTGGCCATGTGGCAGGTTGATAAACTTGGCCGCAGACCTTTGATGCTCTTTGGCTCGCTGGGTTTGTCTGTGGTTTATATTATACTGGCTTTTCTTCTTCAAAATCATTACCCTGCCGGAATGGTCTCCGTTTTCGTATTGCTGGCCATTAGCATGTATGCCATTTCACTGGCACCGGTAACCTGGGTACTGATCTCTGAGATCTTTCCCAATAAAATCCGGGGTGTAGCCTCATCAGTAGCTATTGTTTCCCTCTGGGGAGCCTATTTCATCCTGGTATTTACTTTCCCAATACTGGCTGAAAAACTAGGCGCCTATGGTCCCTTCTATCTATATGCAGTGATTTGTTTCCTGGGCTTCCTGTTCATCAAAAAAAGGGTCAAGGAAACCAAAGGCCAAACCCTGGAAGAACTTGAAGACAACCTGATCAGGCATTAAAGGCAACAACATCAATACAGAACAATTCTTACACAAATAAGTACGCAACGAATGAAACAATTATATGTAAACGTTTGGGAAGAAAAGGTGACCATACCTACTTACGGCATTGGCAAACCGGAAAAAAACCCTATGTTTTTTGAGAAACGGATTTATCAGGGCAGCAGTGGTGCGGTGTATCCAAATCCGGTTATTGAAAAGATCTTTGATGAAAAATCGGATAAGGAGTATACAGGCTTGTTCCTGGAGAACGAGTATCTTAAAATCATGATCTTACCTGAGCTTGGCGGACGGATACAAATGGCTTACGATAAGATCAAACAAAGGCATTTTATCTATTATAACCAGGTCATTAAACCGGCATTGGTGGGCTTAACAGGCCCCTGGATCTCTGGAGGCATAGAATTCAACTGGCCGCAGCACCACCGGCCCAGTACATTTGATCCGATAGACTACAAAATCGAAGAGAATGCCGACGGCAGCAAGACCGTTTGGGTAAATGAACTGGAGCAAATGTTCCATACCAAAGGTATGGCCGGCTTCACTCTATATCCCGACAAGGCTTATATCGAAATCAAGGCAAAGTTATTCAATAGGTCAAATCTGCCGCAAACTTTTCTATGGTGGGCAAATCCTGCAGTAAAAGTAAACGATGATTATCAATCGGTTTTTCCCCCCGATGTAAATGCTGTTTTTGATCACGGTAAACGCGATGTGTCTACCTTTCCAATTGCAACAGGCACCTATTATAAAGTAGATTATGCCCCCGGAACAGACATTTCCAGGTATAAGAACATTCCTGTGCCGACCTCGTACATGGCCATCAACTCAGAATATGATTTTGTTGGAGGATACGAACACGACAGCCAGGCCGGATTGCTGCACGTGGCCAATCATCATGTTTCACCCGGCAAAAAACAATGGACATGGGGCCACAGCGACTTCGGCCAGGCCTGGGACAGGAACCTGACCGATGAAGATGGCCCATACATAGAGTTAATGACAGGTATGTTTACCGACAACCAGCCTGATTTTACCTGGCTGATGCCAAATGAACAAAAGCAGTTTACCCAGTATTTTATGCCGTACAGGGAGCTGGGCGTGGTTAAAAATGCCAGCAAAGATATTCTCCTGGCCATTGACAAAAGCCGGGATAAAGTAATGCTTAAACTATATGTCACTTCAGTTCAGCAAGACATTGATATTTCTCTGAGTCATCTTGGGACAAGCTTGTTCAATGAACGGACAAACCTTGACCCTAAGGCAGTTTATCATAGAGAGATTACCATTGCCCCTTCCGTAGAAGAAGAGGAGCTTTTATTGGTCCTGACTTCAAAGCAAGGCAAGGAATTGCTCCGGTATGAGCCTGCAAAGGACAAGAAAAATGAAATACCTGAACCCGCAAGGCCAGCACTTCTTCCAGAGGAAATAGACAGCAATGAGCAGCTTTTCTTAACCGGCCAACATTTAGAGCAGTACCGCCATGCCACCTACAGCCCAGTTCCGTACTATGAAAAAGCGATTGAAAGAGACCCTAAAGACATCCGCAGCAACAATGCGCTTGGTTTATGGTATCTAAGAAGAGGTCAGTTTGCCAAAAGCGAGGCTTATTTTAGACGGGCAATTGAAACCAGTACGCAGCGCAATCCTAATCCATACGATAGTGAGCCACACTACAATCTTGGGCTTTGTTTAAAGTATATGGGCAATCTGGAGGAGGCTTATAAATATTTTTATAAGTCTACCTGGAGCAATGCCTGGAAAGATACCGGCTATTTTGCTGTGGCCCAGATTGATCTATGCAGAAATGAACCGGAGCTTGCACTGGAACATATTCAGCAGACCATCGATCATAATGCCAATAACAGCAAAGCCTATGTTTTAAAAGCAGCTATCCTCCGCAAAAACGGCAATCTTGAACAGGCATTCTCCGTATGTACGGATGCTTTAAAAAGAGATCCTTTTAACCTGGGGATATTATATGAGCAAACGCTATTGCACCAAAAGTTACACCAGGATACAGAAGCCACCGCAACATTAACTGAACTTATAACCCTCTCCAGAGGATCGGCGCAGAATTATTTGTCTTATGCCATTGATTATGCCGCAGCGGGTTTATTTACCGAAGCATTGACATTATTGGTCCATGCACTTTTAGGAACAAACACCAACCCACTCGTCTATTATTATCTGGGATGGTTTAGCCATGAACTTGGAAACCGGGAAGAAGCGCAAACCTGGTTCCAGAAAGCCGCAGAAGCTGATTCCTATCTTTGTTTTCCAAACAGACTGGAAGAGATTAAAGTATTGGAACTTGCCATGACTGTCAATCCTTCGGACGCCAAAGCGCCCTATTACCTCGGCAATTTATTTTATGACAAAAGGCAATATCAGGAAGCGGTTAGCAATTGGGCGCATTCCATGAAGCTGGATGATACTTTTCCAACAGTAATACGCAACCTTGGCATTGCATATTTTAACAAATTGAACGATCCTGAAAAGGCGCTGCAGTTTTTTGAAAAAGCCTATGCCCTTGATCCTTCAGATGCGCGCATTTTAATGGAACTGGACCAGCTCTACAAAAGACTAAACAGAACTCCGCAAACGCGTCTTCAGTTTCTAAATGCCCATATAGAAGTAGCCAATCAAAGAGATGATCTCTATCTGGAACGTATTGCCGCACTTAATTTCTCTGGCGATTATGAGGATGCTTTGTCTTTAATCAGAAACAGGCAGTTTCACCCATGGGAAGGCGGAGAAGGAAAAGTATCCGGACAGTACAGGTATAGTCTTGTCCAGCTTGCCAAAAAAGCCATTGCAGATGGAAGCTATGAACAGGCCATTACTTTCCTCGAACAAGCGCAGCACTATCCTGTTAACCTTGGCGAAGGAAAATTATTCGGCGCACAGGAAAACGATATCTATTACTGGCTGGGTTGTGCCTATCAGGGCTTGAAAGAAACAGATCTTGCAAACAACCATTTCATAAAAGCAACCATAGGCCTTGAGGAACCCCTGTCTCTTATACACATCTGACGCTGCCGACGAACGTTAGCCGGTGTAGTTGTCGGTGGTCGCCGGGTGATTAAAAGAGGGGGGGGGGGGGGGGGGGGGGGGGGGGG
>NZ_JAELTV010000332.1 GCF_016429005.1 Pedobacter sp. ASV19
CGTTTTGTGTCTTTGTCGTTCATTGGTTTGGTCCTTTTACCACTTGTTGTAACAGTCTACTACTTTCTGCTTTGAATTCATTTTATCCTTGTTTTAAATTTGGCGATATGTATGCTCTTCAATTATCTTGAAAACTTATATATTTAGGAATAATTAACCGGACTCAACGACTAGATAATTTGCAATGACTTTTATAGAAAAACATAGCTACAGAATATACTGGATAATTTTAATTCTGGGTTTATTGATTATTAGGTATTTAAACGTTTCAAAAATTGCGGTCCAATTATATAGCCTATTACCGTTGTTATTGGTTACGTATATGGTAAAGATAGAAAAATTCGATTTCTATGATAAGAATAGAATCTACGAGAAGAATACAATCTTTAATATTCTAATAGCTGGAATTTCCTTTTTTCTGTTTTTTTTCACCTTAAATGATTTGTTGGCATTCGTTGGTGAACCGTATCGACGAATGATTCTGGTCTTTTCGCTGGTTAATTATTATTATATCGTAAGAGCTTTACTTGGCAAGGCAAAACTGAGCAAGGCTCAGTAAATAGCTCATCAAAATTGATATCTAGTATTTCAACTTGTCATTAAATGCGTTTTCTCCTATTGATCACATTATTGCTTTTTGCAGGCAGAACCAATTCTTAATGACCACGAACGGTAACCGGATGCTCTTCTGACGGAATATGCTTATATATTGCTCCACTAGCTAAATCCTTCAAATAGCTCACTTGCATATTTTTGTCGTAGAAAATTTTTAAAGACAGGGTTCTCTCTCCCTTGAGTATGACGACGCCATTTGAAATTTCCGCATCGTAGTAACCAACCCTGGTGATCTTTTTAGGAATATTGATTTCCGGAACAGCTTTGCCTGGCTTTGATTTTTTTAGTGTTAATGGCTCCAGACTATATTCACCATTAATTTCGGTTTGCCCGTAAGTCAGCTTAATCAATTCTTTAAAAACGGTATTGGGTTTAAGGGTGGTATCTGCATTCATTTTCCATTGGAATAAAATCGGTAATGCATACTGCCGCAGCGAAAGTGTATCCCTCAAAAATTCTACGATACTTTCTTTGGGTGGCGGAAGTGGAATGGGCCTTGCTTTTTTCTTTTGGCTGTAGCTGCTGAAGTGAAGGCACACTAAAGCTAAAAAAATGATTAAGTTCTTCATGGTTGATTTTTTGGTGACTATAACAACTTTGCGATTTCAAAATGCATGCCATCGGGTCTGCTGAAGTGGCCTCCCCAATAGAATCCGAGTTCATTAGCCGCTGGAACAAGTTCGCGTACGCTTCCTGTATTGCCGACCAGTGCGGGGAGTGTATGGAATTTATTCCATTTTTCGTTGATGTCGAAGGCGGTGCCAAAGGCATGGTTGCTGAGCACGGTTCTGCTGTTTCTTTCGAAGCGTGGCTCGTAGGATCCCTCCCATGATTTAACCAGGTCGAGCATTCCGTCTCGCTCCCACCTCGCCCAAAGGGCAATAAGCTGATCTTTTGCTGCTTTATGGAATTGAACTTCTGGTCTTTTGAGTATTCCTTTTAGTTGCGGGATATTTACGGTGACAATATTCTGTGCCCAGTTATTGATGATTTTGATGTGTTCTGGATTACCTGGCTGGGGTTGGGAGATGTACTCCATTTTTCCGAACATTTGCTGCCTGATGGCATTGCTGTTTATGGAGGTGAAATTGGGTTTTGGCGGCCAGTTAGCGCTTTCTTTTATATCGCGATCGTCCTGGACTTTATTGAAGCCTTTAAGCATGGCGGCTCCGTAGGTCTGATTTCCGACTATTCCGTCTGCTTTAATGCCGCTTAGTTTTTGAAATGCGACGGTGCCATCATAGGTATGCTGGCCGAATATTCCATCGGCAAGATCGGAATAGAGGTTTTGACCGGATAGAAAGAATTGCCAGTCTTTTACGGCTGCTCCCCTGCTTCCTCTTTGTATGAGTTTTAATGCCATGAGTGTATGCGTTAGTTTACTATTACAGTATCGGGATTATTATTTTAAAGGGAACCAGGTTTATGAACTTCTTCGGGCATTATGTTCAATTTGTCCAAAAGCTATATATTTAGGAATAATTAACCAGAGTCAAGATGAAAGCCAAAATATTCTCGCGTGATCGATGCATAGGTACTACAAATCTGCATGTGGGTGATGAAAGTATGGGTGGGCTGTATGGTAATTTTTTACCTACGGAGGCTTACTACAAATACGTTCAGAAAGCGGTTTGGAAATTTTGGTCGGCTGGCAAGCCTGATTATGATCAATGGGAGGCATTGAAACTGAGTGTTCAGTTAGAGAATGGTTATTTTCTTTTTGCTGCCGGCGGGTTTACTATTCATGATTTAAAGGAGCGTTCTGATGAGGTTAAACGAATCGATATCGCGGGCGTAGACAGGCATGTGTTGGAGGATTTCTTTCTGGAGAAAGAACCGAAGTCTTTTCTGGAGGAACCTTGGGAACCGGTTTCCATTGAGGAAAAACTGGCCTTTGAAAAGGAAGTGAAAAAAGAGGTGGGTGTTTATAGATCGATTTTTGGTTTTTATAGTCTTTGGCCAAACGATCATGATTTAGTGGGTTTTGAACTGTCGGCTTTGGGTTTTGATCAGAGAAATCATGATGTGCTGTTTGTGACCAGGAAAGAGGATGACAGCAGGGAGTTTGCGGTGGTTCATTTGACCTGGAAGGGGTCGAAGGAGGTGAAGGGCTTTCCTCAGGTGGAGTTTTACAAGAGTTTTGAGGAGTTTAGAAATACATATACATCATAATATATTGATATCAAAATATCAATCTGAAATGCTCACAGCTATTTGTTAAAGTTTATAAGTTCGTGAATATGATTTTTAGAGTTGCGGAAATTTCTGATGTTAAACCGATACAAGTGGTGAGGCATTTGGTGAAAGAGAATACGCTGAGCAATCCGGATCTTGTTCCGGATAAAGATGTGATCTTCTACATTTCCGAAAAAGGAAAGGGCTGGGTTTGTGAGGTAGAGGGCAAAGTGGTAGGTTTCTCCATTATTGACCTAAGGGAGAAGAGTGTTTGGGCATTGTTCTTAGACCCGGAGTTTGCGGAAAAAGGGATTGGAAAGGAACTGCATAGACTGATGATAGATTGGTATTTTGAACAAACCAAAGACAATGTTGAATTAGGTACAGCTCCGAATACACGTGCAGAGCGGTTCTATCATCTTCAGGGTTGGACCAGAGTTGGCAATTATCCTAATGGTGAGGTTAAATTTGAATTGAGTTACCAGAGATGGGTTGAAAGGGCCGGTCATTAATAGTGTAAGAAGTTATAATGGCAAAAATGTCTATGCATAAAAGAAATCACCGCTAATTTTCAATTAAATAATTCATTTTTGTAGCACAAAACACTGTATTCTAATAAAACCATCAATGAAAAAGATATCACTACTGCTTTTATTCATCATGCCGCTCATCCTGTTTGGTCAGGAAAAGAATGTGATGACACCTGAATTACTTTGGTCCTTAGGTAAAGTCGCCACTTTAGGTAACAGTCCGGATGGTAAAATACTTTTTTATAAAACAGGTAAGACTGATTTGACTACCGAAAAGACAAGCAACCAATACTTCTTTCTGAATGTTGATAACGGACAACAAACAAAGACGGATCTATTGGGTGACAAAACGTTTGTTCAATGGGATAAAAATGGTATTTATGCTATAAAAGGCGCAGAACTTTTCTTAAGCACGGATATGGGAAAAACCTGGAAAACAGTTTCGTCGCAATTGAAAGATGCTGAAAATGTGGTTGTTTCTCCTGATGGTCTATGGATTGCATTTTCTAAAACCATCAGCTTTTCTAAGGTTTTGGGTAAGGAAATTTATAATGACGTTCCGAAAAGTACAGCGCAGGTTTATACTGATTTAAACATCCGCCATTGGGACACCTGGAATGAAGGAAAGGTTTCTCATGTTTTCGTTTCAAGCACCAATAATACGGGTGCGCCTGTTCGCGACCTCTTAGAGAACGAACCTTATGATGCGCCTCAGAAACCATTTGGTGGTGCAGAAGATTTCATCTTTAGCCCCGACAGTAAATCGATCCTATATGTTTGCAAAAAGAAGATCGGCAAGGCCTATGCTCAAAGCACCAATACCGACATTTATGCTTATCATATAGGAGATGCAAAAACGACCAATCTTACAGAAGGGATGATGGGATATGATATGGCTCCTGCTTTCAGTAAAGATGGCAAAAAACTGGCGTGGTTAAGCATGAAACGTGATGGCTATGAAGCAGATAAAAATGACGTCGTGGTTATGGACTGGGCCACCAAGGTTAAAATGAATGTGACGTCTGCATGGGATGAAACTGTTGACGGTGGCTTTTCCTGGAGTACCAACAGCGACCATATTTTCTTTAATGCTGCAATTAAAGGAACGAAACAGTTGTTTTCGGTAAAAGTTCCTGCAAATCTTATGGCTCGTATCTCGCCCCCGGTTACACAAATTACTAAGGGTGCTTTTGACATTACAGGTATTTCTGCACAAAATGGAGATCATTTAATTGTATCCCGTACGGATATGAATCATGCAACTGAATTATTTAACGTGGATTTGAAGTCTGGGAACATGAAGGCTGTTACTCATGCAAATGATGCAGATTATGCTCGTATTGCCATAAGTGATACTAAGCTGCGTATGGTAAAAACGACTGATGGCAAGGAAATGGGTGTATGGGTAGTTTATCCGCCAAACTTTGATCCTGCTAAAAAATATCCGACGTTATTGTATTGTCAGGGTGGGCCGGAATCTTCTTTAACACAGTTCTACAGTGTTCGGTGGAATTTTCAGTTGATGGCTGCAAATGGGTATATTGTTGTGGCTCCTAATCGCCGGGGTATGCCTGGATGGGGTGTTGAATGGAATGAGGCTATTGCTAAAGACTGGGGTGGGCAGCCTATGCAAGATTATCTTTCGGCTATTGATGATGTATCGAAAGAGAGTTATGTTGACAAAGATAGATTGGGTTGTGTAGGTGCGAGTTATGGTGGGTACAGCGTATATATGCTGGCTGGCATCCACAATAATCGTTTCAAAACTTTTATTGCTCATGATGGGTTGTTTGATATGAAAAGCTGGTATGGTACAACCGAAGAGCTTTGGTTTGCTAATTTTGATCTGGGTGGTAATTACTGGAGTAACCCTGTGTCTAAAAGCTATACTGAATTTAACCCTTCTAATTACATCAGTAAATGGAATACACCGATTATGGTTATTCAGGGTGGAATTGATTTTCGTGTTCCGATTGAACAAGGGCTGGAGGCTTTTCAGGCTGCGCAGTTAAAGGGTATCAAAAGTAAATTATTATATCTGCCAAATGAGAACCACTGGGT
>NZ_JAELTV010000333.1 GCF_016429005.1 Pedobacter sp. ASV19
CCCCCCCCCCCCCCCCCCCCCCCCCCCCCCCCCCCCCCCCCCCCTCCCCCCCCACCCCCCCCCCACCGACACCTACACCGGCTAACGTTCGTCGGCAGCGTCAGATGTGTATAAGAGACAGTAATAGCATTGAACCTTCTTTGGTTGTTGTGGCTGAGGAAACTGCCTTGCCTAAGGAAGTGATGGGACAGGCTGACTTTGTAAAAATAGTAAATGCATTATATGCTTTGCCTAATGGCGTATTTAGAATGAGCCCGGATATACAAGATTTGGTGGAAGCTTCTACCAACCTGGCGCGTGTGATTGTAAAAGACGGAAAATTTATTACACAGTCTTTGCAGCGGAGCAGTGTGGAAAGTACTAAAGATGATGTTGCTAATGCAGTTCGGGCAAGTCTGGAAGGAATGGGCTGTTCGGTTAGTCAAAGCGGTGATTATCCAGGCTGGAAACCTAATCCGGATTCTGATATTTTAAGGCTCATGGTTAAGTTATACCAGGATTCTTTTAACAAGGAACCCAAAGTAGAAGCTTGTCATGCGGGATTGGAGTGCGGTATTTTAGGTGCACACTTCCCCGGAATGGATATGATTTCTTTTGGTCCAACCATCAGAGGGGCGCATTCTCCGGATGAACGCGTTCAAATCTCTTCTGTTCAAAAATTCTGGTCTTATCTTTTAGCGGTGCTGAAAGAAATTCCTTCAGTGGAATAAGCTCGTCCGTAATGGTTTTATTGTCGTAAAAACAAATAAAATAAGATGAATTGCTGATCATAAAGTCGATATCCCGGTTGTGGAAACAAAAGGAATTTATGACGAAATAAAAGCAGGATTATAGAGCTGATTTTAAATAGCGTATCTTATTTTTGAAAAAAGGAATGCATTCTGTGCTATGAAACATAAAATATTATTACTGCTGGGTATGATTTGCCTGGGGACTCTGGTAAAAGCGCAAAGCGTTTATGACGGCTGCTTTTCCGGAAAAGATGAAGAGGGAACTACAACTACGGTATTCTTTGATAAGCTATCGGGTTATTTTTCTACCTATGTAGAATCAAAGGATAAAGAAAAATTATTTTTTGCCTCCGGAAATTTTAAAGTAAAGAATAACAAGGCATTTCTGACCACTGCTCCGGAGTACGATGCGGTGAAGGTATATGGACGTTATAATAAGTCGTTGAGCAAAGATTCAGTAAGTCTGTTGATTGCCAGTAAAAAGGGTAAAGAGGTTCTGGTGCCGGTTTCTGTTGCAGTTGGATCTGGTTCAGGAAAGAAACAGCTTATACCAGTAACAGATGGGCAGTTGGAGGAAAGCGGAGGGTACCGCATGAATTTTAAGGCTGGAGACAGTTTAAAGGTAGATTATTCTGTGTTTGATCATCTGGTTTACGGCTTTAAAATCTCTGATGAAAGCAATTATAACGAGTTTTTTATCGACGTGGATGATTATCTCAGTTCAATGATGGTGGTAGAGGAAGGAGTTAACCGTGCAAAGAATGACAACCTGGTGGCCAGTCCGATGGATAAAAAGGCGTATGCCAAACACCCTCCTCATGTGGTTATTTTGCACATGACCGGCTTATGGCTAAGAAAAGGAACAGCCCCAATGGCGGCGGAGCCGGTAATGAAGGCAAAGATGACTTTTGATGGGAAAACGTATACACTTTTAGAAAGAGCTGCACTTAATAAGGCAAGAAATAGAGTTGTTCCGCCCCCTTTGGTTAAAAAACCTTAAGGTCAAAATATAAAAAATGCCCGATATTAAACATCTTGTTCGATATCGGGCATTTTTTATATATCTATAAACTATAATCTATTGTTATTTAGGTTTTTAACTATGGCATTTGCCTTGCAATGCCTTGTGCAAAACAAACACAATGGATAAGAGCATTGCAAATGAGGTTTCCGGACAAAAGAAAAGAAAGACGATTTTAATCCTTCTTTTTGCTGTGGCTGTGCTTGCATCGTGTATCTGGTTGCTCCGCTTTTACTTTAAACCTGCTTTGTCGGCTTCTGATATCACAACTTCTGTGGCTGCAATTGGGAATATTGAGAACACGATCAACGCTACGGGTGAAGTGCTGCCTGAATTTGAAGAAAGCTTAACCAGTCCAATCAATGCTTCGATCAGGAAAGTGTTGCTGGATGCCGGAAACAAAGTTAAAGCAGGAGAATCTATTCTCATCCTGGATAAATCTGCCGCGCAGTCAGAATATGATAAACTTAAATTTCAGATAGAATCTAAAGAGAATGAGATCCGAAAGCTGAAGTTGGATCTGGAGAAGAGTTTTTATGATATTAAATCGAACAACAGTATCAAACAATTGCGGATCGGAAACTTGGTGGATGCGGTATCCAGCGCCAAAAGGTTATACAAGGCGGGAGGGGGAACAAAGGAAGGAATTGAGCAGGCTGAACTGAACCTGAAAGTTGCTGAGCTGGAGAAACAGCAGCTCGAAAATGAAATCCGGAGTAAACAGCAGACCATGAAAATAGAGATCAGAGAAGCTGAGATCGCTTTGGAGATACAGCGTAATGATCAGAATGCACTGAAACGTAAATTAGATCTGGCTAATGTGGTGGCTACAAGAGCGGGAGTGATCACCTGGGTCAATAAGAATATAGGAGCGAGTATAAAGGAGGGCGAGTCGCTGGCCAGGATTGCTGATCTGAGCAGTTTTAAAATTGCTGGCAGTGTGTCTGATAATCAGCTCGATCAGCTGCACCATAATATGCCTGTTATTGTACGGATAAATGATGTGCAGTTAAGGGCACATATCGTAAATATTTCTCCGGCAGTAAATAATGGTATTGTTTCCTTTGATGCACAATTGGAGGAGCGGAATAATAAATTAATGCGACCCAATATGAAAGTAGATATTTTCCTGGTCACGGCTACCCGGAACGGTGCGGTGAGGGTAGCCAATGGGCCAGCATTTAAGGGCTCAAACCTCCAGGAGATTTTTGTGCTGAATAAAGGGAAGGCAGAAAGAAGGACCGTGAAAACCGGGCTGAGCAATTTCGACTATGTAGAGATTCTGACTGGCATAAAGCCTGGAGAAGTGGTCATTACATCTGATATGAAGGTCTACGAGAATGCAGCTGAGGTGACTGTAAACAATTGATCTGTTTTGAATTTTCAATCAACAAGATGAAAACGATATTGTCTTTCTTTTTTTTGCTATCTGGTGTGCATGTAACTGCTGCTATGGTTGTTAACGATACCCTGAAGTTGAGTTTACCTGCACTGGTTGAAATGGCTAAATCTAACTCTATTGCGGCAAAACAGGCCATTACCGTTAGAGAAACCAAGTATTGGGAATGGAGAACATATAGATCTAATTATCAGCCTCAGCTGGAATTAACAGGGGTGCTGCCCGGTTATAATAAAACCTATTCTCAGGTTTTGCAGCCCAATGGGGCTATTCTTTTCCAGCCTGTGCACAATGATAATTCTTCACTGACGATGAATTTTAGCCAAAGTATTGCGGCTACTGGAGGTACTATTTATGGAACAACGCAGTTGCAGCGCTTTGACGATTTTGACCGTAAAAATGTTCTTTATAATGCCATTCCTTATGGAATTGGTTATACACAACCCTTGTTACAGTTCAATAGTTTAAAGTGGGACAAGAAAATTGAACCTTTAAAGTACAATGAAAGTAAACAGGTATATATTGAGTCGCAAGAACAAATTGCAGTAACGGTAACGGGATATTTTTTTGATCTGTTGCTTGCCCAGGTTAACTTGAATATTGCGGCCACCAATTTAACCAATACGCTGAAGATTCTGGACATCGCCAATACTAAATTTGAGTTGGGGAAAATTTCCAAGAATGAAATTCTGCAGTTGCAATTGGAGGAGCTTAATGCACAAAAGGCTGTTGGTACGGCAAAACGGGATATGGAAATAGCGACTTTAAACCTGCGGAGTTATGCAGGGATGGAAGGTGATGATAAGATTGTACTGGATATGCCTGCACAGGTAAATCAAATGAGTATTTCGGCAGACAGGGTATTGAAGGAAGCTTTTGAGAACCGTTCAGATGCCATTGCTTTTGTACGTAAACTGGCTGAAGCGAAAAGGGATGTAGCAAAGGCCAAGGGGCAAAACGGTTTAACGGCAACACTGAATGCGAATCTTGGGTTTTCCAATGCAGCAAGTAATATTGCTGAGGTGTATCGTTCTCCAAAGAGCCAGCAGTCTATACAGCTGCAGCTCAGTATTCCAGTGCTGGATTGGGGACGTTCAAAGTCGAGGACCAAAACAGCCGAGGCCAATGAGCAGTTCATTGCTTATGCTGTGGAACAGGATAAACAGACATTTAAGCAGCAGATCGTTACACAGGTAACCTTGTTTAATATGATGAAGGAACAGGTAGAGCTCACAGGCAAAGCGGATCGTATTGCTTCTGAAAAATATCAGATTGCCCGGGAAAGATATGTGCTGGGTGATTTGAGTATTACGGATCTGAGTATTGCTTTCCAGGAAAATGACAGAGCAAAGAGAGATTATATTGCTTCACTTAGAGATTTCTGGAGTGCTTATTATCAGCTGAGGTATCTGTCTTTGTATGATTTCGAAAAAAATGAAAAAATTACTTATAAATAAATCTTAATCTGTAACTATACGATATGATACGTTTACAAAACATTGAAAAAGTATACCGTACCGATACGGTTGAAACCCTTGCCGTAAATGGAATTAGCCTGGATATTGCAAAAGGAGAATTTCTTTCCATCATGGGACCCTCAGGTTGTGGAAAAAGTACCTTGCTGAACATTATGGGACTACTTGACGAACCATCCAAAGGTAGTATCAGGATTGCGGGGCAGGATGTTTCCAGTTTCTCCGATCAACGGCTGGCAAAGTTTAGGAATGAACAGCTCGGTTTTATATTTCAAAGTTATCATTTGATCAATGATCTGCAGGTGCTGGACAATGTGGAATTGCCTTTATTGTATCGTTCTTCATCGGCCAGAGAAAGGCGGGATCTGGCTGCGGAAGCCTTGGAGAAAGTAGGCCTGAGTAACCGATTGAAACATTTCCCTTCACAGTTGTCTGGCGGGCAGCGGCAGCGGGTAGCGATAGCCCGGGCAATTGTTGGTAAACCTCAGATTATACTGGCAGATGAACCTACAGGAAACCTGGACAGTGCAATGGGCAATGAGATTATGGATATTCTGATCAATTTAAACCGAAACGACGGCACAACTGTGGTGATGGTCTGTCTCTTATACACATCTAAAAGGGGGGGGGGGGGGGGGGGGGGGGGGGGGGGGGGGGGGGGGGGGGGGGGG
>NZ_JAELTV010000334.1 GCF_016429005.1 Pedobacter sp. ASV19
CCCCCCCCCCCCCCCCCCCCCCCCCCCCCCCCCCCCCCCCCCCCCCCCCCCCCCCCCCCCCCCCCCCCCCCCCCCCCCCCCCCCCCCCCCCCCCCCCCCCCCCGTTTAGATGTGTATAAGAGACAGGTTACAGGTCTGATGCGTTAACCGGAGACGTTGGATATAGTAATAGTGCCCAGAAAATATTCTATAATACAGCAGGACAGGGCTATGCGACTATTCCTAGTCCTTATAGTCAAACGGTGTTTGAAGCCAGTCCTTTAAGCCGTGTAGTTCAACAAGGGGCTCCGGGGGATATCTGGCAGCCTTCCCTGAGCCGGACCAGTCTAGCCGGTAGAACAGCGATTACCGTATATGGTACTAATGTTTCAGAAGTTAAACTATGGACGGTCACAGTAAATGGGGCCACATCTGGCACCTATGTTGCGGGGAAGTTGTACAAAACGACTACAAAGGATGAGAACTGGATAGACGCTAATCTTAAAGGTGGGACCACTGATGAATACAAAGATCTTGAAGGTCATATCGTATTGAAACGCATTTGGGAAACTGATACCAAATCACTATCGACCTATTATATATATGATGATCTGGGCAATCTTCGTTATGTACTGCCGCCGGCGGTAAATGAGAATGGTCAGAACATCAGTAGTTTTATAGATAATGATTTGGTTTTTAAAAATTTCATTTATGCGTATCGTTACGATGGAAGAAAAAGAATTATAGAGAAAAAGCTTCCAGGTAAAGAATGGGAGAAGATGGTTTATAACAAACTAGACCAGGTCGTGCTCACACAGGACAGTTTACTAAGCAAAAGCAAGCAATGGGTATACAGTAAGTATGATGGATTTGGTCGGGTCGTGAGCTCTGGAATTTATACCAATACCACCACACTTTCCCGGGCTGCATTACAAAGCCTGGTGGACGGGCAAACCATACAGTGGGAAAGCAGGTCGGGAGCAGATTATACGAATGTGGCTTTTCCACAAAATGGAATGGAACCACAATTGGTGAATTACTACGACAACTATAGTATCCAGGATCTTCCAAATAATCAAAGCGCTAACTATAGTAAAAAACTCAAAACCCTGCTCACCGCCAGCAAAGTAAAAGTACTGAATACCGCAAATGATTTCCTGTGGACGGTGAACTATTACGATGAAGAAGCCAGAGTGGTGAAGGTGTATAAACAACATTACCTTGGCGGAGCGGTGAATGCAAACAATTACGATGAAATAGAAAACACCTACAATTTTGCAGGAGAACTCACGGCCAGTAATCGTGTTCATCATGCGGGCACTGCAGTAACCACCATTGCCAACCGCTATGAATATGACCATATGGGCAGGAAGCTGGCTTCCTTTGAAGCCATCAATGGAGCAACAGAGGTCGTGTTGAATAAACTGGATTATAATGAAGTTGGGCAGTTGCTGAAAAAATCCGTGCACAGTACAGATGGCAGCAATTTTACCCAAAGCAATACCTATGCCTACAATTCAAGAGGCTGGATGACTAAGGTCAATGATCCCAATACCGTGGATGCCAAAACCATATTTGGAATGGAGCTGACCTATGCTGACCGGACCAATGCCTTTAATGGAAACATCAGCGGAATGAACTGGAAAACCAAAGTTCCTGCAGGCTTTGGATTGTCAGAAAACACACAAAATTACCTGTATGATTATGACAATCTAAACAGGTTAACCAAAGCCGGATACGCGACATCAGGGGCAGTAGATAAGTTCAATGAAGAGCTGAGTTATGATGTGATGGGAAACATCAATACCTTAAAAAGAACCAATGGATCTACTGCATATTTCAATAATTTTGCCTATAATTATACCAACGGAACTGTAAAAGGGAACCAGCTGATGGGAATAACAGATGCGGGTACCGCTGCCCAAAGCAGCACCTACCAGTATGATGAGAATGGAAACCAGAAATCAGACAGCCGTAAAGGAATTACAATCGCTTACAATATGCTGAACCTGCCCAAAACCATCACCAAGACCAGTACAGGAGAAACCCTGAATTACACTTATGATGCCACAGGTCAGAAGCTGAGAAAGGTTTATGGAAGCAGTATCCGGGATTACATTGGAGGTATAGAATACAGCAATAATACTATTGAATTCATTCAGACCGAAGAAGGGAGGGCCATCCCAGGCTCCAGCTATACTTATGAATACATGATAAAAGACCATCTGGGCAATACCAGGGCAATGGTGAAACAGAATGGTGAGATTTCACAGGTACAGGACTATTATGCCTTTGGATTGGAGATGAACCCTGGTAATGCGAAAGTAACAAGTCCAAATAACTTGTACAGGTATAATGGTAAAGAGAAACAAACGGAGCTGAGTTTAGATCAATTAGATTATGGGGCACGTTTCTATGATCCGGTTATTGGTAGGTGGAATTTGGTGGATAAAAAATCTGAGCTTTATTTTCAAATAAGTCCATATGCCTATGCGGCAAATACTCCGGTAAATGCGATAGATCCTGATGGGCATGTTGTTATTTTTATTAATGGGAATTTCTACGATGGAACTGGAGGAAGTTCAAGATATTGGAGAGGGGGAACAGTTGGCACAAACAGGTTTGATGAAAGAACCTACTATCCTTGGGCATTTGATATTGGAATTATGAATAGATTTAACGACCATAACGAATCTTTGAAAAACACGGGATTTAATCCTTATATCGATGGATCTCTAGGTGGACATGCTCCTCATAATGGCAATTTAAATGTGAAAAATCGTATGGATGCAGGTTATGAACAAGGTAGTAAGGATGCTGCAGTATTAATTAATAGCTTGGCACGAACGAATGGCGTTATTACCGAAAGTCTAAAAATAGTTACCCATAGCATGGGGGGGGCATTTGGTAAAGGTTATATTAAGGCCATTATTGAATATGTAAAAGCACATCCTAAGTTAGCGATAGGGTTAAGTATAACAGAGTATGACTTTGCGGCTTTTCAGCAAAATAAACTGTCTGCAATTCCAGGAGTTCCACTATTTCAATTTGATAACAAAGGAGATGACGTAGTGGCAGGAGCTGTCGGCGCTACAAATGGAAGTCATCATGCTAAGCAGCCTGGTAGAGAAGAAAAAGGTAGTAATGATAATGTATTATCCTACGGGGGGCATTCAATTGGTGATTTTATGAGAGCGATATCTACTTTATCAGAAGGAAATTACAAGTTTATAAATGGTAAATTTGTCAAACAGTAAATTATGAATAAGAACAAAATTGGTCCTGTTGGTTTATATTTATTATGGATTGTTATATGCTTGATCTTTGCATTACTTGTCCCAGTTTTAAGTTCGCATTCTGATTCTAGCGCTGAAGTTCCATTTGTAATTCGTACGTATGCGATTATTGCCCTAGTCTTAGGTCTGTTTATAATAAGTTTATTAAATATTTTTATTTTTAAAGAATGGGTAAGGAGATATTGGTATATAAATGGGATTATTACCATCCTAGCGGGATCTATAATAGTATATTTTCTAGTAAAAATATTAAATCAATGAGTTGTATTCGATCGCCTGATCCTCATAATTATCTAAATTGGTAATAACGTGAGTAAACTCAGGAATTCGAAGTTCAGTTTATTATGAGTATAATTATAGCTATTGTAAGAAAATAGGTTTTTTTGCTTAAAAAAGAAATGATTTTTTTAGTATGAATCGAATAAATGTAATAATCTGCATTGGAAATAGCGGTTACTTAAAGTAAGTAGATCAACTATTTTAGCTGATAGGCTGCATATTTTTTATGCAGCCTATTTTGAGTACGAACTTAATTTTTATGATATCATAAGCCCTCCTAAAGAGCCTGATTCTGCAATACTTAATAGATAAGTTGCGATGCCATTACTACTAGTGAGCCTTACTTGTAGAATGAAGTGAACTAGCTAGCGTATCGGTATCGTTCCTCGTGAGGGGGAACGATGACACGGTCTGATTACCCTTCTTAGACTCTTCGTTGTGTCTCCTCAAATGAAAATGCCAGGCCCATTAAATAGCTTGTTCCTTTTAAACTATTACATCATTTATGCAAGAAGATGGAGTTGTTTCATTTGAATTGAAAGCAGGTTGAGTGAATTGATAACTTAACAGAAATCATGTCAAGAGAAACAAAAGAATATGGATTATAGTAAAGAAAGAGAATTAATATCAATGAAATATGGGGCTCCACTTGTCGAAACTCCAGAAAACTTCAAAGTAGGAATTTCTAGGAATGTAAAGGATGGTTTATTGTCGATAAACGGATTAAAACATCCGGTGGAAGGTAATACAACGGGCTAGTATATCTGGGCAGGTGAGAATTTTTCAACTAACCCGGAGTTTTTCGTTCCTTTTCTAAAAATACAAATTAACATTCTTTGAGGACAGCAAAGTTTAATTCCGGGTAGACTGGTTTGAAAAAGAGGGAGGTATCGGCCTTTTTGGTTGCGTGAATACACGTGGCTTTTGCGGTCGCGGCTGAGGGATACTTGGAGCTGCTAGAGGTGCATCAGGTTCTGCTGATGGGAATTGAATTGATCTGATCTCTGATTGTAGCGCTTTGATCTCAGCATCGAAGTCTGCTTGTCTTACCTGTAGATTTTCCAGTTTCAGTAAAAGCAGGTCTAATTTTTCGGAATGATTTATCCTGTTTTCTTTTTTTGATCATTATGGTCTTAAATATATAAATATATTGGTGAAATGTGCAGTACCGATCGTGCCTGAGCTACAGTAGTCTGGATATTAGGCTCGTTTATCAGAGAACTTTTTATAACTTGGATTTGTTAAATAAATGCAAAAATACGTTCAAGATGGCCATACCTAGATTAAATTCACCCCTAAGAGTAAGTATAAGAATCCTCTGGATCTTTGCTTTTGTTCCATTCTTTCTTGGCTGTCAATCAAAAATTGATCTGTTATCTTTAAAATTTGACGAGGATGTATCAAAACTGTTTAAAGGTGACAAGCAATTGAAATCCGGTAGGGATATTTTTTTTGGTCTACGGGGATATATTGATGATGAGCCGAATAATTATTCTATTGATGGAATCAAGATCAGCTCCTATACATATCCAAATTCTGAGGCCCACAATAAATTGTTGATTTACATTAATGGCGAAGCTAGCTATTTGGGGTTTAAATATAGCTCCTGTCTCTTATACACATCTAAAAGGGGGGGGGGGGGGGGGGGGGGGGGGGGGGGGGGGGGGGGGGGGGGGGGG
>NZ_JAELTV010000335.1 GCF_016429005.1 Pedobacter sp. ASV19
CCCCCCCCCCCCCCCCCCCCCCCCCCCCCCCCCCCCCCCCCCCCCCCCCTTTTAGATGTGTATAAGAGACAGATTTAATGTAAAAAAGAGCGTTCTGCGGGAAACACCCAGCCGTTCTGCCAGGGCTTCTGGCGATCCTGTTGATTTTTGACGGATTAATAAATCCAGAGTGATTACTCGTGTCAGATCAATTTTCATAATCGGAGCGAATTAAAATATTAAAAATTATTACTCATTTGAAACATCGGGAGATACATAGCGATCAAGATCACCCCAACCACCAGTCCCAGGAATATGATGATCAGAGGTTCCAGTAAGCTGCTTAAAGTATTGGTTCTGTACTCTACTTCTTCAGTATACTGCATCGCTATTTTCTCAAAAAAATAGTCCATCCGGTTCACCTCTTCTCCTACTTTGATCAATTGGATCATTTTGGGGGGATAAAAAGGAAACGCAGACAAACTATTATGGAGGGATTCTCCCTTTAATATATCTTGTTCTACACTTAATAGAGAAATTTCAATGGGATAGTAGTTGATCATTTGGCGTACAAGAGCAATTGACCTGAGCAGGGGTGTATCGGTACTGACTAACAAACGCATGGTGTTTGCAAAACGAGCCAGGTAGACTTTTTTGACCAAGTCTCCTATAACAGGTAATTTCAATATAAGCCTTGAAGAGAGCTTCCTAAAAACATTGGTTTTCCGCTTAAAGAGGTATAACAGTGTTCCAGCCGCAAAGAAAAGTAAAATCAAGAGAAAATAACGATCAAACCAGCCAGATATTTTAATAATTAATGCAGTGATCCATGGTAATTTCCCACCAAATCTTAAAAATACATCTGCAAACATGGGAACAACAAACTTGATCATGAAAAACACGGCTCCCATAGAAGTGCAGAGAACAATGACAGGATAAGATACTGCGCTTACAATTTTCCTGCGCTGCTGGATCTTACTTTTATAATACCTGGCCAGATCTGTGAGTACCTCGCCAAGTTTCCCTGTCTCTTCTCCTATCTTCAAGCTATAATATTCATAATCACTAAATTTACCGGTCTCTTTTAATGACTCAGACAAAGCAAGCCCCGATAAAATCTGCTTTCTGATGCCTTCAAACAGAGACTTATCTTTGGCTTGCTCCTGATCTACCAGGATCAGATCTAATGCTGAGCGGAGGTCGATACCAGACAGCAATAGTGTGCTGAGTTCAAGGTAAATGCTCTCCTTTTTTTTATCAGGAACTTGTGCATTACCAAAACTGATTTCTTTATTCATAAAAGAAAAGAGCCCGGGGTTTTCTTTTACCGGAGCAACTGGTTTGTTTTTCTGATATCTGGAAATGTCTATTGAGGGCATAATTATTCAAATAAGTCGTTACTGCTGTATTTCTTGTTGTAGATATAGGGAATGTTGCGGCCTTCGGCCATCACTGTTATTTTGACCTGGTCAATTCGGTCCCCGTTTTCTGCTTCTTTGTTTTCAAAGGAAGCGTTGCTGATCTGTGCAGTTATTTTAAACGTGTCTGTTTTGAGATCAAACTGGTTTCGCAACAGCCTTTCTTTATCAAAAACATAGACAATGTGTCCCTCTTTAAGGAGCAGGTCTATACCGCTTTCGGTCTTCCAGATCTGGCCGGCAGAAAAGAAGTCCGTGCGGATCAACTGATCTGCAGTCATTAAATCTGCCATTTGATCTTGTTTGACAGAATAATCAAAATAGGACTTACTGACGATCCGGTAAATGGTATAAGTCATGGAAATAGCAATGGCTGAAATGAGCATGGCTATAGTGACTTCCATCAGGGTGAATGCAGGCAGACGCTTATTCATGTCCGTCCTCCTTATCCTTCTGAATAATACGATGATAGATGCCTATATTTTTACCATTACGGCTAAAAGTAACTGTGCGCAAAAAAACATCAGAATAGCCAGCATAGGGCTCTGTTCTCTCTTCTACTGTTGTACTGTCGGGAAGGATTGTACTGTCTTGGTCCTTTTCTTCAGGACTGGTTTGAAAGTAGTTCTCTGCTGTTGCGCGTAAATACTGCTGTTCTGCTGAGGGTGAAGACTGCACCACATTGGCATAGATCTGTGCCGCCATAACGAATACAATTAAGATGATGACCATAGCTACAATGACTTCAAGTAAGGTAGAGGCCTTTAATTTTTGCAGTTTTAGTTTAGCCATTTGAGTATTTGCGGGTTGGTTTGGTTTGCTTTGATCAGAAATGAACTCAGGTAGTATCGGCTCAGGGATTTACGGTCAAGAGAAATGTCAATCAGGTAGTTTTCGTATAAAGTTGCCGGGGTTTGCATAATAAAGCGTTTGGCATAGACTTTCCCTTGTACTTTTACTGGCTTTTCAAATTTAATATAGCCTGTTGCGTAGACCTCCCCTTTAATGAGACAGTCTTTATCTATAGCAATTAAGGTTTGCAGCTCACTTCTTTCTTTTTCATAACTCAACAGGGTACCGTAAAAGCGGCTTCCTTCGCCGAGTTTTATCTTTGACTGAGACGTCCCCTTCTCTGGTTTGAGAACTCCTGCAAACGAGGGGTAACTAAGAACGCTGTGCTTACCAATGATAATGGAATCTCTGGCAAATAGCTGGCAGGTTCCTTTAAATCCTTCTTCTATGAGGATTGCTGGTGCAAAAACCTGTACATCCTGAAGTTGCACATCCCGGCCAATGGAAAGGATGGAATCTGAAATTAAGACCAGGTGTCCTTTAAGGATCTTATTATCCAGTCTTTCCTTTCCTCCTTTTAACCGGTACACCTTTAATGGTTCAAAAAAAGAATTGTTTACAGAATCTCCGGCTGGAATGGATAATCCTTCTTTATTAAACCATTGACTTAAGCTGTCTATGATATGCTGATCAAGGGCTGGCAACGCTCTGCTGCTGTCTTTGATCTTTCCTTTAATGAGTTCTTTTCCGTCATAGCCTTTTCCATCTACATAGGCTTGCTTTAAGCCTGATTTAGGGAGTTCGCCGTTACCAATTATTTGGGTACTTCCGCTGAGGGAAAGCGGGCGGTCTTCATCTGCGAGGTACAGGGCAGACTGGTCTTCAAATACACAACCGGTTAGAAAGCTTTGTTTAATGGTATCTGTCTGTTCAAAGGCCTTAATTGTATTTAAGTCAAAAATACCCCATTTCGTTTTACCGAGTTCCAGGCTATCTTTTTCTTCTCTGTATAAATCCAATCGATTTAGCGTATCTGATGCGATGTAGTTTTTTGACAACAGCAAATTCATTCCCGAAGTGATGTTATAGTGAAGCCGTTCCAATCTCCGTTTCTTTTGTTGCCCAAGCCGGTAATAAAAGGCAACCGTAAGTAAGGACACAGAAATTACAGCCACCAGTATGGACACAATAATTACAATATAGAGAGCGGCAGCCTTAACCATTATTTATGGTGTTTAAACAGGTTTTTAATAAATTTTGGAACGATACCTTTTCTTACCGTATCAGGATGCTGAACTCTGGTAGTATCCATAAATTTTGGTATCCTGATTTTTAAAGAATCATTTTTATAATGGCCTGTTTGGCTAAGTTTCCCCAGGTTATCGTACTTCCGGTAGGTTCCGTTCTTTTGACCAGCACTCCAGTTGCATTCTTCTTTCAGCAGGCCTTTTTCGTCCCAGCTTTTCCACGGCCCTTGTTTTAACCCTTTTGAAAACCAGCCTGCTTCTTTAAGATTTTTATTGGCGTAAAAATCTTCGTAGTAACCATTCAATAATTTACCGCTATAACCACCCTGGCTGGACTGAATGCTCTGACCAGAAAACCAGTAATACTGAAGATTACTGAATGCCTGGACATTTGGGGAAGGTTTCACATACGCAACTATGGTGTGGTCTGTATAGTTTACAATTACCTTATGGGTAATCAGATCTTTGATCGCAGACTGTGCATCTGCGGTTGTATAAGCCAACAGATTAAAAAGCAGTAATGTAGAGATCGGTAATTTTTTTGATGTCATTGTTTGATGTATTTTTGTTTCCCCTGCCAGCTGAGCAGTACAGAGTCTCTTTGGTTTTTTAAAAGTTTTACCCCTTCGAACACCTCGCCTTCTGCCATCATTCTCTCCTTACCGTTTACCGACAGGATAGATACGATTCGTTTACTTAGGGGGTTGATGATCCGTCCGGAATATTGAATACCACTCCAGTTTAAAGGTGGAGGAATTACAACTGGCGCTTTTATGACCGGAACAGAGGGCATATCAGATTTTTCAGTTTTCAAAGCAGGAGCTGCAGTTCCCATAAAAGGGTCCCTATAATTTAAAACTAGTTTAAAAGTGTCAGACTTTACCGTGTATTTGTCATAGGGCTCATGGTCTGCTTTAAACGTCGTGGATGGAAAAATGTCCTGATCTTCTTTTTCTTTAAAGAAGATCTTATACAAAATAATACCCCATACCCCTGCCACCGCACAGAGTAATAGATAAGTAAGCTTCTTATTTTTTACCTGTTGCATGGATTTACTGTATTATAAAGCTTCTTAATTCACCTTTGGCACTGGTATTACC
Source organism: Pedobacter sp. ASV19 (assembly GCF_016429005.1). Lineage (GTDB taxonomy): Bacteria > Bacteroidota > Bacteroidia > Sphingobacteriales > Sphingobacteriaceae > Pedobacter. Next base: position 4,537 of record NZ_JAELTV010000335.1, read on the forward strand.
GGCGTCGTCCATTGCCTTCACTTCCCAGGAGATTTTTTCACCGCTGGTTCCCTGATTGAACACATAGGACAAGCCTGTGAGGGTTAATGGAAAGGTGGTGTTATAGGCATTGTTGGAATCTCCTTTATAGACATATAAAATATATTTTTTTGCATCTGCAGAGGCATTCCATTTTAAGGTAACGGGATTGGAAACTGTAGAATTATTAGATGGGCTATTGAGCACAACAACTGGTGGTGGTGTGGCATCAAAAGTAAGGTTTTGTACCACAGACCATTTTGATTCCAGTGTACCGCTGAGTGCTTTAATTCTCCATTGATAGAGTTTATCTTTAGGTAAGGCAACCGAGTAACTGACATTTGGAGTGGTTTTATCTAAAAATAAAGAAGCAGCATTATCAAATCCGTTTCCGGTGGTATCAATTTGAATTTTGTAGCTGTCGGCGCTAAAAAGCTTCAGCCAATTAAATACGGCATTGGCCTGGTTGGTCACGGTATTATTGGCTGGCGAAACCAGTTGAACTTGTTGTTCTGTTATGGAAGTTGGATAAATGGTTAAGTTGGCTGTTGAATAGCTGGTTTGGCTACTACCGTTTTCTGCTCTGACTCTCCATTGATAAGTTCCCGGATCGAGCGTGTATTTATATTTATTGGTTTTAATGAGTGTATCAATAATCAGTTTATTGATTTGATCAAAACCTGGTGATACACTCTGGAGCCTGTCTCTTATACACATCTCCGAGCC
>NZ_JAELTV010000336.1 GCF_016429005.1 Pedobacter sp. ASV19
CCCCCCCCCCCCCCCCCCCCCCCCCCCCCCCCCCCCCCCCCCCCCCCCCCCCCCCCCCCCCCCCCCCCCCCCCCCCCCCCCCCCCCCCCCCCCCCCCCCCCCCCCCCCCCCCCCAACCCCCTTTTTTTACGTTCGTCGGCAGCGTCAGATGTGTATAAGAGACAGGTATGTAATGAGCAGCAATAATATAAAACCGGAGATTTCTGATCAGGTGGCGATGGGCTATTTTAGAAATGCAAAGGACAATACTTATGAGTTTTCTGCTGAGGTTTATTATAAGTGGCTTAAAAACCAAATTGACTATAAGAACGGAGCGGAACTTATTGCCAATGCAGAGGTAGAGTCTGAATTGCTTTATGGGAAGGGCAGAGCTTATGGTCTGGAACTCTATGCAAAAAAAACGAAGGGAAGATTAACAGGATGGATCAGTTATACGCTGGCGAAAACGGAAAGACAGTTTGATGCTTTAAATGGTGGTAATTATTTTCCTGCCAAACAAGACCGTACCCATGACCTTTCATTGGTTGGGATATATAATTTTAGTTCCAGGTGGACCTTTTCTGCCAACTACGTGTACAGTACTGGTAATGCAGTAACTTATCCGGCAGGTAAATACAGTACCGGTGGTTTAACCACTTATTACTACACGGAAAGAAATGCAAACAGAATGCCTTATACTTCAAGACTGGATATCAGCGCAACGCTTAAAGCCAGGGAAACCAAGAAGTACCAATCGAGCTGGAGTTTCGGTTTGTATAATGCGCTGAATCGTAAAAATCCGTATGCAATTACTTTTAGAGATAGTAAACAGGATCCTACACGTACAGAGGCTGTTCAAACAAGTCTATTTGGTATTATTCCCTCGGTAACCTATAATTTTAAATTTTAATAGTCATGAAAAGATTTTTATATATAAGCATGTTATTTGTGGGGGGGCTGGTCTGGTCTTCTTGCGAGAAAGTAATCGATGTAAAATTGGATACTGCACCAAATCAGATGGTTATAGAAGGAAATATTACTGATCAGAATGAGGCGCAGCTGATCAAGATCAGTCAGTCTGTTCCTTACACCGATCAGAATGTGTTTCCAGCTGTTAAAGGTGCAAAGGTTATCGTAACGGATGATGTTGGCCATCTGTGGACCTTTGACGAGCGTGAGCCCGGAAGTTATACCTCTGCACCTTTCAAAGGGATTTCAGGAAGAACTTATTCGCTTAAGGTGGATGCCAGCAGCACGGAATATACAGCCAGTTCGACTATGCCGAAGCGGGTACATTTGGATTCATTGAGTTTAAAGGTTTTTACTTTTGGAGGCAAGGATGTTAAACAGTTGCAGGTCCATTATAATGATCCAGCAGCAGAAGTAAATCAATACCGTTGGGTGATGAAGATCAATAATGTACAAACGAAACGGGTATTTGTTGGAAATGATCGTTTTACCAATGGGAATAGCGTTGCTGAATTGCTTTATTATAGTAAAGATGATGATAATAAAGAGCTTTTGAGTGGCGATGAAGTGCAGGTAGAAATGCAATGTATTGACAAAGCCATTTATAACTATTGGTTTACATTGAGTGAGCAGACAAAAAATGGTCCGGGAGGTGGGGTAACACCAGGTAATCCGCCTTCTAATATCAATCATAATGCATTAGGCTATTTTAGTGCCCATACTACCGAAAAGGTCTCTTATAAAGTGAAATAGAAGGAGTTTTTGTTAGGATAAGGTGGATGCTAGGGCAAATTTGTAGTTAATCTAAACATATTGTGTTATTTTTAGGTATAAATTAACGTAATATTCATCGCCTATGCAGTCTGTCTCTACGCGCTATTTAGCTTTGTTTTTTGTTTTTTTTGGATTTTATGCCGGGGAGTTAAAAGCCCAGTCTCCTTTTGATGCGGAACGACTCCTGAGGAGGGATAGCGTTAACCGGAAGGTGTACCTGGATCTTCCTAAACCACCAAAGAGATTCGGTAGGGCATCTATGCAGTTTGGGCTTGCAGAGTTGATCCCGTTCACTTTTGACAGATATATCACCCACGCTGATTATGCTTATATTTCTTTTAAGACGGTAGGTCACAATCTTAAACCAAGCAGCTGGACCTGGGACAATGACGAATTTCAGACCAATCAGTTTGGGCATCCCTATCATGGGAGTTTATTTTTTAGTTCCTTCAGGGCAAATGGGTATTCCTTCTGGCAATCGGCGCCTGCTGTTGTTGCAGGTAGTTACCTATGGGAAACTTTTGCTGAAAATCAGGAGCCTTCCCCCAATGATTTTATCAATACTACATTTGGGGGGATTGTTCTGGGCGAAATGACCTATCGCCTGTCTAACAGAATCGTTAACAATCATACTTATGGCTTTAGGCGGCAGGCCAGTGAGGTACTCGGCTTTATTGTTAATCCTATGAATGGGCTTACCAGAATCATGGATGGCAAATGGGGAAAGGTAAGTGGTCAACATGTTGATCAGGACTCGTCGAAAGTGACGGCCGAGCTGGACCTGGGAATCCGAAGGTACAACAATAACAATGGCAGTGACCTGAAAAAAAGTAAGTTTGGTTGGTATGGCCGAGTGAAATTACTATATGGTAATGCTTATGAAAATTACAGAGTTCCTTTTACCAATATGTATATCAATGCTGAATTTGGTAAAGATGATAGCTCATTCGTGAATACGATCAATGTTTATGGTTCCCTTGCTGGCTGGAGAATCAGGTCGGGTGAACAAAAAAGACACTTAGCTGTACTATCTGCTAATTATGATTATATCCGGAACAGGGCTTTTTTTTATGGTGCACAGAGTGTAAAAATGAATTTGATCTCAGAGTATCAATTACGGTCTAAAATTACTTTGAATACTACGCTTGGTGTTGGTCCTGTGCTCTTAGCGGCAGTGCCAGATCCTTATTTGTTTAAGGGAAGAAATTATGATTACACTTCTGGTGTGGGTGTTTCCGGGTCTGCCGGATTTAATATTGACAATAAATTGTACTTTTCGGCGAGTTACCGGGGCGGTTGGTTAACAACCATTAACGGTAATACGTCGCATTATTTTCTACATACGGTATCTGGAGAAGTCAAGTATGAGTTTACTCCAGGATTGTCCTTTTGCGCTGAGCCAGGCTATCTCACCCTGGAAGGAAATTATAAGGATCATGAGGATGTGGATAAGAAATATCCGTATTTAAGAGCTTCTTTCAGATATAATGTTAATCTTTAAACTTATATAAGCTCTGTTTGGTAGCCTATGGTGTACTGAACAGTCATGTGGATTAGAATATATGAATAGATTATTTTGTGTGTTATTATTGGGAACAGTAACCTTTTTTGCTCAGGCTCAAAATGTTAGTGATCAATTGGTTGTTGATAAATTTTTACGTTATTTCAATTCAAGTCAGGCCGATAGTCTTTACACGTTATTCGATCCACAAATGCAGACGGCTTTAAATGTAGAGAAAACAAAGGCAATGATCAATCAGATCAAAGGAAAGCTCGGCCAAATTGTGAAAAATCATTATGAGGGTAGTCCCGCATCGGAAATCTATGAATACCGCATGAGTTTTGAAAAGCCACTGGTTGATTTAGCCCTGATGCTTAAAGGAGGTATGATTGCAGGCATTCGCCAGAAAAAAATTGAAATGGCAGCCGATAGTACAACTCGTTCGAAAAGCCCGGATAATTTTGTGGTTAGAGTGCCGCTTGCAAGACTTGCTGGTACATTGACCATGCCTAAAACATCCGGTAAGGTGCCTGTCGTTCTGCTGATTTCCGGATCCGGCCCCACTGACAGGAATATGAACCAGGAAAGCGGTTTAACGAGCAATTCATTTTTAATGTTGGCAAAGGGACTCGCAGGTCAAGGGATTGCTTCCGTACGTTATGATAAAAGAGGAGTAGGTAGAAGTGTATTTTCAGGAAACCCGGAGGATTTGGTATTTGATGATTTTATTGGAGATGCTGTGCTTTTAGTAGATTCTTTGAAAAAAGACCCTAGATTTTCTAAAGTGATTATTGCCGGTCATAGTGAGGGGGCTGCCATTGGCCTGGTTGCAGCATTACACAGGAAGCCTGCCGCATTTATATCTCTTTCAGGTTATGCTACAGATCTGGTTTCCTTACTTGGAAAACAGTTAAAGGCCGATTTAAGTCCTGCTGATTTTAAAGTTGCTGCGGAGGCAATGGATAGCTTAAAAGCAGGTAAACGCTTTAATAAGCCTCTTCCAGGTATTTTGTCTACTTTGTTTTCGCCCGCTATTCAACCTTTTCTGATTTCGAATGTGAAATACAATGCACGTTTAGAGATTGCAAAATTGAAGGTGCCTATCTTAATTATTGCCGGAACCCATGACCTTCAAATTGGTGTAGAAGACGCAGAAAGATTGCATGTTGCTGCACCGGGATCGAAATTGAAACTGATTACAAATATGAACCACGTGCTAAAAAATGCCCCAGCGGAAAAAACAGCTAATTTTGCAACATATAATAAACCAGATCTCCTGCTTCATCCTGATTTGATACCAATATTAACACAGTTTATTCTTCAGCTTCGTTAAAAGAATTCTTTTTTTTGTCTTTTAGTTTTTTAAGTAGAGGCTTGTTATCCAGTTTGATAGCGTGGTAGATGTGCTTTTGATGTATTTAGAGCGATTAAAATTCGAATAAATGTTTTGTAGAAATGAAAAATCTTTATAGTTTTGCGGCCGTTGAAAGGAGATACTTTTAACTGAGATTGTCCGATAGTATAAGGGTAGTACAACGGTTTTTGGTACCGTTTGTCTTGGTTCGAATCCAGGTCGGACAACAAAAAGGGTAAAACAGATCTGTTTTACCCTTTTTTATTTTGTATAGGTTTTATAATATAGAGAAACTATAAGTTGCTTATTGTCTGATAGGATATATCTGTGTAATCGTTAATGTATAAATTGCAAGGAGGTAGTTCTGCCGCTATATGAGAAGTCAGTACACCAACAACTTTCATCCCTGCGTTTAAGGCGGCAGTTACACCCGAATAAGAATCTTCAAATACGACACAATTTTCTGGTGATATCCCTAAATTGTGGGCAGATTTAAGGTATACTTCGGGGTTTGGTTTGTGTTTTTTTACGTCCTCACTAGCCAGTATAGAACTCATTTTATCTCTTAAAGGAAGTTTATTTAGGATTAAATCCAAATTTGCAAAGGGAGCCGAGGTGGCTACAGCCAGTTTTACATTGTGGCCTTTAAGATCATTAATAAAATCAATAAGACCAGTTACGGGTTCTATATGCTGTCTCTTATACACAT
>NZ_JAELTV010000337.1 GCF_016429005.1 Pedobacter sp. ASV19
AGATGTGTATAAGAGACAGCCGTTCCATATTCCTGATAATGCAGTTTCGCTATTGGTGTCTTTATAAATGGCATAGGGCAAATTTAGTAATATTTGTACCACTATATACTAACATCCTTGTTCCGTTACAAAAACCACAGATATTCCTTAAAAAGTTAAACAATTTATTCCTGTAAAAAACATTTTGTTTAACCAATAAATAAAAATCATTATATAATAATAATTATATTGGATTTCTTCCCTTGAGAAAGCTCCAAAAACACATCAAAAAAGCTTTAGCCTTTAAAAATTTTCGAAAAATGAACATTTAAGCAGATTATTTGTTCTATACCTGAACCGAACCAGTTCAACCTGGTGATGGTTCCTGTTCATAAAAAAATATACCGATGAAAATAGCCTATATATCTACTTACCCGCCGCGCGAATGCGGTATTGCTACTTTTAACAACAACTTGCTTCACGCTATTGGACTTGACAAAATAGTTTCAGACGACAGTTTTGTTGTTGCAATGAATGACTCTGATAATTTAAATGAATATGAGTACCCTAAGGAAGTCAAATATGTCATCAGACAAGACAACCAAAAAGATTACATCAGGGGCGCTGATTATATCAACACCAGTTTATCGGATGTCTGTATATTGGAACACGAATTCGGAATTTACGGTGGCGAAAATGGAGTCTATATCCTTCCGCTTATTGCAAGGCTGCAAAAGCCATTGATTACCATTCTTCATACGGTGTTAAAGGATCCGAACTTTATGCAACTCACCATTATCCGTGAAATTGCAAAATATTCTTCAAAGATCGTGGTCATGAGTAACAGGGCTGTTGGCTTTTTAACTAGTGTATATGACATCCCCCTGGAGAAAATTCAACTGATAGAGCACGGCGTTCCCAATCTTGAATCCAAAGAAAACAATCCTGTAAAGCAATCCAATGCATTCAGGAATAAAAAAGTACTTTTCACTTTTGGTCTGATCAGTCGCAATAAGGGACTTGAAACCGTTGTAAATGCCCTGCCGGAAATTGTAAAGAAACATCCGGACGTGATGTATGTGGTATTGGGTACGACACACCCTGGCGTTATCCGGAATTCGGGAGAGGAATACAGAGACAGTCTAAAAAAACTGGCCCGAAAGTTAAACGTAGAAAACCACCTCATTTTCATTAACAAATTCGTGTCTGAAGAAGAATTGTTCGACTTCCTTACCGCAGCAGACATGTACATTACCCCCTACCTCAATGAAGCTCAAATTACCAGCGGAACTTTATCTTATGCAGTAGGCGCTGGAGCCGCAGTAATTTCCACTCCGTACTGGCATGCGCAGGAATTGCTGGCAGATAACAGGGGCAAGTTATTTGATTTTAAAGATCATGATGCACTGGCATCTATTGTAAATGAACTTTTTGACGATCCGGAGCGTCTAGCTAAGATGAAAAAGAATGCTTACGATTACGGCGTGCATTTGCGCTGGCCGAACACAGGTAAAGTGTATATCAAAGCTTTACAAAAGTCAATTGCTGAGGCCGAACTTGCCGTGGAAGAGAATAAACCTATTATCGATCCGGATATGATGCCGGCCTTCAGTTTTGCCCATATACAACGCCTGACAGACGATACAGGTATTGTTCAGCACGCAAAATATGGAATTCCTAACTTAAAGGAAGGCTATTGTCTGGATGATAATGCAAGAGCGCTGATCGCTTCTATACTGGCCTATCAGCAAAACAAGAGTAAAGTTGCGTTACAACTCTTACCTGTTTACCTGAGTTATATTCAATACATGCAGTGTGATGATGGAAACTTCAGAAATTTCCTGAGTTTCAGAAGGGAATACCTGGACGAAGTTGGCTCTGAAGATTCTTTTGGCAGAACCATCTGGGCATTGGGTTACCTGATCAATAATGCGCCAAATAACTCTTACAAAGAATTTGCGAGGGAGCTTTTTGTAAAGTCTATTCCCCATTTCAGCAAGCTGGAACATTTAAGGGGAATTGCCAATACGATGATTGGCTTAAGCAGTTTTCTAAAAGCCAATCCTTATGATGAAGGGATGATTGAGCAAATGACTAAGCTGGCAATACCTTTAAAGAAAGCTTACAAAAGCCAGAAAGGTCCTGACTGGTATTGGTTCGAAGATAAGCTGACCTATGACAATGCATTACTTCCCTTAGCCCTGCTTTGCCACTACGAAACGACGCGTGACCAGGAATCGATGGACATCGCTCTGGAAAGTATGGATTTCCTGACGCAGAAAACCTTAGACAAAGGTTATCTTAATCCTGTGGGCAATGATGGCTGGCTATACCGTAACAAAGAAATGGCCGTTTACGACCAGCAAGCCATTGAAACGATGGCCATGGTACTCATGTATTTCAAAGCCTACCAGATTACACGTGAACTTAAGTACATCAAACACATGTATTTAAGCTACCAGTGGTTCCTTGGAGAGAACAGTTTAAGGCTACCTCTGTATGATCATGAAACCAAAGGCTGTGGTGATGGTTTACAGCCACATGGCGTAAACCGTAATCAAGGCGCAGAAAGTACACTTGCTTACTGGATCTCACATTTGATGGTACTTAAAGCACTTGAATTTGAATACGAATTTATTCAAAGTGCAGAATTGCTGGATACACAGAATTTATCTGCTTCTTAATTCGATAAAATCAAATAATGAAAGTAGCCGTATTATCGCCAGTGGCGTGGAGGACACCTCCGCGTCATTATGGCCCATGGGAGCAGATCGCTTCCAATCTTACTGAAGGCCTGGTCAAAAAAGGAATCGAAGTGACACTTTTTGCCACAGGAGATTCCCAAACTGCGGGAAAATTAGATGCCGTAATTACCAAGGGCTACGAAGAAGACCGTTCTCTCGATGCAAAAGTGGTGGAATGTCTTCACATCAGTAATCTGATGGAAAAGGCAGGTTCTTTTGACTTGATCCACAACCATTTTGATTTCCTGCCCCTCAGTTACTCAGGTCTCATTCAAACTCCTGTGGTCACCACCATTCATGGCTTTTCCTCAGAGAAAATCATTCCTGTGTACAAAAAGTACAATAACACCGGTCATTATGTATCCATCAGCAATTCCGACAGGCATCCGGACCTTCATTATGAGGCTACGGTTTATAATGGATTAAATAAAGAAGAATTCAGTTTTAATGAACATCCTGAAGACTATTTACTCTTCTTTGGCAGAATTCATCCACACAAAGGTACCTCAGAAGCTATTCGTATCGCTTTGCAAAGCAAGAAAAAACTACTGATTGCAGGCATAGTTCAGGATGAGGGTTATTTTAAGCGCGAAGTTGAACCTTACTTAAATGATCAGATCATTTTTCTTGGATCCAAAGGTCCAAAAGAACGGAACGAATTACTTGGAAAAGCATCAGCCTTATTACATCCCATCAGTTTTGACGAACCTTTTGGGTTGAGTGTTGCTGAAGCAATGCTTTGCGGAACTCCCGTTATTGCTTTTAATCGCGGTTCTATGCCAGAATTGATACAGGATCAGGTAACCGGATTCCTTGTATCGAATGAACAACAGGCTATCCGGGCAGTAGATCAACTTCATCATGTGGAAAGAAGAGCTTGCAGGGACTGGTCAGTATCGAAATTCTCTACCGAAAAAATGGTAGAGGACTATCTTAAACTCTACCAGAAGATATTAAGGGTTTGATTTCGATTCTCTAAGTTTGTCCAGCAATAATTCCAGATTTACAGTCGCAAACGAAGAACAATAGTCTGAAAGGCCATAAGGAATGATCAATTCTCCATTGTGAATAATAGATCCGCAAGAATACAGTACATTGGGCACATAACCTTCTCTTTCGTCATTATTGGGAATAACCAGTGGCTCACTGAGCCGGCCTATTTCAATAGAAGGATCATTAATATCCAATAAACTTGCACCTAGACAATACCTTCGCATTGGCCCTACCCCATGCGTAATGATCAGCCAGCCGGCCTCAGTTTCTATCGGCGAGCCACAGTTGCCAATCTGGACATACTCCCAGGGGAATTCCGGATGCTGTAATTTTACCGGATGGTCCCACACATTGATCTTGTCAGAGTACATCAGGTAATTGTTCCAACCGTCTATTCTGGACATCATGGCATATTTTCCATTGATCTTTCGGGGGAAAAGAGCGAGGTTTTTGTTTTGAGCGCCCATACCATGAAGCGGACTCACTTTAAAATCATAAAAATCTGTAGTTTGCAACAGTTTAGGCATAATCATAGCCCCATCAAATGCAGTATAGGTGGCATAATAAATAATAGTACCATCTTCTTTAATAAAACGAACAAACCTGGCATCTTCTATTCCCTTACGTTCAAACTCCGAAATAGGAAAAATGACACGGTCTGAAATATCGGTATCCCTGGAAAAACTCATCTCATGATAAGTATCTGATAGCCAGAGGATCTTATCATATTCCAGTTTCTTCAAGTCATCTGATTGCAGATTCTTGGAATCGATACTTACTTTTCTGAGTTGTGCATAATCAAATTTATCCTCGAGTTTATTCCCTACCTCGTCCAGCACCTCAATATCGATCATAGAATCTGCTGCTTTTTTCAAAAACAGTTTCTTATTGTATACAGCATTCCTGATCACCTCAGCCTCATCAATATAATTCCCGGAAGGGATTACAGTAATGTTATTGTCTCGGTCAATCAGTGCCCTTCTAAATACCACAGAAGAAATATGTCCCTCACCTACTGCCCTGAAACTGATAATAACTCTTTTTTCTCCTTCAACAAGATCTGTCTGATCCGGATCTTCTACTATAGATGGATTAAAAAATGCCGCCGATTCTATGGAATACTCATGGGTAAAATATGATCCGATCAGCAGGCGCTTATCCAGAAGCTAGGTAAAATAGAAGTGGATAATATCGAATTGGGTGATAAAAGACTGGATAAAGATTTGCCCGATATGCACCAGAGGGTTTCCGATAACCTGGATACTATTAAAGGAATATTGGAATATTTCGCTGAGAAAACTCAAAATTTTGGCGATAAGAATAATGTTGATGCCCTAAAAGAAAGGCAGGCTATTAACAACGCCAACGGTTAAGAATAAAAGTGCCCAAATTCAAATTCTGTCTCTTATACACATCTCGAGCCCACGAGACAGGCAGCTCTATCGCGTATGCCGTCTTCTGCTTGAAAAGGGGGGGGGGGGGGGGGGGGGGGGGGGGGGGGGGGGGGGGGGGGGGGGGGGGGG
>NZ_JAELTV010000338.1 GCF_016429005.1 Pedobacter sp. ASV19
CGAGTGCGAAGGGATTGTCGAATTGCAGGAGTTCTTCTTCTGTGTGCTGGAAAATCTGGTAGTATTTGTATTCGAAGGAGAGTTTTGTTCCGAGCATATTGTATTGGTATTTGTCTGGACGTCGTTGACCGGGTACGCCTGTAAATATGGTGTGGGAAACAATAGGATGGTCGTAGCGGTCGGTTAATCTGTACCAGTATTTGAATACCCGGGATGGGAATTTGGGGTTGGTTACGTTTTGGATTTCTAAATGTAGCATGAAGAGTTCCTGTTTTCCGGTGCGGAGGTATATTTTGGCGAGCATATCTGCGTTTCTGGTTCCGCCTTTTTTATTCCGGTCTGGGGAGATCTCCAGCAGCTCTTTATCCATAAAGCTGATGGGTTTTTCGAGATCAAAGATCTGATCTGCGTCTTCGTACAGAAAGCGCAGCATGTCGCAGAAATAATCTTCAAATGCGCTTTTGAAAAAGATGTCATTCTTTTTCTGGATTGGTTTTTTGCTGTACTGGCCTCACAGCTGATGAAATCAACGCACTATAATACCATATAACCAAAACCAACACTGAAAGCCCTGGAAGAATTTCCGGGGCTTTTCTATTTAGATTTTCTGTTGTCCTCCGTGCTACCTGCTTCAGTGTTGGTTGTTCGATGATCCGGCCTTTTAGCGCTGATTGTTCGACAAAAGTACCTGTTTGCCTAAGTTACGGCGTAGAACGGGCGAAAAAGCTACGAACCAAGACGAAGCCGGGACACTACTTTGGGGTTGCTTTTGCATAGGTTTGCCGTTTTATAATCCGGTTAAAACTTGGCATTAATATTTTTTAATCCTGAATTGGCTTAACGCTCGGATTTGAGATATTTGATATTTTAGAGCAAAATATTTCTTAAAAGTGTTGTTGATGGATAATATTTTTTGTGTGGTGAAAAAATAATAACCACATATTCGTTTTAATTATTTACTATTGTAAAATGATTTTGTAAAGAGCTCTTGCTCTTGTATCTACAATTCAAATAAAATAAGTAAATTAGGTAATACTAAAGGTATAGGTTAAATACACTATGGCTACAGAACAACCATATAACAACATACATTTGCCCATTCATTTGAGCCATAACGCCGTATTTGATGTTACCTACCAAAGTTATTATCACCCTCTGTGCTTTTATGCTTCAAAGTTTGTGGGCAGCGAAGCAGAAGATATTATTGAAGATCTGTTTGTTAAACTCTGGTATAAAAAGCAGGTGTTTAATGATCCGGGGCACTTGAGGGCTTTCTTATACCAGGCTGCAAGAAATGCCTGTATGGATTATATCCGCTCCAATCGGAAGTTTGGTGAAAAAACAAATGCAGAAACAGCAGAAGGCCTGGCTATATCTGATGATGATCATTTGAGTTTTCTGATTAAGGCCGAAACCAGGGGAGAGATTTACCGGGCGGTAAATGCATTACCAAGTCAATGCAGTAAAGTGATTTCTTTAAGTTTCCTGGAGGGCTTAACCAATGCCGAGATTGCTGCCCAGCTTGGGCTGTCTGAGCAAACGGTAAAAAATCATAAGGTGCGGGGATTGAATATACTGAAAGACAGACTTACAGGGGATGCATTTACTTTGTTGATGCTGTTGGTTTGGGTAAATTAATGTTCTTGAGCTGTTATCAATATACGGTTTCTCGTTCTCCGGACTATCAAATCTCGCAGTTACCAACTGCGAAATATGATGATTTATTCTTGTAATAAGCTTTACGCTCTATTGCTATTTATAAAAAATGCTCCCTCAAACCCCATGGAATGGTAATTAAAACGGCTTTTAAAAAAAAGTTCATTTTCAATAGGTACTTTTTTCGGGTTTATACGTGTTGTGGGTATATCGTTAAAAAATGACACCAGAATACGACCAAAATATAGACCGAATGATCTACTTGCTTGCTACTAAGGCGGCTGGAGAATTGAATGCGGAGGAGCTTAGCGAATTAGAAGCCTGGAAGGATATTGCACCTATAAACCGGGAGACTGCAGATGAGGTTTCAGTTCATGGTTTTACAGCTGATTTATTGAATAACTGGAAACAGGAAAAGGCAGATCATTCTTTGGGTAGAGTAAAGCAGCAAATAAAACGTAAAAATTTACGGGTTCTATGGCCTCGTATCGCCGCGGCTGCAGCGATTCTTTTGGTTGTTGGCGCTGGCGTTTTCTTCTATACTCAACGTCATCTCGAGGGAAGCGCAGCGACGAGAGATCTGTTAGCTAACGATATCAAACCTGGCGGCAACAAGGCTTACTTAATATTGTCTAATGGTAAACGCTTGTCTCTAAGTGATGTGGCTAATGGTGAGCTTGCTAAGGAAGCGGGAGTAGAGATCACCAAAACTGCCGATGGGCAGGTAATATATACCACTCGTCATCCCGAAGGAGGCACGACTGAGGGACCTGTAAGCGGCAGTGGAGATCTCTCGTCGCCGGGCTTCCCTCGACATGACGGGGGAAGGGTCGGGATGACGGGGGTGGCTCTCAACACCATCGAAACGCCCCGTGGGGGGCAATATCAGATCCGGCTCCCTGACGGATCCAAAGTATGGCTTAACGCCGCTTCTAAATTGATTTATCCTGTGAGCTTTAATGGGCGTGGGCAGCGGGTGGTTGAACTTAGTGGCGAAGCCTACTTTGAAATATTTAAGAATAAACTCCAACCTTTTGTGGTCAAATCCAAAAATCAGGAGGTTACTGTATTGGGTACGCACTTTAATATTAACAGTTATACCGATGAACCGGGTACTAAGACTACGCTATTGGAAGGCTCCGTCTCCATCCGTCATCTCGAGGGAAGCGCAGCGACGAGAGATCTCTCCTATCGTCGAGATGACGCGAGGGGGCAAGATGGGGTAGTGATTAAACCTGGTGAGCAAGCTTTGTTAACTAACAATAAACTCAAAGTATTTACGGTGGATGCTGACGAAGCTATTGCCTGGAAAAACGGTCTGTTTGCCTATAAAAACACACCGCTTCAAAATGTAATGCGCCAAATTGCCCGGTGGTACGATGTGGATATTATTTACCAAAACAACGACTTACCCCAAAAGCTGCTCAGTGGTTCTGTATCCAGATATGACCAGGTATCTGGCATCTTAAAAGCCATAGAATCTACAGGAACAGCCAGATTTAAAATAGAAGGAAGAAAAATAACCGTATTGCCCTAACAATGAATCATCAAAACGGGTCTAACCAACCCATAAATAACCATATCAACAAATACTAACCGACAAAGAAAATGAAAAAGATTAAAAGCAAAGGAAGTTAATACGACCGCGGTTTAGAAGAAAAAAGCCATGAAAGTGTGACTAGCACCCTCATGGCAAATATTCTGAGTTAACCCTTAAAAACAAATTGTTAGATCCATTTACGTATTAACCCAAAACACTAAAGTATGAATAAATATGCTTTTAACCAAGGCATGCCGTATTGTTGGCTGCCGCCAAAAATACTATTGATTATGAAATTGATCATAGTGATGATGACCACCTGCCTGATGCAGGTAACCGCCGCCACCTTTGCCCAGAAACTTACCTACAGTAAGAAAGGCACCAGCCTGGAGGAGATTTTTAAAGAGATCAAAAAACAAACCGGATATAACGTATTGTATTCACCAGAAAAAGTAGACGATACGAAGAAAATAGATGTGTATTTTAAAGAAACCGCCTTACCAGAAGTACTGGAAAAAGTAGTGAGCGGCCAAGCCTTAGAATACACGATCAGTGATAAGAATATCAGTTTAAAGCCTAAAGAACCCACCTTTCTGGAACGCCTGGCTAATCGCTGGGCTAGCATTGACGCTAATGGGCGTGTGGTGGATTCGGAGAATCGTCCGCTCCCCGGCGCGAGTGTGAAGGTAAAGAAAACAGGAAAGGGCGTGAGTACGGATAAGGATGGAAGATTCTTTCTGAGGGGCGTGGAGGAGGGCGCTGTGCTGTTGGTGAGTTTTATTGGGTACTTGCCAAAGGAAGTGAATGCTTCGGCAAATATGGGGAATGTGGTGCTGGAGCAGAGTTTGTCGAAGCTGGATGAAGTTCAGGTTATTGCTTATGGAACGACTACACAGAGACTAAGTACAGGGAATGTGACCACGATTAAGGCGGATGTAATTGAGAAGCAGCCTGTGAATAATCCGTTGCTGGCTTTGCAGGGAAGAGTGCCGGGGTTGTTTATTGAGCAAGGGACTGGATTTGCTGGGACTGCTGTAAAAGTTAGGATCCAGGGCCAAAATAGTCTTTCTAATGGTAACGAACCTTTATATGTGGTTGATGGAATTCCATTTACATCTCAACCATTATTAGGTGTTAATAGAATACAAGGTGGTACTGATGTAGTTATTAAGGGAGCTGTTGTTTCCCAAGGAGGTAGTCCACTAAATTTTATCAACCCATCAGATATTGAAAGTATTGATGTATTAAAAGACGCGGATGCAACTGCAATTTACGGTTCTCGCGCTGCGAATGGTGCTATATTAATCACTACGAAAAAAGGGAAGGCAGGTGAAATCAGGATAAGTGCCAATCTACAAAGTGGTTTTGGCAAGGTTCCACGGAAATTAGATTTGATGAATGCAGATCAATATCTAGAAATGCGTCGTGAAGCTTTAAAGAATGATGGGATTTTAGAAGCAACACCCGGGCCTTATGGTGATAATGACCTAAATGGAAATTGGGACAATACGCGTAATACAGATTGGCAAAAGGAATTATTAGGTGGTCGCGCTAAATATACGGATATACAAACCTCTGTTTCTGGTGGTAATGCAAATACAACCTACCTGGTTGGAGCCGGCTATCATAAAGAGGGAAATGTTTTTGCTGGTGATTTTGCAGACGTTAAGGCTTCAGTACATTTCAGTTTAAATAGCGCCTCTTTAAACCAAAGATTTAAAATGCAAATATCAGCGTCATATCTTGATGATGATAACCAACTTCCAAAAGTTGATTTGACAAATACTGCTATGTTGTTGGCTCCAGTCGCACCAAATTTGTTTAATAATGATGGTAAATTAAATTGGCAACCAGATTTATCTGGAGTTACTACTTTTAATAATCCCATGAGTTTTGTCTTTCAAAAATTTAAGACGAGAGCTGTCTCTTATACACATCTCCGAGCCCACGAGACAGGCAGCTCTATCGCGTATGCCGTCTTCTGCTTGAAAAGAGGGGGGGGGGGGGGGGGGGGGGGGGGGGGGGGGGGGGGGGGGGGGGGGGGGGGGGGGGGGGGGGGGGGGGGGGGGGGGGGGGGGGGGGGGGGGGGGGGGGGGGGGGGGGGGGGGGGGGGGGGGGG
>NZ_JAELTV010000339.1 GCF_016429005.1 Pedobacter sp. ASV19
CCCCCCCCCCCCCCCCCCCCCCCCCCCCCCCCCCCCCCCCCCCCCTTTTTTACGTTCGTCGGCAGCGTCAGATGTGTATAAGAGACAGGGACCTAAAAATCGAGGTCTTGATAGGAGATGGTGCTCGGGTAAAATATGGAGATATCGCTTTTACTGTCGAAGGAAAAACACATTCTATACTACTGGCAGAGAGGTTAGTGCTGAACTGCATGCAGCGAATGAGTGGTATAGCTACAAAAACCAACCGTGTTGTCCAGCTTCTGGAGCCCTATACTGCGAAAATACTGGATACCCGGAAAACTACACCAGGATTGCGCTATCTTGAAAAATGGGCAGTTAAAATTGGGGGAGGTGTAAACCATAGGATTGGATTGTATGATATGATCCTGATTAAGGATAATCATGTAGACTATGCTGGAGGGATAATAAATGCAATCCACGCGGCAAATAAATACCTGGAAAGAACTGGTAAAAAACTGGAAATTGAAATAGAGGTAAGAAATCTTCAGGAATTGGATCAGGTGTTGCAAACCGGACATGTTAACCGCATCATGCTGGACAATTTCAGTTTTGATGATTTAAAAACAGCGGTCAACACAATAGATCACAGATATATAACAGAAGCCTCAGGAGGCATCTTGGAAGAAAATATAACTCAATATGCAGAATGCGGTGTAGATTACATCTCTATGGGCGCCCTTACGCATTCAGTTAAGAGTTTAGACATGAGTTTAAAAGCCTTTTAGAATATGATCTCTATCTATTCTATTTCAGCGGTGCTGATTGCCTATATTTTTGGTTCTATACCCACTGCAGTATGGCTTGGCCAGGCATTCTACGGAGTGGATGTGCGGGAGTATGGAAGCGGAAATGCGGGAGCTACCAATACCTTTAGGGTTCTTGGTAAAAAAGCTGGTATAGCCGTTATGACTATAGATATACTGAAGGGGTATACAGCTACTAAACTAGCCTATTTCATTGGCCTATCAGTGACCGGACCACATAATTCCTCTCAATTTATCAATTATGAACTTGCGCTCGGCGTAACAGCTGTTATGGGGCACTTATTTCCTGTTTTTGCTGGTTTTAGAGGAGGGAAGGGGGTTGCGACTCTTTTTGGAATGATTTTAGCAGTCAATTTTCCAGCAGCTTTACTTTGTGTTCTGGTCTTCGTTGTCGTCCTGCTGGTCACCAAATATGTGTCGCTCAGTTCCATATGTGCAGGCTTTACTTTTCCGCTAGGGATTATATTTATATTTCATTCTAGTGTGAAGTCAGAAGTATTGTACGGAATGTGTGTTTGCATACTCATTTTGGTTACGCATCAGAAAAATCTGGAACGACTCCTAAAAGGCAAGGAATCTAAAGTATATCTGTTTAAAAGGAAATAAATTATGAAGAAACTTCAACTTATAGGTATTGCTGCAATTGCAGTATTGACTGCATATTCCTGCTCAACAGTACCACTTTCAGGACGTAATCGTTTGAGCTTTGTGAATGAGAGCGAAATGCAGACAGCTGCAGCGCAGAGCTACACCACATTGCTAAAAGATCCTCAGACCAAAGTGCTGAATAATGCAGATGCCGCAAGGGTAAAGCGGATCGGACAGAAAATTGCATCAGCGGTTACCAAATACATGACGGCTAATGGTTATGCGGAACAAATACAGGGCTTTAACTGGGAATTTAACCTTATTGACAGTAAGGAATTAAACGCCTGGTGCATGCCAGGAGGTAAAGTAGCGGTATACTCCGGTATTTTACCAGTGACCAAAGATGATGCAGGTTTGGCCACAGTAATGGGCCATGAGATTGCCCATGCAGTAGCCAGACACTCTTCAGAACGGGCTTCCAAAGCAGCGGTTGCTCAAGGGCTGGGAGGCCTTTTGGGCGCAGCTACAGGAAACAGTTCGCAAGCCACTCAGCAATTGATCAGTCAGGTTTATGGAGTTGGTGCACAAGGCTTTTATCTGCTTCCAAACTCCAGGACACAAGAACTTGAGGCAGACCATTTAGGTTTGATCTTTATGTCTATGGCGGGCTATAACCCTGCGAATGCAGTTAGTTTTTGGCAAAGAATGGCTTCTGCAAGCCAGAGTGGTCAGAAACCACCTGAATTTTTAAGTACCCACCCAGCCGATGAAACCAGGATTGCTCAAATTCAAAGGGATCTGCCAGAGGCGCAGCGCTATTTTAACTCCCCAACGGGTAAACCCAACAAATAACAGAGGAGAATTAATTGATAACATTAAAGGGCATTTCAGCCCTTTAATGTTTCTATGATTGCTGAAGCCTTTAGTATACACTCTTCATATTCTTTTTCCGGAACAGAACTATATGTAATAGCTCCCCCCACCTGGAAAGATAAATACTGCTTTTTAGCCTGGTATAAAATGCTTCTGATCACGACATTGAAATCAAACTCCCCATCAGGGCTGATATAGCCAATAGAACCTGAATAGGCGCCTCTTTTACGGGATTCCAGCTGCTCAATGAGCTCCATAGCCCTGATTTTTGGCGCACCGGTCATAGAGCCCATTGGAAATGTATTTCTGATAGCATCGATGAAATGCAATCCGGGTTGGAGCTCGCAGGTGATGGTAGAGATCATCTGATGTACCTGTGGAAAGGAATAGATTCCAAATAACTCCTCTACTTTTACCGTTCCCGGAAGGGCGCTTTTAGTCAGGTCGTTACGAACCAGATCCACGATCATTACATTTTCTGTCTGCTCTTTCAGATCCTGCTTGAGCAGGCGCTTAATTCTTTGATCTGCCTCAGGGTGATTACTTCTGCGGGCTGTGCCTTTGATGGGTTGAGAAATCAGGGTCTGATCCTTTTTGGATAAAAATCTTTCCGGACTTGCAGAAAGGATATATTGTTCATCGATCTTAAAAAAGCCGGCAAATGGAGTAGGAGAGATACTGATTAGTTTTTCATACACAGCAAGAGGATCTATAATGGCATGCTCGGCAAAAAATTCCTGGCAAAAGGTCACCTCATAGATATTTCCAAGGTGGATATGGCGCTGCAATTCTTCTACCTTGTCCAGGTAGGTTTGTTTGCTCATCCTGCTTTCGATTTTTTGCTCAATAGAAGCTTTGGAAGGATGGAGTTCTTGTTGATGGATTTGCTCTAAGATTTCCGGATTTCCTAAAAGGACCTCTGGCCGATCATCTTTAATGGCAATCAGATGTTCGGGAACAAAAAAGAAAAGATCAGGAAAATCCAGATTATCCGGGTTTTCTGAATGAAGATTTTCGACCTCATTCTTAAGGTCATAGCCCAGTAATCCAAACATCCAGTTCCGATGCTCCTCATAAAAATTCTTTAAACTATTGAATGCTGCTCCACTGGATACGCGAAGTTGCTGTCTGGCGCCTGCTGCAATCAACAGATCGAATTTCTGGTACTGATCTGTATAGCCGTTGGAATCAAGTACACAGCAAACATCAAAGGAGCTTGCCCACGCAAGCGCTTTCTGTTTAAATAAAAAGTCTGGTCTCCTCATTGGTCGGCCAAAGTTAAAACAAAAAAAGGCACCGCAGGGGTGCCTTTTTATATAAAAATGTAATATTTAGTTCAGCTCTAAAGTTTGAACCCTGTCCGGACCTACAGAGAGGTATTTTACAGGCACTTCCAGTTCCTTTTCCAGGAAAGCAATATATTCGTTCAGTTTTGCAGGAATCTCTTCTATCCTGCTCACTTTAGTCACGTCAGTTTTCCAGCCGTCAATAGCCTTTAAAACAGGCGTAGGCTTAACAGAAATGATATCATAAGGCATGTAATCAATAGTTTCACCATTATGCTCATAGTGCGTGCAGGCATAGATGGTATCAAAACCATCCAAAACATCCGCTTTCATCATAATCAGTTCGGTCACCCCGTTCAGCATAATGGCGTATTTCAAGGCTGGAAGATCAATCCATCCGCAGCGACGGGCACGGCCTGTTGTTGCACCAAATTCATGTCCAACCTGACGTAAAGTTTCTCCAACTTCATTTTCCAGTTCCGTAGGGAAAGGACCACCTCCTACACGAGTACAGTATGCTTTAAAAATACCATATACATGTCCGATTTTATTTGGAGCAATACCTAAACCAGTACATGCACCTGCAGTAGTCGTGTTGGAAGAGGTTACAAAGGGATAAGATCCAAAATCAACATCCAGTAAAGTACCCTGAGCACCTTCTGCCAAAACTGTTTTTCCCTCTTTCAGGTAGCCATTCACAAAATGCTCACTGTCTACATGAGGAATAGATTTAATGAACTCAATGGCTTCAAAGAAAGCAGCCTCTTTTTCGGTAAGATCGTACTCAAAGTCATAGTGAGATAAAATCTCTTTATGTTTTTCTACCAGTTTGCTGTAACGGTCCTTAAAATCAGGTAAAGTAGTATCACCGATACGTAAACCATTACGACCGGTTTTATCCATATAGGTTGGACCAATGCCTTTAAGAGTAGATCCAATTTTGTCTTTACCCATTTTCTGCTCATTTGCAGCATCCAGTAACTGGTGGGTTGGCAATATTAAATGTGCTTTACGTGCAATAACCAGTTTGCCTTTTGCAACAGGATCGTGTCCGGCAGTTTTAAGGTTATCTAATTCTCTTTTTAAGATAATAGGGTCAATTACAACACCATTACCAATCAAATTCATGGTTTTCTCATTGAAAATACCAGAAGGAATGGTATTTAAAACAAATTTTTTGCCATCAAATTCTAAAGTATGGCCGGCATTTGGTCCGCCTTGGAAACGAGCGATCAAATCATATTGCGGACTAAGAACGTCAACAATTTTACCTTTGCCCTCGTCGCCCCATTGCAGGCCAAGAAGCACATCTACTTGCGTCATTATTTTAATTTAAGAAAATATTATAATTGGATATTTATTAATTAGCATGTTCTGTTTCAGCCTTTTCATTTACCGCCGATTTTGCTTTACAATCAAAGCAAATACCGTAAAGGTTTAAAGAGTGGTGCTTGATGTCAAATTTAAGCAACTCTCCAACCATACTTTGGATCTGATGAATCCGCGGATCACAAAATTCAACCACTTTACCGCAGTCAATGCAGATGATGTGGTCGTGCTGATGATAGCCATAAGACTTTTCAAACTGGGCCATGTTCTTGCCGAACTGATGTTTGGTCACCAGATCGCAGGACACCAATAACTCCAGCGTATTGTACACCGTAGCCCTGCTTACCCTGTATTTCTGATTTTTCATATGGATATAGAGCTGTCTCTTATACACATCTGACGCTGCCGACGAACGT
>NZ_JAELTV010000033.1 GCF_016429005.1 Pedobacter sp. ASV19
CCCCCCCCCCCCCCCCCCCCCCCCCCCCCCCCCCCCCCCCCCCCCCCCCCCCCCTTTTAGATGTGTATAAGAGACAGGCACCGGGAATTCTAAAGGGATCAATACGGCTTATTGGTTAGATTCGCCAGGACCAGATTTGAAGAACTATTTGCAGCAAGGAACTATCCTGGATGGTGTGAAAGGAATCCGTCCGAAAGGCCAGGTTTTTGAAATTGATGTTTTTGAAAATCTGGATGCTCAATTTGTATTGCATGGGCATGTAGATGAGCATGGGGCTTTTTTGCATAACCTGGCTACGGATATTGCAGAAGGCTTTACCCACGTTGATCAATGGGTAACTCATGGTATACTTTGGACGCCTTCGAGCATTAAACACTACATTAATGGCAAGCTGATCAAAGCTTATGACAATAAAAACCAGATCTATTCGCCCAATCATTTTATGAATGTTTTTCTGGGAAGTTATGGAGCGGGAGGGCAGGTAAATATGGAAGTGGATTACATCAGGGCTTATAACTGGCCATTAGAAAATGGGAACGAGTTGCCTAACCCAGGGTTTGAAGCCAATACAACTTTGCTGCCCTGGGAGGGGAGCGGAACATTATCTGCTGCTGCTGCCAGAAAGGGGCAATATGGGTTATTATTGAAACCTGGTCAAAGTATCGAACAGTATGTGTTTCTGAACAACAGCAAAGATTATGAACTGACTTATTGGGTAAAGGGCAAAGGTAAATTGAAAGCTACAGTTGATAACCTGAAACAAGTTAGTGGAGATGTGGAACAAAGTAAAGATCAAACTATAACCGGAAAATCAGATTATACGGAACAGTGGTTGAAATTTAAAACAGGAAAGGAATATGGTGATTATATGAAAACAATCAGGGTGAAGTTTGCCAATACCGGAGATACTGATTTAAATATGGATGATATTGAAATCAGGAAAAAATAATTCGCAAACTATTTACTTGAATTTATACTTAATATGTCTGCCCGGATGCTGTCGAAGATCGCAGTATAAAATCCTTTTTTTTGAGCGCCAGATCTAATGGAATCAATTTTATATATTATGTCAATATTAAAACTTGTTTTTATAGCATCAGGCCGCAGGTGTTCCGGGCGAATTAAAATCCTGTAGAAATTGTGTGGGTGTTTTTCCAAATTCCTTTTTAAAAACTTTGGTAAAATAGGATTGGGTCTGAATGCCTACTCTGTACATCACTTCAGTCATCAGTACATCCTCTTTCGTCATGATTTCAACTGCTTTTCTTAGGCGGATAGACCGTACAAATTCGCCAATGGACTGCCCAGTGATGGTTTTGATCTTTTGATACAGTTTGGTTCTGCTCATTCCAATCTCATTACACAAGTATTCGATATCCAGATCAGGATTGATGAGTTGCTGGTCAATGATCAATAGAAGCTTATCCATAAATTCACGGTCTTTTGAAGAATGTACCAGTTCTCTTAATTCAGTCTGATGATCCTTAGAATAATGTTCTCTCAGCTTTTGTCGCTGATCAAAGATGTTCCGGATGGTGATCTGCAAAAGGTTAATGTTTATCGGTTTTGTGAAATAGAGATCTGCACCCGATTCAACACCTTCTATTTCAGCCTCTACACTGTCTTTAGCGGTTAACATTAAAAATGGAATGTGGCTGGTTTCTAAATCGCCTTTCAATAATCTGCAGAACTCTGTTCCGTTCATGCCGGGCATCATCACGTCACTAATAACCAGGTCGGGGAAAACTTCTCTGGCCATAACCAGACCGGCATGTCCATCTTCGGCTTCAGATATATGATAATCATTTTCAAGCGCACCTTTAAGAAAGGATCTTAGTTCGTGGTTGTCGTCTACAATTAATATGTGCCGGATGGTTAATGAAGACATCCCTGTTTTAGATATTGGGCTTTTAACTGTTGCGGGAAGCCGCTCTTCTGAATTATAATTAATGCTTTCCAATCGGGTACCACCTTTATCTTCGCCTTGCCCCCACAATTCTTCCTTATTGTAATCTGTCTTTGCTAAAGGAATGCCAATAATGATTTCGGTACCCTGGTGTTTTTCGCTGGATACCTGGATGATGCCTTTATGCAGCAGGGTTAAGCTCTTTACAAAAGCAAGTCCCACACCTGATCCCATATGCGATTCAGTAATCCTGTAATAACGTTCAAACAGATGATGAATGGAATCTCCGGAGATGCCTATGCCGGTATCTGCAACTCTGATGTACAGATATTGTTTTGCTTCAAAATCGCTTTTAATCAGCAGCTGGTTTTTATAATAGGGTGGTGTGCCCTCTAGTGTATCCAGAATGTCAAGTGTAATTTCACCACCTGACTTGGTATATTTCAAGGAATTGTTGATCAGATTGAGGAGGATTTTCTCCAGGATCTGTCTGTCAAACCAGACTTCTGTAAAATCACGTGTTTTTCCAACTTTAAATATAATCTGTTTTTCCAAAGCCATTTCAGAGAATTCCTCTGCGACTTCATCAATAAACAGGCTCAGGTTACCTGGAATGACTTTCAGCTTTAAAGCTCCTGTTTCTATTTTTCTGAAATCCATTAACTCATTGATCAGATACAACAGTCGATTGGCATTCCTGTGAATTGTTTTATAATAGTTTTGAAAAGCGGTTTGTGAATCTTCTTTTAACAAACGGTCTATTGGCCCGAGGATCAGTGAAAGCGGCGTGCGGAATTCGTGGGAGATATTGGTGAAAAACTGGAGCTGAACCTGGTGCATTTCTTCTCTTTTTTTCTCTTCCAGGGCACGAAGTTCCAGTTTCCGTTTAAAACTCAATAAAAAATAGGCCAGATACAGAATCAAACAGACAGCGATCAGACGGAACCACCAGGTTGCCCAGTAGGGAGGGGTAATCACTATTTGAACAGAGGTTCCTGTTGTATTCCATATGTTATCATTGTTGGAAGCCCGTACCCTGAAGGTATAGGTGCCAGGATCTAGATTGGTATAGGAAGCTTTACCTGTGAGGCGGTTTTCATTCCACCCTTTGTCAAACCCTTCTAATTGATAGGCATATTTATTGTTTTCAGGTACGGTGTAATTGAGGCCTGCAAAACTAAAAGAAAAGGTGTTCTGATCGTAATGAAGATGCATTTTTTTGGTGAAACTGATGTCTTTGCCGAGTGGTGAGCCCTTTACACCAGGAAAGATTTTGTTGTTAAAGATTTGAAATTCTGTGAGGTAAACCGGCGGGACAAATTTGTTGATTCTGATCTCCTCCGGAAAAAAGGAATTAAAACCATTAACTCCACCGAAGAACATTTCTCCGTTTGCCGTTTTCATTACCGCATTGGCTTCAAACTCCAGGCCCTGCAGGCCATCTGCGGTATTGTATTTTCGATAAGCCTGGCTTTCCGGATTAAATTTAATCAATCCTTTAGATGTAGAGATCCAGAAATTTCCTTGTTTGTCTTCCGCGATACCCTTAATGAAAATGCTGCCCAATTCTGCTTTTTCGGTATACAGAGAAAAAGTATTTTTTGCAGGATTGAACAAGTACAGTCCTTTTTGACCTAGCCAGAGCCTGTTTTTATGGTCCATGAACAACACCCGGAGATCGGGTTTCTTCTCTTCGTTTAAGAAATAATGTGAGATGCGTTTGCTGAGCAGGTTGTAGCAATTTAACCCGCCATCATCTGTTCCGATCCAGAGATTCTTTCTGTTGTCCTCGAGCAAAGAAATAATGTTATTGCCTGTTAATTTTGTTCCCTGGCTGCCATTTATCAAACGGCTAAATTTGCTGGCTTTTCTGTCAAAGAGGTTTAATCCACCATAGTACGTACCAACCCAGAGGTTGCCTTCTGTGTCTTCATAAGATTTCTGAACGTAATCTGAAGAAATAGAGCCTGGTAAATTGTTGTGATAAGTGTATCTGCTGAAAGTTCCGGTACTCCGGTTCATCAGGTTTAACCCACCACCCCAGGTGCCAACAAATAAGGTGTTGTTCCGGTCTGCTATTATATCAAGAACTGCATCTGAGCCCAGGCTTGTTGGATCAAAGGGATTGTTTTTGTAATGGATAAATGTTTTGTTGTTGGGGTTGAACTTGTTTAAACCTCCGCCATCTGTTCCAATCCAGATGTGCCCATCGGGATCTGCGTAAAAGGCTTTCACATCGTTATAGCTTAGGCTATTCTTATTGAGTTCCTTTTGTACCAGATTGAACTTTTCAGAACCAGGACAATATAAATTGATCCCTCCACGGTGGGTACCTACCCATAGATTTCCCTGTCTGTCTTCATAAATAGCAGAAACAGTTCTCTGCGACAGACTAGATGGATCGCCAGGTTCATTCTGATAATGGCGGAAAGTATTGGTCTCGGGGTTAAAAAGATCGAGACCTCCATTGATACCTCCAATCCAGATCTCTTTTTTATTTCGGAAAACAATAGCCCTGACCAAGTCACTGCCCAGGCTGTTCACATTTTTATCTTCGTGGCGGTATTGTTTTAAAGCACCGGTGGCGGGGGTATAGCAAAACAGTCCTCTTTCTTCTGTAGCCAGCCACAGATTTCCTTCGGGAGATGCGGTAATGCTGCGAATTACATACTTTTCTAAGGCAGGTATTGTTTTGAGTTCTCCGTTCTTTGGATTAAAATGTTTGAGTCCATGGTCGGTTGCCAGCCATAAATTACCGGATTGGTCTGGGGAGATGTTGTTTATTGGATGACCAGCTAGAGCGAGGGTGCTTTTTGACGAATTTAATAAATTCAGAGCACCGCCGTAGGTACCTGCCCACAGTCCTTTAGCTGTTTCGGTAATAGAGGTAATGATATTGTTGTTTCCCTTTGTCTTGTTTGGATAAGAAGGATATCTGATGAATTTGTTCTTTTCAGGATCGAACTTGTTCAGGCCGTTTGATGTGCCGATCCATAAATTTTTTTTCTGGTCTTCGTAAATGCATCTGATGTAATTGTCACTGATGCTGCCCTCTTCTTTATTGTGCTGGTAAACGGTTATCTGGTTGCCATCATATTTATTCAATCCGTCACGTGTACCAAACCACATAAAGCCGCGGTGGTCTTGAAAAATGCATTCAATTGTACTATTTGACAAGCCGTTTTCAATTCCAATATGTCTGAATTTTAACGTCTGGCCAGCAACAACTGAAACAATAGAGCAACATAGAATTAAAATCAGGCCTTTTAAAAAAGAGATCATGGAATAACAAAAGAAACAAACGGGTTTATATTTTTATAAAGATAGGAGAATTAGGCGTTTAAACGTCTATATGGCGCTTATATTTGTTGAGTATACAATTAATATGTCGGATAGGACAAAAAATATGACCAATAGAACAAGCCGAAATGGGGCAGAAGACCTTCATTTGTAGCTGTAAACCTAACCAAATATTGTATGCACAATTCTACTTTTTACCTGAAGGGCAGCTGGCTTCTTTTACTGCTCTTTATCTCTAGTATAAATCTTTATGCCCAGCACGCGGTTACGGTAACCGGTACTGTAAGGTCGGCTGCTGATGGGCTTGGGCTTCCTGGCGTAAGTGTACGTTTAAAAGGAACAGCTACGGCAACTGTGACAGGGCCGGAAGGTAAATTTTCTATCCGTATTCCATCTAGCCAGGGTGTGCTGGAGTTTAGTTCCATAGGCTTCCTCAAGCAGGATGTGGCTGCTTCGTCAACCATCCTGAACGTTACCCTGCAGGAGGACAATGCTTCCTTAAGTGAAGTGGTTGTAGTTGGGTATGGTACTACACGGAAACAGGACCTGACGGGCTCTGTTGCTGTGGTCAGTTCAAAGGACTTTCAAAAGGGTAATATTACTACGCCGGAGCAGATGCTTGCGGGTAAGGTTGCTGGTGTTTCGATCACTTCTAACGGTGGGCAACCGGGAAGCGGAAGTACCATTCGCATCCGCGGAGGATCTTCTCTAAACGCCAGTAATGATCCGTTGATTGTTATTGATGGGGTTCCGCTTGAAAATGGTGGTGTTTCCGGAGCGTCCAATCCTATGAGTTTCATTAATCCAAATGATATTGAGTCTTTTACGGTTTTGAAGGATGCTTCCGCATCTGCCATTTATGGTGCAAGAGCTGCGAATGGTGTTATTATCATTACCACTAAGAAAGGATTGGGAGGAGAATTAAAATTAGGTTTCAATTCCGTGAATTCTCTCTCTAAGATTATTAAAAAAGTAGATGTACTCAGTGCTGACCAGATTCGGAGTATTGTTAATGCCAGCGGAACACAGAAACAGAAAGATATGTTGGGTGCTTTCAATACCAATTGGCAGGATTTGATTTACCAGGATGGACTGGCTACAGACAATAACCTGAACATTAGCGGGGGGATTAAAAATCTGCCGTATAGACTTTCTTTGGGCTATCAGAACCAAAGGGGAATTCTTCGGACAGACGAATTGCAAAAGACCTCTCTTGCTTTTGTATTGAACCCTACCTTTTTTGACAATCATTTAAAGGTAGACCTTAACCTGAAAGGAAGCGCATTGAAAACCCGGTTTGCGAACACAGCAGCCATAAGTGGGGCTGTAAGCTTTGATCCAACTCAGGCAGTGTATACAAATAGAACAGATTATAATGGGTATTGGGAATGGCTGGATCCAAGTACGCCAAGTGGACTGGTGAACCTGGTGGGAAGAAATCCAGTTGGTTTGCTGGAACAACGCCAGGACAGGTCTAATCCGTACCGGAGCATTGGTAATTTGCAACTGGACTATAAATTCCACTTTTTGCCGGATTTGCATGCCAATTTAAATGCGGGCTATGATGTGGCTGCAGGAAAGGGAACTGTCTTTGTAGACCAGAATGCGGCAGAAACCATCAATCAAGCAGGAGTTAACACTCAATACAAACAGACACGGACCAATACGGTCCTTGATTTTTATCTGAATTATGTTAAAGAGTTTAAGTCGATCAAAAGCAGGGTAGATGCTACTGCAGGATACTCTTATAACGACTACCTGACTAAAGTCTATAACTTTGCTGACTTTAATGCCAATGGCAATAAAATTGCCAACTCTGATCCAACATTTCCATTTAACAAACCACAAAATAGGCTTATTTCCTATTTTGGACGTTTAAATTACAATTATGACGAACGCTATCTGCTGACGGCAACTCTTCGCAGGGATGGTTCTTCGCGCTTTGCGCCGAAATATAAATATGCTTTGTTCCCATCAATTGCCCTGGCCTGGACTTTAAAGAATGAAGATTTTTTAAAGAACAGCAAAGACTTGTCTGCGCTTAAACTCCGCGCAAGCTATGGTATAACAGGTCAGCAGGATGGTGATGCTATTGGTAATTATGGCTACCTGTCTACTTATAACTTAAGCACTCCGAATGCTGCTTATCAGTTTGGAAATACTTTTTACCAGATGTACAGACCAAGCGCTTATATCTCTAACATCAAATGGGAACAAACAGCGACCACCAATATTGGTGTTGATGCTGGTTTTCTGGACAATCGGATTACTGGTAGTCTGGACTGGTACTATAAAAAAACAAGTGATCTTTTAAATAAGGTTCCACAGCCAGCGGGTACCAACTTCTCGGCTACGGCGGTGGTCAATGTAGGGAGTATGAATAATAAGGGATTGGAATTAACTGTTGGTTTTATACCTGTTAAAACGACCGAACTTAACTGGGACTTTAGCTTTAATGCTACGTATAACAAAAATACGATTACCAATCTTACTGTGGTACCTGATGATGCCAACTATAAAGGATTCCCTACCGGCAGCATCGCAGGAGGGGTAAGCGGACAATATGCGTTAATCAATGCCGTTGGTGGGAGTAAAAATACGTTCTACCTGTTAGAACAGACCTATGATCAATCTGGAAAGCCAATTGAAGGGGTTTATGTAGATCAAAATGGAGATGGCCTGGTGAATGAAAATGATTTTCATAAAGGCAAACCTGCAGATCCTAAGGTCTTTCTTGGTTTTAGTAACAACATGAATTATAAACAATGGAGTTTGAGTTTTACCCTAAGGGCTAATCTGGGTAACTATGTTTACAATAACATTAAGAGCCAAACCGGTAACCTGGCTCAAATCAAAGGTTCCGCAATTTTAGCCAATGCATCGCCTAATTACCTGGTTACCAATTTTAAAACCCAGCAGGTATTGAGTGATTATTATATTGAAAATGCTTCTTTCCTAAAAATGGACAACATTAATCTGGGTTACAGGTTTGGCAAAATCTTTCAAAGCAAGGCCAGTCTTCAGTTAAGTGCTACAGTTCAGAATGTATTTACCATCACCAAATACAGCGGTTTGGACCCGGAAGTTCCTTTTGGGGTGGATAACAATCTGTACCCAAGACCAAGGGTGATGTCCTTAGGCATAAATGTTAATTTTTAACCTTTTCAAAGAATCCGATAATGAATACTTTACATAAAAAATATGGCCGTGTCAACTTTTTAAGAATGGTTTCACTGACCTGCCTCGCCATCACTGTATTTGGGGCTTGTAAAAAATTAGACCTTACACCAACCAACGACCTTACTGCAGATAAAGTTTATGCTACCCCTGCAGGTTACAAGCAAGCACTGGCCAAAGTGTATGGTGCTTTCGCGCTAACGGGAAATGCCACTACTGGTCAGCAGGATATTCCTGTTGAAATCATTAAAGATGAGGGAAATTCCGACTTTTTGAGACTGTATTGGAATTTGCAGGAGCTGACTACTGATGAAGCTGCATGGTCCTGGCAGAGTGATGCGGGTATCCAGGGGCTTCATGAGCTGAGCTGGTCTTCCATCAATTCTATTATTAATGGGTTGTATTACAGATCTTTTTTTCAGATTACCTTATGTAATGATTTCATCAGGCAATCTTCAGACGATAACATCGCTAAAAGAGGGATTAGTGGGGCAGATGCAAATGATATTAGAAAGTACAGGGCTGAATCCCGTTTTCTTAGAGCTTATCAATATTGGGTGTTGATGGATATCTATGGCAATCCGCCTATGGTTACTGAGGCCATAGAGATTGGAGGAAAAGATTTCCCTAAGCAAATCCAGCGTAAAGATCTGTTTACGTATATAGAATCAGAGTTAAAGGCGATTGAAAATGACCTTGCTGCACCTAAAACAAATGAATACGGCAGGGCAGACCGGGCTGCTGCCTGGGCTTTATTATCGAGAATGTACCTCAATGCTGAAGTTTACACGGGTAGCCCTAAGTATACAGAAGCCATTACCTATTGCAATAAAATTACACAGGCTGGTTATACTTTGCACAACAACTACCGTGAGCTGACCATTGCAGACAATTACCTGAATACGGATGAGTTTATTCTGACCATTAATTATGATGGAACGAGTACCCAGAATTATGGTGGTACTACTTATCTGATGCACGGGCCGGCCCATGTACCGGCAGAGGTTTCCGGGTCTAACGGAGATTGGGGCGGATTGCGTTTTACGGAGAATTTTGTGAACCTATTTGTAGATAAAACTGGTAATACGGATTCCAGAGCTCAGTTTTATATGACGGGTCAGAATCTGGAAATGACGGAACTGTATGTTTCTACAGATGGATATTCGAGCACGAAGTTCAGGAATAAAACCCGGTCAGGGGGACCTGCGCCTCATCAGGATGCCGCTAAAGATTTTTCCGATATTGATTTTCCGTTGTTCAGACTTGGCGAAACCTATTTGATTTATGCAGAAGCTGTATTAAGAGGTGGATCAGGTGGAAGTTTAAGCACCGCGCTAGATTATATCAACAAGCTTCGTACAAGAGCTTATAATGGCAGTACTGCGGGGAATATCAGTTCAACGGCCTTGACTACAGATTTTATTCTGGATGAAAGGGGGCGTGAATTGTATTACGAAGCGTTTAGAAGAACAGATCTGATCCGCTACAATAAGTTCACCACTAACGCGTACTTATGGGCGTGGAAAGGCGGTGTGAGAGCAGGTACTTCTGTGGCCGCTAAGTTCAATCTATTTCCTTTGCCGCCAACGGACCTTTCTGCCAATCCTAATTTAATTCAAAACACAGGTTATTAATCTAGTTCCGCAATCATGAAGAATTTAATGAATCGGTTTTTACTGATGATCTCTTTACCTCTTCTTTTTACTGCTTGTAAAAAGGAGCAAAGCCAAAATATCGTCGTTCCACCAGCTGCAGGTACACTGGCTTTCAGCAGTTCGGCCAGTAGTGTGGTCCTTTCAGAAGCTACAGATGCTGTAAAGGTGGTTACTTTTAGTTTTAAGGCCGCTGATTATGGTATTAAGGTAGTACCCACTTATACTTTGCAATTTGATGTACCCTCAGATACGAGCGGCGCTAATGCCTGGTCCAATGCGATCAACGTTAAACTGGCTGCTGACAGTCTTAAAAAAAACTACCTCGGTGCAGATTTTAATGCCTTATTGGCGGTACAGATGATGTTGCCTGTTGATGTGAGCAGCACTATTGTTGTTCGTTTAAAAACAGAACTGAACCAAAACACAGGCGTACAATCTACGGTTAAACCCAGTTATTCTGTGTTGAAAATGAATGTAACCCCCTATAAGTCTATGGTGGAATATCCGGCCTTACTGGTTAAAGGTGGAAATTCATGGAAAACTCCAGCTGAAAGAACAGATGGTTTTATTTTAACCTCGGCCAAGTTTAACACTAAGTACGAAGGTTATATAGATCTGCCAAATGCAGATGGATGGGGTGGGGATGCCTTTCAGCTGATATCCAGTAAAGATGCAAAGACTTATGGCTGGGGTACAGATGCAAATACCTTAAGTCTTGGAGGGGGCAATTTGTGGTTAACTCCATCACCTGCCTATACCAAAGTTAACGTAGACCTGGATGCTTTGACGATCAATTACACCGCAGTAAAATTCTTCATTTCGGGAGATGATAATGGCTGGAGTACTTCTGCAACTCCAATGATATACAATGCCACTACTAAGAAATGGACGGCTGCTAATGTGAGCCTTACTGAAGGAAAAGGGTTCGCATTTACATCTAACGGGGGGTATGACATCAGCTATAAGGTAGACGATAAAGGAACATTGGTTTTTGCCGGTGCGCCAACCTGGGGCGGCATCAATATTCCTGTTCCTAAAACTGGTGTGTTTACGGTAACTTTAGATCTAAGTGCCGGTGATGGAAATTATACTTACTCAATTAAATAAGAAGAAAATGAAACTCAATTCTATATATGGCGCTAAGAATTTAAGCATCTTGTTCATGGCCATTATTTTTGCAGCAGGCTGCAAGAAAACTCCAAAAGGAGATACACAGATTTACCCCTTACCAGATCCTCCGGGCACTTATGCAAAAGGGGCAGATGTGAGCTGGGTAAGTGAAATGGAAGCTGGGGGTAAGAAATTTTACAATAGTGCTGGTGTACAGCAGGACCTGTTTAAGATCTTAAGTGATAAAGGCATTAATTCCATCCGGCTTAGGGTATGGGTAAACCCGTCCTCGGGCTGGTGTAATACTGCCGATGTACTGGCCAAGGCTAAACGTGCCAAGGCTATGAACATGCGTATACTTGTCGATTTTCACTATAGCGATACCTGGGCAGATCCTGGCCAACAAGCCAAACCTGCTGCCTGGATGTCACAAGACATTACTGCTTTGAAAACATCGGTCTATAACCATACTGTTGATGTATTGACGACTTTGAAAAATAACAAGATTATACCGGAATGGGTGCAAGTGGGTAATGAAACGAATAATGGCATGCTTTGGGAAGAAGGGAAAGCCTCGCTCAGGATGAAAAATTTTGCAGATCTGGTCCTTTCGGGCTATAACGCAGTGAAATCGGTGAACCCAAGTTCAAAGGTGATTGTGCATTTGTCTAACGGATATGATAATTCCTTATTCAGATGGATGTTTGATGGCTTGAAAAGCAATGGGGCTAAATGGGATGTAATTGGCATGTCTCTATATCCCTCGGCAACGGATTGGGCAACAAAAAATACGCAATGTCTGGCAAATATGACCGATATGATTTCCCGTTATGGTTCGGAGATTATGATCTGTGAGATTGGAATGCCTGTGGCCGAGGCTGCAGCATCTAAATCTTTTATTACCGACTTGCTGGCTAAAACTAAAGCGCTTCCTAATCAAAAAGGGCTGGGTGTATTTTATTGGGAACCCGAATCTTATAACAGCTGGAATGGCTATAAACTAGGCGCATTTGACGACACAGGTAAACCAACCGTGGCACTTGATGCTTTTTTACCATAATTAAAACCGCGATGACAGAAAAAAAGATCTTATTACTTGCCGTAGCTTCCTTATTTGCATTATCTGCGGTAGCACAGTCTCCTAAAACTACAGTTGCAAAACAAGGTGTTTATATAGATGCGCAGGGAGTTATGCGCTGGGAAAAAGATAAAAAAGAAGCCTCCTTTTTCGGGGTTAACTATACGGCACCTTTTGCTTATGGTTACCGGTCCATTAATCGGCTTGGTCTTTCTGTGGAGCAGGCTATAAAGGATGATGTGTACCATTTTTCCCGTCTTGGGCTCGATGCTTTCAGGGTTCATGTCTGGGATACCGAAATTTCTGATGCTGCAGGCAATCTGGTCTCTAATGAACATCTGAGGTTATTTGATTTTCTGATTGCAGAGCTTAAAAAAAGAAATATTAAAACCATTATTACCCCGATTGCTTTCTGGGGTAATGGTTATCCTGAAAAAGACGAAAACACAGGCAGTTTTTCTGCTAAATATGGAAAAAAAACGGCTTTGGTAGAAGAAGAGGCCTTTAAGGCACAGGAAAGATACCTTAGCCAGTTTTTTAAGCATAAAAACCAATATACGGGGCTCACTTATGAACAGGACCCTGATATTATCGCAACAGAGGTTAACAATGAACCACAGCACAGTGGTCCAAAAGAACGAACAACAGCGTATATCAACCGCATGGTTAAGGCCATTCGAAATACGGGCTGGACCAAGCCTGTGTTTTACAACATTAGTGAATCTCCAAAATATGCTGATGCGATAGTGAAAGCTGATGTTCAGGGGCATAGTTTCCAGTGGTATCCAACTGGACTGGTGGCTGGACATACTCAGAAAGGAAATTATTTGCCAAATGTGTCTAAATATACAATCCCTTTTGACAGTATTCCGGGTTTTAACAAAAGAGCCAGGATGGTGTATGAATTCGATGCTGCAGATGTTTTGGCTGCGTATATGTATCCTGCTATGGCGCGAAGTTTCAGAACTGCCGGATTTCAGTGGGCAACCCAATTTGCCTATGATCCAATGGCTACGGCCTCTACGAATGTAGAATACCAAACTCACTACTTAAATTTAGCTTATACCCCGGCTAAGGCCATTAGTCTGCTCATTGCTTCCAAGGCTTTTCACCAATTGCCATTACAAAAAAAGTATGCTACCGATACACTATTCGATGCTTTTCGTTTAGATCCTCAAACTTCTCTGAGTGAAATGAACACAGCAGAGGAGTTCTACTATTCCAATACAACAACTTCAACACCCGTAAATAGAACCTCCTTGCGTCATATTGCTGGCGTTGGCAATTCTGGAGTAATTCAGTATGAAGGCACAGGAGCTTATTTTATAGACCGGGTGGCAGAGGGGATCTGGAGGTTGGAGGTGATGCCTGATGCTGCTTTTATCCGTGATCCTTTTGAAAGAAATGTTCCTGAAAAGGAAGTCGCCAGGATCAGGTGGCAAAATCACCTGATAAAATTGAACCTTCCAGACTTAGGGCAGGATTTTGAGGTTAGCGGGATTAATGGCTCCGCAGGTTCTGGTTCAGGGGCTGCGGGGTATCAATTTAGGGTATCGCCAGGTGTATACTGGCTGGTAAAAAAAGGAAAGCAAAACACTTTTACCGCCCAAAGCCGTATTGGTCAGATTAAGGCAGGGGAGTTTGTGGCGCCGAAAGCATCCCGAATTCATTTGTTCAGCCCCTTTGCCGATAAAGACAAAGTCACTGTGCACAATCCGGACTGGAACAACAAGGCACTGGAATATGTGCATGGAGAAATTCCAGTGCCAACCCTATTGAGGTTGAAACTGGATACAACAGAGGCGAGCCCGCTGATTGGTATCCAGAGTTTTGTGGAAGATCAGCTTGGACTTAGCCCCGAAGAAAGCATGGCTTTGAAAACCATAGTTATCCGGGCCAGAACGGGAAATACAACGCCTCTGAAGATCAAATTTGGTTTCATCACCAGACAAGGTGATTTCTTTTCTGCGGAAGCTATGGCAGGCCATGAGTTTTCTGATATAGAAATTCCCCTGAGTAGTTTGCAGAAAGATGCCCAACTACTGTTGCCCAGACCTTATCCTGGATTTTTACCCTTATACTACAGATCTGAAAATGATCATGCTTTTAATTTACAAGATGTACAGAAGCTGGAACTCACCTTTGGTTACGGCCTCAAAAACAAGGGGAATACAGAACCTAATACCCTGGAAATTACATCCATTTACCTTAAATAACATTGACTACTGAATATGCGCCGATTTACAGGATTTTTTCTGCTGATGCTGATTGCTCAGCTATTTGCCCCTAAACCCTTAGCTGCCCAGCAGCATAGTCTTCCACGAAGAATTAATTTTGATGAAGACTGGAGGTTCAGTTTTGGCCATGCGGCTGATCCATCTAAAGATTTTAATTATAAGGTAGCCAATCTTTTTGCAAAATCCGGGAAAGCGGAAAACACGGCAATAGATCCAAAATTTAATGATGCTGGCTGGAGGAAATTGAATGTTCCTCATGACTGGGCGCCAGAACTGCCTTTTGTTCAATCTGCAAAGGCTGATGTTCTGGCCCATGGCTATAAGCCCATAGGCGGTTTATTTCCAGAAACCAGTGTTGGTTGGTACCGTAAACATTTCCTGGTTTCGAAAGCAGATTCCGGACAACGTTTCCAGATTCAGTTTGATGGAATTTTCAGGGATGCAGAAATCTGGATCAATGGATTTTACCTGGGTAATCATCAAAGCGGCTATCTTGGGGTTCAGTATGATCTAACAGATTACCTGAATTTTGGGAAAGAGAATGTATTGGTGGTACGGGTAAATGCTACTCAGTATGAGGGTTGGTTTTACGAGGGGGCCGGTATTTACCGTCATGTCTGGTTAAATCAGTACCATAATCTGCATATTCCGAAAGAGGATGTTTTTGTACATGCGGCCGTAGTGCAGGAGAAAGCTAAAATCACTGTTGAAACCGGCCTGAAAAACCTGGGACTTGAGGCAGGTCAGGTCAAACTGTATACCTATCTCGCCGATCGGAATGGAAAAAAACTAGCCGAAAGCCAGGTTCAGGTGCTAAGTTTGGCCATAAACGGACAAGCTTCCGTTCAACAAGTTATAGAGCTGGATAAACCCCGGTTATGGTCTTTGGAAGATCCTTATTTATACAAGGTTGTTTCTGTATTAAAATCAGGAGATCGTGTATTGGACAGTGTGGTGACCCGTTATGGCGTCCGAACCATTAAAATCGATCCAGAAAAAGGACTCTTTCTTAATGGGAAACACGTAAAGATCAAGGGTACGAATAACCATCAGGATCATGCGGGTCTTGGAAGCGCTTTGCCCGACTACCTTCAATATTACCGTATTGGTCTGCTAAAAGAAATGGGATGCAATGCCTACCGAACCAGTCATCATGCGCCGACACCTGAGCTGCTTGAGGCTTGTGACAGTCTGGGAATGCTGGTGATGGATGAGCAGCGATTGCTGAACAGCAGCCCCGAGTATATGTCGCAATTTGAACAACTGATCAAAAGGGACCGGAACCACGCAAGTGTGTTCATGTGGTCTATTGGTAATGAAGAAGGTCTGATTCAAACCAACTCCATTGGTAAACGTATTGCTCAGACTTTGTTGGCTAAACAAAAGGAACTTGATCCATACCGTACCAGTACTTATGCCGCCGATTTAGCTAATGTATTTACCGGTGTTAATGAGGTGATTCCGGTTCGCGGATTCAATTACCGTCAGTTTGCTGTTGCAGATTACCACAGGGATCATCCTGGTCAACCCGTGATTGGCACAGAAATGGGTAGTACGGTGACAACAAGGGGGATTTATGTGAAAGATTCTATTGCAGGTTATGTGCCTGACCAGGACATTACGGCCCCATGGTGGGCAAGCAAGGCTGAGGACTGGTGGACACTGGCGGCCGAGAATCCATATTGGATGGGCGGTTTTATCTGGACCGGATTTGATTACCGTGGAGAGCCTACGCCTTATGAATGGCCTAATATCAATTCCCATTTTGGTGTAATGGATATTTGTGGTTTTCCTAAAAATATATACTATTATTATCAATCCTGGTGGACTGATCAAGACGTGTTACACCTTTCTCCGCATTGGAACTGGAAAGGAAAAGAAGGGCAGCCTGTAGAGGTTTGGGTAAATACCAATGCTGAAACGGTAGAACTGTTTTTGAACGGGAAAAGTTTTGGAAAGAAAACCATGCCCAGAAACAGTCATCTTAAATGGAGTATTCCTTTTCAACCGGGAACGCTTTCTGCTGTGGCCTATAAAAAGGGAAAAAAACTGACTGCAAAAGTGGAGACCACGGGGGATGCTTACCGCCTGGTAATGAAGGCAAGCCGCCAGGAAATTTCCGCCGACGGAAAAGATGCTGTTGTGGTTAACGTAACCGCCATAGACAAACAGGGCAGGGAAGTGCCTGACGCCAATTCACTTGTCGAATTTTCTCTGAAAGGAGACCTGAAGATTATTGGTGTTGGCAACGGAGATCCAAGCAGTCACGAATCAGATAAAAGCGAAAATGGTGTCTGGAAAAGAAGCTTGTTTAATGGCAAGTGTCAGATTATCCTGCAGGCTGGGAAAGATGGCGGGTTAACCAGTTTAGAAGCTGCCGGCAAAGGGCTGGTGAAGTCTGCAATTTCCATTAAAGAAATCAAAAAAGGGTAATTCCTGCTGTCCATCCAATCCAACCCTTTAGTTTAGGGTTGGATAAATTAAATTGATCTTTGCGCTGGATCATATCGGTGTAACCAGGGTTGGCTGTAAGTTGATCACTATAATAAATGTTTAAAGATGGGCCTGTGGTGATTCTGAGCCCACCGGCAAGCCTGAAATTTAAGCCCAGATCTAAGCGGTTTAAAAGATTGATGTCTTTCCAGTTGCCCAGATAAAGGTATCTGCAGCTCAGTTCAGGACTTAAACTGAGCATTTTACCCATATTGATCACTTTTCCTAATCCTGCCCCGAAAAGGTATTGTTTTTCTTCCTTTTTAAGGTTCATGCCAGCCAGCAGTGAGGTGTAAAGGTTGTTGTTGCCGGTTTTGAGAGCCAGATTCAGTGCTGTCGTTTCGTTGGTGCTGATATTGACGCGTTGAAAGCCATTGCTGATTAGATTTAGTAAACCTAAACTGTATCCGGTGGACGAGTGAGCGACATTGATCAAGCCGAATTGAAAACCGCTAAGTTGGTCTGCCTGGTTTAAAATACCGGACATTTGCAATCCACTGGATGTTCCGTGAACCGTATTAAATACTCCAGCCAATTGGATGCCAGATGAACTTTTTTGTACGTTGTTAAATATTCCGGCAATTTGAACACCTGTTCGGCTGCTTTTAACATCATTGTAAATACCGGCCAGCTGAAGGCCATCGGCTTTGCCGCCGTTGATGTTAAAAATGCCGGCTAGCTGTACGCCGCGCATATTCATTTTATTGAGATTGAAAATGCCCCCAACTTCGACACCATCTACACCTGCATCGTACCCGCCAATAACATTGAGCGATATTTCATTTACAATCTGCCCGCTAAAATTGCCATGGGTATTGATTGCGGGTGTTAAAGAAACCTGGTAGGGTGCAGTAGAGATTATGTTTCCAAGATTGAGCGCATGTATACGTTGCTTAGAGGAGATCAGGAACTGAGCAAGCCCATTGGTGATCAGATCTCCAGGATCTTCAGATATTTCTTCAGTTCTTATTGTTTTGCCTGGTTGTTGTATTTTTACTTCCAGTAAATAGTAAGTGGTCAGTTCCTTGTAATTCTCTTTGCTGATGCGGAGTGCAATGGGTTGATTAATATGTGAAAGACTGATTTCAAAGTATCCGTTTTCGTCGGTCAATGTGGCTTGCGCCAGGTTTCTTTCATAGACACTTGCATTGCGGATTTTCTGCCTGGTATGTTCATCAATTACATAACCTTTTATCGTATATTTTTCCTGATCGCCCCAGGCTTTATCTAGTACAAGAGAGAGGCGTTTTGGCGCGTAGCGCAGGATAATGAAATTTCGTGTTTCAGAATAGTCATACCGTTCGTCTAGTAATTTGTCTAGTACTTCATTTATGCTCAGTTCTGTACACTGAAAATTGACCAGACTGTCTCTGGGGATGATCTTGCTTTGATAAGAAAACCGCAAGCCTGCTTTTTCCTCTATCTGGGTCATCACCTTCCCTAATGGTTGATTCTGACTGCGAACTGAAATGGTTCGATGTAACAAAGACTGGGCTGTGGCTGTAAGATGAAATCCAGTCAGGATGGCCGGGAGCAAAAAGAGGAAAGGAAGATGATAAAATGAAAACTTCATGGAGCGTTTTTTATTTTAGCAGAATTTGTTGGTTTTTATATTCTACCTGGATTCTAAATGTCTCTTTAATCACTTGTATGATTTCTTCCAGCGACTGGTTTTTGAAATCGGCTGTAATCTCTTTGTTTTTTAAAGCGCTTGTAATGATCACTATATTTTTATGATGGATTTCATTCAGGATATCAACAAGTTCCTGGAGAGGGGTGTGCTCACATTCCAGTTCGTTGGTCCTGTAATAGTTATACAATTTGCTGCGGGTTTTTTCCTTAGACAGACCGGTTTGATCTTTGTCTATTATACTTTGCTCTCCGGCATGTAATTCTACCGTTTTGTTTCCGCGGCTTACCTGTACAGTGCCCGTTTCAACCACTACAACGGTTTTTTTGTTCCTGTTTTTTACATTAAAAGAGGTGCCAACTACTTTGACTGTTATTTCGTTTACTGTAATGATAAAGGGTTTTTCTTTATCTGGGCTTACTTTAAAAAAGGCTTCCCCTGTCAGTTTTACCGGCCTGTTCTTGCCTCTAAAGATACTTGAATAGATGATTTCTGAATTTTTGTTCAATGTGATCTCTGAACCGTCGGGTAGCACCTTATGGAGTATACCTGCATGGCTTTGCAGGGTTAGGAGTACTGGGTTGCGGAAATAATAGGAAGCAAACCAGCCCAGGCCGCAAATCAGCACAACGATTGCAGCAATTCGGAGCCAGGGAGTGTTAAAAATTCTGCGTTTTGGAACAACAGGTGTGTTTAAGTTCAGGCGGTTTTCCAGTTTAGTCCAGGCAGCAGATTCTTCTTCCTCACTGCCCTCTGCGAGGCTGGTACTTTCTTCCCAGATCAGTTGCAACGTGTTCAAATATTGCTGATTTTCCTTGC
The DNA here is from genome assembly GCF_016429005.1 of Pedobacter sp. ASV19. GTDB lineage: Bacteria > Bacteroidota > Bacteroidia > Sphingobacteriales > Sphingobacteriaceae > Pedobacter. Next base: position 19,406 of record NZ_JAELTV010000033.1, read on the forward strand.
TATTGCTGAGCCATGTTTCCACTTGCTGAAGTTCTTCAGCAGTTGCTTCGTTCATCAGGTACTTGACCAGCAAGCCATCGTTTATGGTATTGTTGTTGTTCATGGTATTATATTAGATACAGTAAGAAGATGATCAGTGGAAGGAATTCGACCAGTTTAATTCTCAAAACCTTCAGTGCCTTCCCCATCTGATTTTCAACTGTTTTTATAGAGATGTTCAGTGCATCTGCAATTTGCTGATATTTGAGCTGCTCAAAACGGCTCATCTGAAAAATGGTGCGGCATTGCTCCGGCAATTCGGCAATGGCACGCTGGATATGCTGGTTTAATTCTATGGCCAGTAGTTGATGACTGACATCCAGATCTCTTTGTTCCATATGCTGAGTCTGATAAGCTTGAAATGTATCTTTCACTTTCTGATGGCGGAGCTGGCTTAAACTCTCATTATATACCGAACGATAAAGCAGGGGTTGTAATGCGCCTTCGAGTCTAAGCTGGTCTCTTCGTTCCCAAATTTTACAAAATACCTGTTGTACAATTTCTTCTGCATCTTCATTGTCTTTGACGAAAGTATAAGCGTAGATACGGAGCTTTTTGTAAAACTTACGAAAAGTTGTTTCAAATGCATTTTTGTCTCCGGCTCTGATGCGTTCCAGAAGTTGATGATCGTTATGTTCCATGGAGAGCTTATTCGCTGTGTTGATCTTTAGGTTACTAATATATTTAAACACCTGCTTTTTTTCCTGATTTTCTTTTGGCAATATGGTCTGGACTTGCAAAAATGTAATATAACTTTCTGCCCAGGCTATGGCTCTGTCTAACATCAGTAATGATGTCCTGAAATTCATGTATGTTCAGGTATACCGGATCAATTTTACTTTTTAATGGATTGGTAATGCCGTATTTTGGCTTTTCCACTTCGTATTGAAATGTTCCAAACAAGTGATCCCAGATCATAAACACGGCCCCAAAATTTTTGTCGAGGTATTTTTCCTGACTGCCGTGGTGTACACGGTGATTGGAAGGTGTGCCCATGTACTTTTCTACTAAAGGACCGAGTTTGCCTATGGCTTCAGTATGTACCCAAAATTGATACAACAAGCTGAGCTGATTGGCTACGAAAAAGATCACCGGATGTACGCCGGTGAGGAGTAATGGAATGAAGAAGATCACTTTTGTATACTGGAACCAGCTTTGTCTGAAGTTGACAGTTAAATTGTAATGGTCTGCAGAATGGTGGACGACGTGTGATGCCCAGAAAAAACGGCAAAAATGCGAAATCCGGTGTGTCCAGTAGCTGCAAAAATCGTAGATGATAAAACAAGGAATCAAAGTCCACCAATTGAATGCCATCCGGTAGGGAAGTGCATTGTATAACCAAACTGCGCCATAAAGCATAATGGTTTTCATTGCGAGATTGATGAGCAGGTTTCCAGCGCCTACAAACAGAGACCCTAATGTTTCTTTAGATTCGTAATTTTTCCTTTCCAAAAAATAAGAAACGAAAAATTCAACTATGGTAATGAGAAGTACCAGGGGCAGTACATATACAACAATATCAGGTGCTTTCTTTTCCAGGGTACTGATTTCGGTCAAGGCAATTTCAGGTGCGAAAAATAAGTTTTTAAGGGGGTTTGTGAAGTCTAAGAAGTGATTCATAGGTTATTGGGTTTAACTTACGTGAGGCTTTTTTGTCCTTTGTAAGTTGTTACGCCCAATAGTGGTTTTACCCCTATGCCTGTTCTGATTTTTTTTCTTCATTCAGCTTTTAAGGCTGAATGAAGCTTTTTATTTTAAAATAAACTGTCCAGAATATGGTCTTCAACCTGGTTAGCCAGCGTAATTTCCAGTGAAGGTGTCCTTTCCATCTCTCTCTTGATGGCAAAATTGGCTTCTGAATTTCTTGCCCAGCTACGTCTGGCAATACCATTGTTTACATCAAAAAATAACATGCTTTTTAATTTTGCATCAGCTTCAGCAGAACCGTCAAGGACCATTCCGAAGCCGCCATTGATCACTTCTCCCCAACCTACGCCACCTCCATTGTGTATTGAAACCCAGGTCGCTCCGCGAAAACTATCGCCGATGACATTCTGTATAGCCATATCTGCGGTGTACCTGCTCCCATCGTAAATATTGCTGGTTTCTCTGAAAGGAGAATCTGTACCGCTTACATCATGATGGTCACGACCCAGAACAACTGGAGCAGTGAGGTCGCCGCTTTTAACCAGTTGATTAAACCGTTCTGCTATTTTTGCCCGGCCTTCTGCATCTGCATACAGGATCCTGGCCTGAGAACCCACCACCAGTTTGTTTTTGGAGGCCTCTCTGATCCAGGTGATATTGTCTTGCAATTGTTGCTGAATTTCCGCCGGGGCTGTTTGTTTGATTTCCTCCATTACCTGCTGTGCAATCTTGTCGGTGAGGGCCAGATCGGTCTCCTTTCCTGAAGAACACACCCAGCGGAAAGGGCCAAATCCATAATCGAAACACATAGGCCCAAGAATATCTTGTACATAAGATGGATACCTGAAATTGATGCCATCTGCTGCCATGATGTCTGCACCGGCACGACTGCATTCCAACAGGAAAGCATTGCCATAATCGAAGAAATAGGTGCCTTTAGCCGTGTGTTTGTTAATGGCAGCTGCATGACGGCGAAGGGAATTTTGCACTTGCCCTTTGAAGTTTTCCGGCTCTTCTGCCATCATTCTGTTGGCTTCTTCAAAGCTAAGACCAACAGGATAATAGCCTCCAGACCATGGGTTATGGAGGGATGTTTGATCAGAACCCAGTTCTACATACAGTTCTGCGGCGGCAAAGCCTTCCCAAACATCTACCACATTACCAATATAAGCCAGTGAAACCGTTTCTTGTTTGATTTTGGCCAGGTTGACTCTTTCTATGAGTTCAGGAAGATTTTCCAGGATTTCATCTACCCAGCCTTGTTCATGGCGTTTTCTTGCGGCACTTGGATTGACCTCTGCACACACGGTGATGCAGCCAGCGATATTACCAGCTTTGGTTTGCGCTCCACTCATACCACCTAATCCAGCTGTCAGAAAAATTTTTCCTGCCGGCGATTCATTCGTTTTTAATTGTTTGCGGAAAGCATTCATCACGGTAATGGCCGTTCCGTGAACAATCCCCTGTGGACCGATATACATATAGGAACCCGCGGTCATCTGTCCATACTGTGTAACGCCCAGTGCATTGTATTTTTCCAGATCATCAGGTTTGGAATAATTTGGAACCATCATTCCGTTGGTCACCACCACACGAGGTGCATTTGCCGATGAAGGAAATAAACCCATCGGGTGTCCGCTGTACATATGCAAAGTTTGTTCGCCTGTCATTTTGCTCAGGTACTGCATAGTGAGCAGGTATTGTGCCCAGTTTTGGAATACTGCACCATTCCCCCCGTAAGTAATCAGTTCCTGAGGATGTTGCGCAACGGCAGGGTCCAAGTTGTTCTGGATCATCAGCATAATACAGGCTGCATGTTGGTGTTTTGCCGGATAGGCGGAAAGTGGACGGGCATACATTTCGTAATTTGGCCGGAACCGGTACATATAAATGCGGCCGTAAGTATTTAATTCTTCCAGGAATTCTGCGGCCAATTCTGCATGCCATGCTTCAGGAAAATACCTTAAAGCATTACGCAGACTGAGTTTTTTTTCTTCCTGGTTGAGTATATCTTTTCTTTTAGGCGCATGATTGGCCTTGATATCGTAAGGTTTTGCAGGGGGTAAATTTTGCGGAATACCCTGCAGGATTTCTTCTTGAAAGTTCATGTTCTTAGTCAAAATTTGAAGTAAATACACATTCACCGTTTTTCCAGACTTGCTTAGGTTTCAGTTTGCCTTGCTGATATAGAATTTCTCTGTAATCATTTACCTGAAACAATAGAAAGTCTGCAAGCATGTTTTGTTCTATGCATCCACGGTCTGTTAAGTTTAGGGCATGGGCTGCTCTGTAAGTAATACCAGCCAGGATTTCGGCATTGGATAATTTCTCAAAAGTACCAAGTATAGATGCCTGAGAGAGCAGATCACCCATAGGTGCAGAACCTGGATTCCAATCACTGGCAATGGCCAGGCAGGCACCGGCATCCAGCAACTTTCTGGCCGGGGTAAATGCACATCCCAAACCTATTGTTGCTCCTGGTAAGGCCATGGCTACAGTATCGCTTTGGGCAAGTAATTGGACTTCCTTTTCTGTACTGGCTTCCAGATGATCCGCACTTAGCGCGTTTATCTGTACTGCCACTGCAGTTCCGCCTGTACTAAACTGATCCGCATGAACTGTAATTTGGAAACCCTGTTCAATTGCTTTTTTAAAATAGGGAAGGATATTTTCAGGAGAAAAGGCACCTTTCTCTACAAAGGCATCCATCCGGCCGCATAGGTTTTCTTCAAGGAGTACAGGGAATAAGTCCTGGCTTATTTTCTCCAGGTATTCACTATGGCTGCCTTCAAAATCTCTTGGAAGGGTATGTGCGGCCAGGCAAGTACTGATCAGTTCTGCAGACGTTTCCTGATTTGCAGCTTTTATTGCTCGGAGCATTTTTAACTCTTCATTTACTGATAAACCATAACCACTTTTAACCTCTATTGTAGTTACCCCTTCCGACAGGTGACGATTGGCCCGGTGAATCGTTGATGCAGTCAGCTCGTCAAGAGATGCTTTACGGGTATGTTGTACCGTATCCCAAATTCCACCTCCTGCTTCAGAAATTTCCAGATAGGTTTTTCCGGAATTGCGCATGGCATAATCCTGGGCCCTGGAGCCTGCAAAACAAATATGGGTATGCGCGTCAGTAAAAGCCGGAATACAAACATATTCTCCCTCTAGGGTAACTGTCGTTGCTCCAAGCAGTGCGGCTTCCTTTTCGAGACTTTCATAGTTGCCTGTTTTATAGACCTTATTCCCTTTTAACAGAATGCCTGCCTGGGCAATAGGTACTATTTGTTCATCTGCAATGGCTCCTTTAAGGGGAAGGTCAGCTAAAGTAACGAGCTGGGCAAATGGACCTATGAGTTTGTATGCTGCATCCATAACTTAAAATTCGTCAAAGTAACTACTGTATTCTGTAGCATAAGGTACGTTTTCCTGAGCAGCAGTTTCTCTGGCAATTTGTGGTAAGGTACCTTTACTCACCAGATCGATGCAGTTCTGCATCAAATCGTACATGATCTGGTCTTGTTCTATATGCGGGACCTGCTGACGGACTAGTTTGTGGATGGCAACCGGGATTTTTCCAGATTGAAGTGGCGCCTGAAAGTCCAGGGCCTGGGCGGCACAAAATAATTCTATACCCAATATTTTTTCTACGTTATAGATCACCTGTAAAGCCTTACGTCCACTGATGGAACCCATGCTTACATGGTCTTCCTGGCCTAATGAAGTTGGAATACTGTCTGCGCTTGCCGGAAAACAAAGGCCTTTGTTTTCACTGGCGAGAGCCGCAGATGTATATTGCAGGATCATGAAACCAGAATTAAGCCCGGTTTCTTTTAATAACAATTTAGGTACGGTGGGAGTAATACCTTCAAGGGATAGATAAATTCTCCTGTCAGCAATGTTCCCAAGTTCGGATGCAGCCAGACAAGCATAGTCTAAGGCCATGGCTAAAGGTTGTCCATGGAAGTTTCCTCCGCTGATGGTCAGATCCTCACTAAAAATTACCGGGTTATCGGTTACAGAATTCAATTCTATTTCTAAAAGTTCTTTCAGGTGTAGCCAGGCATTTCTTGACGCGCCATGTACCTGGGGAATGCAACGCAGGGAATAAGGGTCCTGAACGCGGGTGCAGTTGGCATGTGAAACCACGATTTCCGAGTCCTGAAGCAGGTTCCTCATGGTGGCAGCTACATGCATATTTCCTTTAAAAGGTCTTAATTTATGCAGTTCGGCACTGAAAGGTTTAATGGAGCCCAAAAGTCCTTCCAGCATCATCGCTGCAGTGAGGTCTGCTGTGGCCAGTAAATTATGTAACTTCTCAACCACTTTAACGCCATGGGCCGCAATAAACTGCGTTCCGTTAATCAGCGCAAGGCCTTCTTTTGGGCCAAGGTGTATAGCCGTAATTCCATGTTTTTCAAATAGAGCCGCGGTAGAGATGATATTGCCTTGAAAATGGACCTGTCCAAAGCCAATTAATGGAAGGAAAAGGTGGGAGAGTGGGGCAAGATCTCCGGAAGCTCCAACAGAACCTTGCATCGGTACTACGGGAATTGCTCCAGTCTCTAAATGCCAGATGATCCGGTCGAGCGTGCTTTCCTGAATACCGGAATAGCCTTGTGCAAGAGCTTGTACTTTCAGGACCAGCATTAAACGGGATATTTCTTCTGGAATTGGCGCACCTGTACCAACAGCATGGCTTTTCAATATGTTTTCCTGAAGTGTCTTGGTGTCTTCGGCAGAAATCATGGTTGTACATAAAGGGCCAAAACCAGTATTAATGCCATAAACAGCTTTGTCTGAGACTGCAATGTTTTCGACAATTGTACTGCTTTGTTTTACTTTTTCCCTTGTTTCCGGGCTTAATATGCCTTTTATTTTTCCTTCGCTGATGGCTAAAGCTTTTTTAGCCGTCAGAAAATCGGTGCCGTATTTAAAGATCTGTTCCAAGATGATATGTTTTATTTAACACAAATATATTTCATAGTTTTGATGCTTATAAATACTATTTACATCATTGATTAATAACTATGGGTTATCAAGTAGAACTTAGACATCTTAAGTACTTCCAGGTGCTGGCCCAGGAACTGAAGTTTCGGGTGGCAGCAGAAAAACTATTTATCTCCCAGCCGGGTTTGACAAGACAGATCCAGCAGATGGAGGAAATCCTTAATGTGACTTTGTTTGACCGGACCAAAAGGAAGGTGGAACTGACTGCTGCCGGACTTTACCTAAAAGGAGAGGTGGACTTTATGTTTAACCATCTGGAAACTGTGAAGCGGCAGTTAGAAAATATTGGTCAGGGTAAAGAAGCTGAATTAAGGATCGGTTTTTTAGGCTCTGCGGCACAAAAGGTACTGCCGGAATTGTTATTGAAATTGAATGCAAGTTATCCTGGAATTCAGACTACGCTGGAGGAGATGTCTAATAAACAGCAGGTAGAACTTCTGGAAAAAGATAAGTTGGATCTGGGTTTTGTACGTTTACCTCGTGTTCCCGATGGGATGAGCAAACATCTGGTGTTTACAGATTCGTTCTCTGTGGTTCTTCCAAAAAGCTATCCTCTGGATAAAAAGAGTTTTAAGAATGTGCGGCAATTGAGTAATGAACCCTTTATATTTTTCTCCAGCGATGACAGCCCATTTTATTACGAATTGATCATGAGCATTTGTGAAGATCAGGGGTTCCGGCCAAAGGTTTTTCATAAATCAGTTCATGCGCTGACGATCTTTAAATTGGTGGAAGAAGGCTTAGGGGTGGCCATTGTACCCAGTTCTCTAAAATATGGTTATGATCTGGAAGTGAAGTTTATTGAAATTGAAAATATCGGACAACGGACGGAATTATTTGCCATTTGGAAGGATACAAATAGAAACCCGGCTTTGAAAAATGCGGTTGATTTATTGGTTTGAACTAAGACCTTGTTTCGTAAAAATCCTGGAGCATATCAAATTCCCCTTTGCGGGCAAAGTTAGCCTTTTCCAAAACACGCTTTGCAGCTGTATTTTTCCGGTTAACCACTGCACCGATACTTGGTATTCCCTGTGCCAATATTTCGTCAACAATTGGAGGCAGAATTTGCGTCATAATATAGCATCCGGTAGCGTTGCTGCTTAGATAAAATTCAATAAAATACGGATATTTACTGATCACGTAGAATTCTTTAGCAACTTCAGGCGAGATCAGATCAATAATACCAACTACCTTATCCTGTTTCTTATCTGTAATGAAGTGCACATAATTTCTACCCGAATGGTAGTTGACTACCATGGTTTGGAGAAAGATCTCCGCTTCTTCTAAAGAATTTAAGCGTTTTTCCGGAATATATTTCAGGGTCAGATCATCAGTTAAAATAGAAAATAAATCAGCAACAAGTTGTTCATACCTTTCCAGGTCATCCGGACGAAACGGGTGGATTAGCAGTTCACTGTTTTCATAAAAAATGGGCTTCAGCATAGAGTTTAAAGGTCATTGGTAGAATGCCAAAATAAACAAATTCTATGGAAACCCATGCGATAAATGACAATACTTATTATCCTTGTTTTCTTACATATTTAGTCAGGATAACGATCACCTGTCCTTCAATTTTTCCTTCAATCTGGTCGGTGTTGTTCTCCACCAGGCGAATATTCTTAACTACTGTACCTAATTTTGCACTAAGTTGAGAGCCTTTAACATCTAAAGTTTTGGTTAAAACAATAGTATCTCCGTTTTGAAGTACCCCACCAATGGAATCCCGGTGCAGTTCAATAGTATCTGTATCGTTATCAAGACCACCGGCTGCCTTTGCCCAAGCTAATCTTTCCTCGTCAAGATACATCATATCCAGATTGTCCATAGCCCAGCTCTCCTTGCTAAGTCTGTTCAGCATACGCCAGGAAACTACCTGTATAGCTGGTACATCGCTCCACATGCTGCCACTAAGACAATTCCAGTGTTTGCTGTCCAATTCTTCTTTCCTATCAATCTGGTTCAGGCAGGTGGTACAGACCATCATGCTGTTGTCTTCATTGCTACTGGATTGAGGAGGTACTTCGTAAAGATATATTGGTTCACTGCTTTGACACAATTCACATTTGTTTTCACTTCTTTTAAGCAGTTGTTCTTCTAGTCTCATTTTTATTCCGTTAGTTCAAAGCCGCGAATATACTAGAATTTTAGACAAGTAATATTTCCATCCATTGTGGTCGCGATCAACCTATTGTCTTTGAGGAAGGACAGAGGGTTTACCAATGCATTAGAAAGTTTATGGATCCAGGCCAATGAGCCGTCCTTACGGTTAAAAGCGTAGATGTTTCCTGAATTACTTAACCCAAATACCAGGCCATCATATTCCTGAACTAAAGAAGGCGAAATTTCATAACCCATATTTTTGCCACTTCTCCATTGTATGTCCATCTCATTTGCTTGGGAAGAAATACCCAGTACGTCACCGTCCATAGTTTTTACGTAGACGAGGCTACTATCTGACGAAATTCCCATCGATTCCCTAACCCTTACTTTGGGATCTCCTTTACGCCAGATCAGGGCTCCCGTTGTCGCATTGAGGCAGGTCATGTGGCGGTCAGGTGCTACAATGAACAGCCTGTTACCTGTGATGACTGGAACACAAGAGGCAGGGGAGAACATGCGATTGGTATAACCATCATTCCAGCGCCAGATCAATGCACCGGTATTTTTATTCAGGGCATAAAAAGAATTGCCCCAGCTGCCAAAATAGACCTTGCCATTTTTTATAACTGGTTTACTTTCAGTAAAGCCCTTTACTTCGTTGAATTTCCAGATCAGTTTTCCTGTGCGTAAGTTGTAACATCTGAAATGTCCATCCGAACTCCCGCAAAATACTTTATCGCCATCAATTACAGGTGAAGCAACTATCGGTTTATGCGATGCGGCTTTCCAATTGATTTTTCCAGTAGTATTGTCCAGGCAATAAAGATATTTATCTGTGCTTGCTACTACTATAGAGTTCCCTGCTGCATCAGGTGTACTATATATTTTTCCACCTGTTTTTATGCCCCAAATTTTATTCCCATTGTTTATGTCATAGGCTTTGATCCAGCCATCCGTATTGGTTACGATAACATGCTGTCCTGAAATTACCGTTCCGGAACCTATGTCACTGTCATCTTGCTGGCTCCAAACCTTTTTGGCACCGGGATATTTTTCGTTTACTTCAAAATTGGGTCGCGGATATTTATCCAAAGTCGTAAAGTCCCTTGGATAGAGTTTTGCTGTAGCCCAGGCATTTGAACTTGTAGCCATACCAGGCTTACGTTCATTATAAAACACAGAGTCTTTGGTGATGGTTACGATATTATAGCTACCAATAGAATCTTTTGCGCGGAGGTTTGAACGCCCCATGATCTGTCTCTTATACACATCTGACGCTGCCGACGAACGT